>JBCCLJ010000008.1:0-68177 GCA_039026915.1 Acidobacteriota bacterium
CCTCGGTACCCTCGATCTTGTCGGCGAGATCTTCGAAGAACGCTCCCTGAAGTGCTCCGCCCGGAACGAGGAAGCTGTCGTCGTCCTCGATCTCGAGGTTCAGCGTCGACAGAAAGCTGCTGTCTTCGCCGACCTCGCTGTCGAGGAATTCGCGACGGTCCTCAGGGGTCAGCTCGCGCGCGCGGTCGATCAATTCCCGCGCCGTGGCCTGATCTGTCCTGTTCATGAAACAGCCCGGACGATACCAGCGTCGCGGCATCGGTTGGGCCTTTGTTCGGTTCGTGCGGGCAAACAAAAAAGGGCCTCCCGAAGGAGACCCTTTCTCTTGTGCGCCTCGGCTAGCCGTGTGCTTTCTCAGAGTTTTGGCCCTGAGAAAGCCACAGCTAGGCGAGCTTCAGCCGAAGGCTGAATCTCGACTAGAAGCTGAGGCGGACGCCGTACTCGATCTGGCGCTGCTGCGTGAGCAGATTGTTCGGAATGCCGAACTCCGGGTTCACCGCGCCGCTCGAGAGCGTCGGGTCGGTCTGCGAACCGCCGACCGTGAAAGCGTTCTCGTCGAAGAGGTTGAACGCCTGCAGGTAGAAGTCGGCCTGGTAGTTCTCCCCGAAGGTGAAGAACTTCGAGAAGCGCAGATCGACGGTGGTGACGTCCTCGTTCGTGAACTGGTTTCGCTGGGTCAGCTGACCGTTGATGACGGCGAGAGCGTCGTCACCGAAGAAACCGTTGCCGAACGGGTAGTTGTGCACGTCGACCGACTGCTCCTGTGCGGAGAACGGCGTGCCGTCGCGATACTCGAAGACACCCGAGACCTTGATCTCCCAGGGCAGCTCGTACACGGCGGTCACGACGAAACGGTTCTCGACGTTGCGGTCCGACAGGCCCCAGTCGTAGCCAGGGTTGGTGATGTCGGTGATCGTGACGCCGGTGGCCGAGCGCTCGTTGGAGTCGTCGTCCTCGTCCTCGGACCACGTGTAGTGGGCGTCGAGCGAGAAGCCGTTCGAGTAGCGCTTGCGAACCGCGAACGTCAGGGCTTTGTACTCCGAGTTGCCGATGGAACGACGAACCAGGATCTGGTTGATGATCGTGTCCTCGAGACCCAGCGCCGCGGCACCCGGGCGGGCGTCGGCGTAGATCGGGCGGCCGAACTCGTCGTAGCGCTCGATCTGGCGGTTGATGTCGACGTTGCGCTGAAGGTTGTCACCCTCGGCGTAGATGGCGTCGACCTTGGCCGTCCAGTCGGAGCTGAGCGTGCGCTCGTAGCCGACGTTGACGCGAACCGTCTCGGCCAGCTCCCAGTCCGGGTCGACGAAGGAGCTCGAAGGCACCGTTGCAGCCGGCGGGTTCTGGTTCGGAATCTGCTGTCCCAGCGGAACGAAGCCGGTCTGGCCCGGGCTGACCGTGATGCGGCCGAAGTTCGGGAAGATACCGTTCTCCTGGATCTGGCTGGCAAACAGCAGCGTCGCGGTACGGCCGAAGAAGAGGCCGGCGCCGGCGCGGAAGACGTCAGTGCCGTTCGGGCTCCAAGCGAGGCCGACGCGAGGGCCGATGTTGTCCGTGTCGTCCGGAATGCTGCGACCGTCGCCGAAGACGTGGTCGAGGTTGTCCGGGTTGTACTCGGCCTCGTAGCGGATGCCGTAGTTGAGGGTCAGGTCGCCCGTCTTCCAGGTGTCCTGGGCGTAGATGCCGAGTGACTCCTGCGCCTCGTCGTAGTTCGGGAACTGGACGTTACCGAAGTAGATGCGAGCGCGGCCGGCATCGTTGTTGAGGAAATCCTCGACCGAGAAGAAGTCGTAGCGACCGTCGCGCGAGCCCGCGAAGAGCTGCTTGAGGTCGTCGTCGGAGTAGTCGACGCCGAACTTCATGTCGTGCGCTCCGAAGAGGTACGAGAAGTCGTTGCGGAGCTGCGTCTGCGTCTCTTCGACGAAGATCGGCAGGAAGTCGAACTTGCCGACCGAGGCGAAGACGCCCGGCAGCAGGAAGCGAACCTGCGCTTCGATCGGCTGACCGACGCGCTGCGACAGACGGTCGAGGTCGTCCGTTGCGTACTGGAAGCGGAACTCGTTGACGGCGTTGGCGCCGATGATCGATGTCCAGGAACCGATCGCGGAGAGCGTCTCCTCGACCTTCAGCGACTCTTCGTCGAGGAACCCGGAGGTGCGCTCGTAGTCGGTGAAGTTGAGGCGAAGAGAAGCCTGCTGGGTGTCGGTGAACTGCTGGTCGATCTTGCCGAAGAGAATCGTGTTGTCGACCGAGCGCACGAAGTTGCCCTGAGCGGTGCCGTCAGCGCGACGCTCGAAGCCGTCGACGAGAGCGGCGAAGTCCGGCTCGTTCTGAGCGCGGAGGAGGATGGCGTCGTAGGCGCTGAGGCAGTTCAGCGAGCCGGAAGCGCCGCAGCCGTCCCAGTCGGTCTCGACGCTGATCGTGCGCGAGAAGGGCTCGTCGCGACCGACGAAGTCACCCGCGAGGAAGAAGTGCGTCTTGTCCTGCTTGATCGGACCGCCGAGCGAGAGGCCCCAGTCGAGGCGCTCGAACTCGTCGACCGGCGCGGAGCCGTCGACGCCGCGGAAGTCGTCCAGCGGTGACGAAGGCAGGTCGGCGGCGCCGGCGTCGTCGCGGTACTGCGCGAAGACGCTGCCCTGGAAGGCGTTGGTGCCGGACTTGGTCACGACGTTGATCGAGCCACCGCCGGAACGACCGAACTCGGGCGAGAACTCGTTGACCACGATCTTGAACTCCTGCACGGAGTCCTGCGCGATGATCAGGCCGTCGTTCTCCGTCGCCTCACCGCCGCGGCCGTAGCCGAAGAAAGTGGACTTGTTGTTCGCGCCGTCGACGTTGAGATCGGTGTAGATGCCGCGCTGGCCGCTCATCGTCAGGAAGCCGCGACTGCGGTCGACCAGCACCGTCGGGGTCAGGGTCGCGAAGGTGGTGAAGTCGCGGCCGTTGATCGGCAGGTTGTCGATGGCGACTTCGTCGACGTAGTTGGCGGCGGAGGTGCGGGAGACCTCGATGAGAGGGGTCTCTGCGGTGACCGTGATGACCTCGGTGGTCGACTCGACCTGCATCTGCAGGTTGATGTCTTTGACCTGCCGCGTGAGGATCTGGATGTTCTCCTGACGAATCGTCTGAAGGCCCTCGAGCGATGCCACGACCTCGTAGACGCCGGGGCGCAGAGCCTTGGCGTTGTAAGCACCGCTGGCATTGGTGATCACCGTACGGCCGATGCCAGTGTCCTGGTTCTTGACGGTGACGGTGACGCCGGGGAGCGGGCTACCGCTGGCGTCGGTAATGGTGCCCTGGATCTCTCCCGTCACCACCTGGGCAGCGGCAGGTGCGGAGACCAGCAGCAGCGCGGCGGTGAGCAGGCAGAACACGCCAGGAGCGAACGAAAAGCGCTTCATGGAATTTCCTCTCTCACGATGAGCGTTCAAAGAGGGCTACGGGAGCCCCAAACGGGACGTCGACTCAGAAGTCGACAAGGGTGGCACGTGGTGCTCTGCGGCTCCGACCCCCAATGAATCGGCACTGCAAAGACCGTCGTTCTGTGACTTGCGAGGCAGCCTCGCGGATGTGTCTTGAACGCAGCGTAAAGGCGTCGCGTCGGCTTTGTAAAGACGGCTTTTTGCACGGTTCGCACCAAATCCTCTAAGCCTTTTGGTGTCAGCAGGTTGGCCCTTTCAACAGACCGTCGAACCATCGTGAGGTCTACGAATTCTCGGGCTTTTTTCGGATCAGCGCGGAATCTCTTGAGGGTGAGCCGCACAAAATGCCGCTGCCTGAAATGAGCGGGAGGCCTCGGCGCGCGAGTCAGGCGTCAGGGGGCAGCTGGTCGGAGACGAGGACTCGTCGGGGGAGGCTGAGTCGACGCTGCCGCGACGAGGCTCCCGCTCAATTCTGTGCAGCGTCGACCAGGGTGCCGCTTCCTTCGACGAGGTGGTGCGCGGTTCCGGCGATGAGCCCGGCGAAGGTCTCGGACAGACCGGACGGCCAGTCGACGCGGACTCGGTCGATCCGCGACGCTGCTGCGAGGCCGAACCAGACGGTCGGCGATCCCTGGGAGAGGTAACCGCTCGATCCCCGGGCCCAGCGAACCAACGTTCGCGCGCCGACGGTCGCCGTGAGCTTGGCACCCCAACCGTGCACGTTGCTCCGGCTTCCGCTCAGTCGAACCTGACAGGAGTTTCCCGCGGGGCCGTCGTTGCGCAGTATTCGCGCCGGGCCGTCGTTCTGTGTCACGACGAGGTCGAGGTCGCCGTCTCCGTCGAGGTCTCCCTGTGCGGTTCCGCGTCCGACGAAACGCCCGAGCGGTGCGAGGCTCTCGGAGACGTCACGGAAACGCCCCGTGCCGTCGTTTTGGAAGAGGAGGAGCGGCTGCGCGTGCGCACGCTCGCTGCTGAACTCAGTGATGTTGTCGATGATGTGTCCGTTGGTGACGAAGAGGTCGAGGTCACCGTCGTTGTCGAAGTCGATGGCCTCCACGCCGAACCCGACCCACGTCAGGGAGGGTGCACCGAGTCCCGCGCGCTCGCTGACGTCCTGCCAGAGCTGCGGCGCGATCTCGCGATAGAGGGTGTTGGTCTCCTGGTCGAGGTGGGTGAAGAAGAGCTCGGGACGGCCGTCGCCGTCGAAGTCCTCCTGGACGAGACCCATGCCTGCTTCGGGCGCTCCGTCGCCGCTCAGAGCGAGGCCCAGCTCGAGTGCGCTCTCTCGGTACGTCGGAGCGTCTTTCCGACCACCACCCTGGACGGTGGAGAGGTAGACGTGGTTCGGTGTGGAGTCGTTCGCCACGACGATGTCGGCGAGGCCGTCTTCGTCGAGATCGAGCAGACCGACGCCGAGTCCCTTGGCGTCCTTGCTCTCGGCCAGCCCCGCCGAGTCGGAGACGTCGACGAAGTTCAATCCGTTCGCCGACTCCGCACGATTCAGGAAGAGACGATCGGCGGCTCCCGGGTAGATGTCCGGGTGGCAGTAGGCGCGTGTCTTCGACTGCGCGTTGCCGCACCAGACGTCCTTTTCGAGGTCGACGGTCAGATAGTTTGCGACGAAGAGATCGAGGTCCCCGTCGTTGTCGGCGTCGAAGAAGCCAGCGCCGGCGCCCCACTCGGCGTTCTCCACGCCGGCCTCCGCGACGGCCTCGAAGCGCCCCTCACCGAGGTTGCGCAGAAGCACGTTCTCGCCGAAGTTCGTCACGAAGAGGTCGAGGTCTCCGTCGCGCTCGAGATCCGCCCACGCGACTCCCATGCCGACGCCTCGGTCGTCTGCACCGGAGCGCTCCGTGGCGTCGGCGAACCGGCCCGGCTCCTTCTGCAGGAAGAGCTGATTGCGCGACTCCATCGGCGGATCGTCCCGTCGCGGCAGCGGCGCTCCCTGGACGAAGTAGAGATCGAGTCGGCCGTCCCCGTCGAAGTCGGCGAGCGCGACGCCGGCGCCCATGTTCTCGGGCATGAACTTCTCGCCGGTACCGAAGTGTCGGTGACGGAAGGAGACGCCCCACTCCTCGGTGACGTCGGTGAAGATCTGAGCACGCGTCTGCGCCGGAGTGGCCAGACCACCGAGCAGCAGGGCGATCGCGAGCATCGACGTTCGCGGGAGGCTCAAGTCAGCCCTTTCCGGCGCGGGCCCGAGCCTCTCTCGACAGGCGCCACTGCTCGGCGCTCTCGGCGCCGCGTCCGAGCTGGCTCAGCACCTGTGCGTACGCAGCGTGCACGTCTCCGGTCGACAGGCCGACGTCGATCGCCGTCTGGAGATGCTGTGCCGCGTCGTCGAAGCGCTGCTGCTGGAGAGCGATGCCGCCCAGCAGCGCGTGCGCCTCGCCGAGGCGGGGCTCGAGAGTGATCGCTGCCTTCAGCGCACCGACCGCGCCGCCGAAGTCTCCGGTGCTGCGGCGGAACGCGCCGGCGAGATAGTGGTACTCGACGCGCTGAGGTGCGGCGTCGCGCGCTCGATCGATCGCTTCGAGCGCTGCGGCGATGCGCTCCATGGAGAAGAGGATCTTCGCCTTGAGTGCCCAGGCACGGTCGGAATCGGGGGCCTGTTGGAGGGCGCGCTCGACTTCGCGGAGTGCTGCGTCGAGCTGGTTCGACGAAGCGAGCTCCTGCGCGCGGTTGAGCGTCGTGCCGTGCTCTCGCGCCTGCGCCTCGGCTTGTTCGTCGGCGGAGCGCAGGACTCGAGAGCGAGCCATGGCTTCTTCGGCCTCGGCCTCGCGTCCGGCGAGCCGCAGTGCGGTCGCTCGTCGAAAGGCGACGGCGGGAACATCGGGGTGACTCGCGGAAGCGGCGTTCAAGAGCTCGACCGCTTCGTCGAACGCGCCGCGCTCGATCGCCAGCTCGCCGAGCGTCAGGCGTACGGCAACGGGGCCGTCGGCCTCGAGCTCCAGCGCTCGGCGCAACGGTGCCTCAGCTTCGTCCCTGAGCTCCGGATCGGCGGCAAGGGCAAGGCCGAGCGCTTGCAGCAGCTCCGGCGCTTCGCCGACGCGTTCGATCGCCTCCTGGGCCGTCGCCGCTGCTCGAGCGGCGAGACCGCGGCGCAGCTGGAGTCCTGCCTTCTCGGCGAGCAGGGGCACCGCGTCGGGCGCGCGCTCCAGACCGTCTCGAACGAGATCGAGAGCGCTCTGCTCTTCGCCCGCGTCCCGCAGCAGGAGGGCCGGGAGCAGGTAGGCCTCGATGAGGTCGGGCGCACGCCTGCGAGCCTCGGCGTAGGCCAGCAGGGCCTGGTCGGTGGCTCCGAGCCGGCTCAGAGCGCGCCCCAGCGCGACGGCGGGGGCAGGGGAAGCGGGATCCGCAGCCAGCGCTTGCCGTGCCGACTCGATCTCGGTGACCGCCTGCGGCTTCGCGCTCGCAACGTCAGCGCAGAGGAGGCTGAGGAAGGCCGGCAGAGCGAAGAGGATGCGGGAGAGATTCGACATGAAGGGACCTGAAGAAAAGAGCGATCAACAACGAGCCCATTCTACGAGCAGTGGGAGCTCGCAGGGCGAGCTTCCAGCTCCGCCGGCTCCGAACCTCGACGTTGGCAGGCCGTGGCCAGCAGCCTTCAGACTCCGTGACGCAGAGGCAGATGCCCCGACCGCTCGATCTCCTGCTCTCCGGCGGCGGTCAACTGCACCTTCGCGCCGTCCCGCGAGACCCAACCGCGATGCTCGAGGTCGTCGACGAGACGTCCCAGCCGTCGCGGACGCCAGGAGAAGCGTTGGCCGAGAAGATCGAGTGACGTGCTCTCGCTGTCTCGTCCCAGATGCAGAAGCACCATCCGGCCGGCCACCGACTCCAGGACGCGTCGGCGTCGCAGGCGCTTGGCGAGCAGCCCGTGCTGCGGTGAGACGATGAAGACCAGCCCGAAGAGCAGTCCGGCCGCGGTGGCCATGGCGCCCGCGATCGAAGCGTCGAGCCAGCGTGCGCCGGCGTAGCCGAGGATCGCCGAGAGCGCTCCGAAACCTGTGGCGAGCGCGAGCATCATCTCGAGCCGGTCGGTCAGCAGGTAGGCCGTCGCCGGCGGCACGATCAGCATGGCGACGACCAGGATGGCGCCGACCGACTCGAACGCGCCGACCACGGTGATCGAGACCGCGGTCATCAGCGCGTAGTGCAGCACGACCGGCGAGAAGCCGAGGGCCGCGCTGAGCGCGCTGTCGAAGGTCGAGAGCTTGAGCTCCTTGAAGAGAAAGATCACGAGCGCGAGGTTGAGGAGGAGCGTCGCGCCGTTCGTCCACAGCGCCTTGGGCCCGAGGTTCACGTCGCCGAGCTGCAGCACGTCCCACGGTGCGTAGGCGATCTCGCCGTAGAGCACGCAGTCGAGATCGAGGTCGACCTGGCCCGCGAGTCGACTGACGAGAAGCACGCCGAGTGCGAAGAGTGCGGGGAAGACGACGCCGATCGAAGCGTCCGCCTTGAGAAGTCTCGTACGGTGCGCCAACTCGACGAGGAGGACCGTCAACACACCGAGCGCTCCGGCGCCGATCAGCATCGGTACCGGGCTCCTCGATCCGCTGATCAGAAAGGCGATGACGATGCCGGGCAGAACCGCGTGACTGATCGCGTCGCCGAGCAGCGCCATCTTGCGCAGAACGAGAAAGCTGCCGACGAGGGCGCAGGATGCTGCGACGAGAACCGCCACCAGCAGGATGACGAGCGTCGGACTCATGCTGCCTCTCCGGCGGGTCGAGGGATCATCTGCCCGTGCGGATCCGTCTCCGGGTGGCCGAGCAGCTGGTCGATACGCTCGACGAGGGCATCGTCGAGCACGTGCTCCATGTCTTCGGCGTCGCGGTGCACGTGGTCGTCCGGCAGCTCGAGGCGCTGGGTCAGGTAGAGCTCCCAGAGGCGGTGACGCCGCACGATGCTGCGTGCGACCCGGAGGCCGGCTCCGGTAAGCCTGGCTCCTCCCGCTGAAGAGTCGATCCAGCCCCGCTGCTTCGCCTGCTGCCGGGTGCGCGACATCGCACCCCCCGTCGCGCCGCGCTCACCCATGAGGTCGGGCCAGGAAACGAGCTGCGACCAGTCGTTGCCGTGGCGCTCTCCCCAACGGTAGAGATCCTTCAGCAGGTTTTCCCGTTGGATGCGACGGGTGACACGGCGGTGCGCAATCTGCGTCCACAGCAGCCCGCGCCCCGGCGCGAAGAGAAGAGACGCGACGAGGACGGCGCTCGACGCCAGGACGATCGCCGGCCCCGTCGGCACACGATCGACGCTGGCGCTGACGAGCGCGCCGAAGCTGCCGGACGCTCCACCGATGGCTCCCGAGAGGAGGAGCACGCCGCCGAAGCGGTCGGTCCACTGCCGGGCCGCCGCCGCGGGCGTGATCAACGTCGCGATGATCAGGACCACGCCGACGGTCTGCAGGCCGATGACCACGACGACGACGATGAGCAGGGTGAGGAGGATCTCGAGGCCGCGCACGTGAAAGCCCAGGCTCGCGGCGTACTCGCGATCGAAGGTGAGCACTTTGAACTCTTTGTAGAGCAGGAAGATGCAGAGCAGCGCCCCGCCACCGAGCACCGCCATGATCGCGATGTCGCGCGGCAGCAAGGTCGCCGCCTGGCCGAAGAGGAACTTGTCGAGGCCGCTCTGATTGCCGAAGGGCAGGCGCTGAATGTGGGTGAGCAGCACGATGCCGAAGCCGAAAAAGACGGAGAGCACGATGCCGATCGCCGAGTCCTCGCTGACCCGCGAGCTGCGCACGACGCCGAGGATGAAGAGCGAGCCGAGAACGCCGGCGACCATGGCGCCCAGAAGAAGGGGCGCCGGCGTCTTGCTGCCGGTGAGCAGGTAGCCCAGACAGACACCCGGCAGCGCTGTATGAGCGAGAGCGTCGCCGATGAGACTCTGCCTCCGCAGCAGCGCGAAGGCGCCGAGGATGCCACCGATGACGCCGAGGAGGCTGGCGCCGAGGAGGACGTTCTGTGCAGCGAACGAGAGCACGGCGTCAGCCCGGCCTGCGCTGAGCCAACAGCGCCTCGGTCGCCTGGGTCAGCACCGTGAGCTTGCCGCCGTAGGTGCGCTGCAGGTTCTCGGTGTTGAAGGTCGTTTCGATCGGTCCGTTGGCGACGAGTCGGGCGTTGAGAAGAACGACGTCGTCGAAGTACTCGGCGACCGTCTGGAGGTCGTGATGCACCGCAACGACGGTGCGTCCGCTCTCGCGCAGGCCCTGCAGGAGAGAGAGGATGGCGCGCTCGGTCGTCGCGTCGACGCCGGCAAAAGGCTCGTCCATGAAGTAGAGGCGAGCGTTCTGGGCGAGCGCGCGCGCCAGGAAGACCCGCTGCTGCTGACCGCCCGAGAGACGGCTGATCTGACGCTTGGCGAGATCGGCGATGCCGACCTTCTCGAGGCACTCCAGGGCGGTCTCGCGGTGAGCCCTGCTCGGCCGCCGGAACCAACCGAGCTGGCCGTAGACGCCCATGGTGACGACGTCGAGGGCGTTGGTCGGGAAGTCCCAGTCGACGCTCTCGCGCTGCGGCACGTAGCCGACCCAGCTGCGTCGCTTCTCGTAGGACTCACCGAAGACCTTCACCCAGCCGGTGATCGGCTCGACGAGTCCGAGGATCGCTTTCAGCAGGGTGCTCTTGCCGGCACCGTTCGGCCCGACGACGGCGATCAGTTTGCCCTCGGGAAGCTCGAGGTCGACATCCCACAGCACCGGCTGGGTGCCGTAGGCGACGGTGAGGTCGTGGACTTCGACCGCGGGAGCGCTTGCGGAACGTTGCGTCTCCAAGGGGTCGCTCACGAGGAGCCTTCTTCGTTGCCTGGAAAGGGGCTGTCGAGGCGACCGCCGAGAGCGGTGACCAGCGTCGTGACGTTGTGCTCGACCATGCCGGGGTAAGTCCCCTCCCGAGTTCCTGCCGCGCCCATAGCGTCGGAGAAGAGTTCGCCACCGATCGCCACCTCCCAGCCAGCCTCCCGACAGGAGGCCTGCAACGCTTCGATCGAGCGGCGCGGAACGCTGCTTTCGACGAACATCGCGGGGATCTGGCGCGAGGTGACGATGTCGACGACTCGATCGACGTCCTTGAGGCCAGCTTCTGCCAGTGTCGAGAGTCCCTGGAGTCCGACGACTTCGAGACCGTAGCGGCGACCAAAGTAGCCGAAGGCGTCGTGTGCCGTGACCAGCACGCGTTGTTCTTCGGGGATCGTCGCGATGGACTCGTCGACCCATTGATCCATCGCTTGCAGCTGCTCGGCGAAGGCTGCTGCGTTGGCGCGAAAGCTCTCGGCGTGCTCGGGACGCAGCTCGCTGAGAGCGTCGGTGATCGGCAGCAGGATCTCAGCCCAGAGTCCGACGTCGAACCAGACGTGCGGATCGAACTGCCCCTCGTACGCGGGCGGCTGCATCAGCACGCTCTCGTCGATCACCTCGCCGACGGCAAGCACCGGGCGGCTGCTCGACAGCTTCCCGAGGATGTCGCCCATCTTTCCTTCCAGAAAGAGACCCTGATAGAGGATGAGATCGGCATCGGAGAGCTTGCGGACGTCGCTCTCGGTCGCCTTGTACAGATGCGGATCGATACCCGGGCCCATCAGCGCGACGACCTCGGCGTGCTCGCCGGCGATGCGCCGCGCCGCATCGGCGATCATGCCGGTCGTCGTGACGATTTGGAGCGCGCCGCCAGCGGAGGCAGGCTTCTCCGTGGGCGCACACGCGAACGCCGTCGAAAGGAGAGTCAGTGCAAGACCGACGGCCAAGGGTCGCAGGAGGAGGGTCGGAGTGAGGCGCGGCTCAAGAGATTTTTTGATCACTCAAAAATTGTCGCGAATCGCGCCTCCCGAGTCAAGCGTGAATGCTCATCGAGTGCCGGACGCCGACGCCGAGTCAGCTGCGGCGAGCTCGCCTGCCGATCAGGGGATGGGGCGGCGGACGACGGCCGGGCTGGGTACGCCGTCGCGAACCCGGTACACCGTCATGCTGACCCCGGATCGAGTTGCCGCTGCGCAGCCTTTGAGGATTCCGTCGGCGGGATCGTCGGGCCGCAGCTGATCTTTCGGTCGTCGAGAAGCGGCGCAGCGACGCAGTACTGCACCTTGTTGACGCCCAGCTGCTTGAAGAGAGGCTTCTCGTTCAGGGTGCATCCCAGCCGGAAGTCGAATGTCACGGTCGCCTGACGGAGTGGGGGCGGCTCCTTAGAGGCTGGAGCTCGTTCAAAACGCCAGTTGCGCACAGCGTCTGTCGCCGCCTCCGCCAGACCCATCGGCAGCCCCTTTGCGACGCGAACGTCGACGACCTTGCCTGCAGGATCGACATCGACCTCGAGCAAGACCTGACCTTGGATCCGGGCCTTCCGCGCGATCGTCGGGAAAGCCGGAGCCGTCATGCGCAGGGCCCGCACCCGTGTCTCGTCGGAGTCTGTCTGTGTCTTGTTCGCGTCCGTCTGTGCGGCTGCCGGCGATCCGAACGCCGCGGCGACGAGCCAAAGCAGAAGGCTAGCAGTGGCGGACCTCATGAGTCAGGCTACCAGAGGCTGAGCGTCGAAGGCCGTGGCTTCTGTGACCTTTTGGAACCGGTCCGGTCAGGAACCTTGGACCCCATGCAAGCGACGCAGCGCGGTGAGTCCCCGCATCGCTCGGCTAGGGAGAGCGACGCCGCGGGAGCCGATCCGCGTTGGCTGGTTCAGCTACTGTCGAAGGAAGGAGAGAGCATGGTTTACGGAAGAAGAGCACCGCGCCGGCAGGTCCGTCGTCGCGGCGGAGCCGGACGAGGAGGTTGCGCTCGTCTGCTGATCGCTGCCGTCATCGCTGGCATCGCGCTCTTTTCTTACATGGGAAAGCGTCAATACAACCCGGTGACCGGCGAGACTCAGGCAGTCAGCATGACGCCCGACCAGGAGATCGCACTCGGCGTTCGAGCCGCGCCGGAGATGGCGGCGCAGCACGGCGGCCTGTACCAGGACGCGCGCATTCAAGAGCAGATCGACGCGATCGGCGAGCGGCTCGTGCGCGGCACGGCGGCCGCACAGACTCCCTACCGATTCGAGTTCCACGTGCTCGCCGACGAGCGCACCGTGAACGCCTTCGCGCTGCCGGGGGGGCAGGTCTTCATCACCTATGCGCTGCTCAGCCGGCTCGAGACCGAGGGCCAGGTCGCCGCGGTGCTGGGCCACGAGATCGGCCACGTCGTCGGACGCCACAGCGCCGAGCGCGTCGCCAAGCAGGAGCTGATGCAGGGACTCACGGGCGCGGCCGTCATGGCGACCTACGATCCCGCGAGCGGTGGCGGTCAGATGTCGGCCGCCATGGCGGCGATGGTGGCCAACGTCGTGCAGATGAAGTTCGGGCGCGGCGACGAACTGCAGTCGGACCGCCTCGGCGTCGAGTTTGCGGCGCAGGTGGGCTACGACCCGAGGGCCGCCGTGCGTGTCATGGAGATCCTCGCCGAGGCCTCGGGTGCGGGTCGGCAGCCGGAGTTCTTCTCGACACATCCGAATCCGGACAATCGCATTGAGCGCATTCTCCAGGCGGTGCAGGAGATCTACCCGAACGGCGTGCCGGCGAGCGCGGTGCCGTAGTGCGAGCAGAAGGCGAACGAAGTGCAAGTGCGCTGGTGAAGCGAAGCGGAGTCTCTGCCCTTGCAGCACTAGGCTTCCTGCTCCCTTCGCACTCCTTTGCACAACTCCCCACGCACGAGTTGTATTCACGGCTGCCGAAGCAGCAGCTCGTGGATGCCGCTCGCGAGGTCGCCGCGACAGATCCTGTCGCGGCACTCGTCACTGTCGACTCCAAGGGGCGCCCGCGTGCACGCAGCGTGGAGGTTCACTGGGAGGAAATCGTTCTCACCGACCCGCCGTTGTTCGGCCACAACCCCCCCGAAGGAGCGCGGCGCGAGACCGACCGGATCATGCTGTGGATCGCCACGCGCCCCGGAACTCGAAAGTTGGAGCAGATTGCAGCGAATCCTCGGGTCGCTCTGTACTTTGAAGACGACGCTTCCGGTTCCTACCTGTCGGTCATGGGATGGGCCGAGATCATTACCGAACCGCGCGTCGTGACAACACAGAGCTGGCACAGCGAGGAGCAGCTGGCCGAGTTCTATCCGAGCTTCCCTGACGACATGGTGCTCATTCGCGTCGACGTGAGCTGGCTCGAGGTCATAGCCCCAGGAATCGATGCGAGTACGGATCTGTGGCGGCCGCAGGCCGCGGTCCTCCAAGCCGAAACACCCGATCCCGAGTAGAGAGGGCTCGCTCGGTTTCGGGAGCGATCAGCTCGACAGGACGATGAGGCCCGTCGGCTGCTCGCTGCCGCCCTGCGGCTCGATGCTAACTGCCCAGCCCTGAATGCCCTCGACTTCCTTCAGCTCATCGACGAGCACCGTGGCCTGTCCTTCCTCCGCCGCGAAGACGCCAGCCGAGTAAGGGGCGCCGCCGCGCAGGAACCAGAGCTGGTAGGTCTGGTCGGTACCCACGTCCGGCAGGTTGCGGGCGAAGACGACGGCTCGACCCGTCTCCGGGTCGACGTAGCTGCGTGCGCTCAGTGCCTGACCTTCGCTCGTGGCGCCGAGCGAGACCGTGCGAACGCCCGAGGCGCCGACGATGCGGTTCGCAGCGCGAGCCCTCTCGACCTCTTGCTGTGAAATGACGAGCTCGCTCTCCGAGCGTGCCAGCGCGAGCTCGAGGCCTTCGATCTGTCGCGCCGACTCGGCGCGCAGGTTGCGCAGCTGGCTCTGGGTCCAGAGTCCCCAGCCCAACGCGGCGACGAAGAGAGAGGCGACGAGAACGAGGGGCAGGCGACTGTCGTTCGCCGGTGCGATGTCCGTGGCTGTCTCTGCGGCGCTCTCTTTCCGCTTCGGCGTGAGCGACACCGTGCCCTGCGTTTCGACGTCGAGCGCCTCGAAGAAGTCGGCTCGCAGGCTGCCCGAGATGGCGATCGGCTCGGCGTCCTGCGCCAGCTGCTCGGAGACCGCGTTCCACTCGGCAAGCTCTCGCGCGCGCTGCTCGCCGCCTTCGGCAAGCAGCCGCTCGAACTCAGCGAGCTCGTCGGCGTCGAGCGCACCAGCGGCGTAGGCCGGCAACAGATCGGAGAAGGTTTGGTCGTCGCTCATCGGAAGGACTACGAGGCCAGGGCGGCCTTCAGTTTAGTCATGCCCAGTTTGACTCTGGACTTGACCGTGCCCAGCGGCGCGTCGAGACGCGCCGCAAGTTGAGAGTGGGTGAGTCCACCGAAGTAGGCGAGCTCGATCGCTTCGCGCTGCTCCGCGGGCAGCGAATCGAGCGCGCGGCGCACGCGCAAGCGATTCTCGCTGAGCTCGAGCTCTTTGGTCCCGACGGCTTCTTCTACGGTGGGAGTCTCGTACTTGCCGACGCGTTCCTCACGAGCTCCGCGCGCCTTCGACGACTTCAGATGATCGAGGGCTCGTGAGCGCGCCATGGTGACGAGCCAGGAGCGCAGGGTTCCGCGCTGCGGGTCGAAGTTGTCGATCTTGCGCCACGCTTGAAGAAAGGCGTCCTGCAGAACCTCCTCGGCGACGTCGCGCCGACGCAGGATGCGCTGCAGCACACCGAGCACGATCGGCGCGTGCTCGTCGAAGACCTGAGCGAACGCCTCGCGGTCGCCGTCCGCGGTGCGGCGGGCGAGTTCGACGTCTTGGGAAGGGGCGCGCATGCAACGGGGGCGTGGTGGACGAGCGGAGGCTAGCACGCAGCGACACCGCATCCGGGCGTGGCGCTCGTGCCCACTCGCCCGGTTTACGACGCCGTCGAGTCACCGGATGACTCTGTCGTCGATACGCCTTGATTACGCTTGCCGTCAACGGTCATGATGGCGTGTGGATTTCTTCTCTCCAGCCGTCCGTTCCTGGTTTGATGCCTCCTTCGCCGGCGCGACGCGCGTGCAGACGATGGGTTGGCCGAAGCTGGCCGAAGGGCAGAACTGCCTGCTCGTCGCGCCGACCGGCAGCGGCAAGACGCTGGCGGCGTTCCTCTGGGGTCTCGACCGCTGCAGCCGGCTCCCGGAAGACGTCGAGCCGGGCGTTCGGGTGCTCTACGTGTCGCCGCTCAAGGCGCTGGTCTACGACATCGAGCGCAACCTCCGCTCGCCGCTCGTCGGCATCGGTCACGCCGCGACGCGCCTCGGCGAGCCCTACCGGACGAGTCGGGTCGACGTGCGCACCGGCGACACGTCGCAGCGCGATCGTCAACGTCAGCGACGTCGCCCCGGCGAGATTCTGGTAACGACGCCCGAGTCTCTCTATCTGCTCCTCGGCTCGCAGGCCGCCGAGACGCTGCGTTCCGTGCACACGGTCATCGTCGACGAGATCCACGCCTTCGCTCCGAGCAAGCGCGGCTGCCACCTCGCCGTGTCGCTCGAGCGTCTGAGCGAGATCTGCGAAGAGGAGCCGCAGCGCATCGGCCTGTCGGCGACGGTGCGGCCAGCGGAGACCGTCGCCGGTTTTCTCGGCGGCGATCGTCCGGTCGAGATCGTCGACGCCAGCGAGCCGGCCCACGTCGAGCTCGAGATCGTCGTGCCCGTCGAGGACATGGACGACCCGCCTCCCGCCGCATCCGCCGCGACAGAGCGTCCAGGCGGTCCGATCCTGGCGCTGTCGCCCGAGGAGATGCAGCGCGAGGAAGGCTGGCGTGGGCCCGAAGTCTCCGGCATCTGGCCGTCGATCTACCCTCGGCTTCTCGACGCCCTGCTCTCGCACCAGTCGACGATCGTCTTCGCCAACAGTCGCAGCCTCTGCGAGCGCCTTGCCAATCGCTTGAACGAGCTGGCGCGCGAGCACCTCGAGGTGGACGAGGAGGCTCCCGACCTCGTGCGGGCGCACCACGGCAGCGTCTCGCATGCCAAGCGCTCCGAGATCGAAGAGGCGCTCAAGGCAGGCACGCTGCGCGGCATCGTCGCCACGAGCTCGCTCGAGCTCGGTATCGACATGGGTGCCGTCGATCTCGTCGTCCTCGTCGAATCGCCCGGCTCTGTCGCGAGCGGTCTGCAGCGGGTCGGTCGCGCCGGCCACGGCGTCGGCGAGCTGAGTCGGGGCAAGCTCTTTCCGAAGTTCAAGGGCGATCTGCTCGAGTGCGCCGTCGTTTCGCAGCGCATGCTCGCTGGAGAGCTCGAACCGATCCGCATTCCCAAGAACCCGCTCGACGTGGCGGCGCAGCAGATCGTCGCTTACTGCTGCGACGCTGCGCGAACGAGCGAAGAGATCGAGACGATGCTCCGGCGCAGCTATCCGTTCCGCGAGCTGTCGGGCGAGGTCTTCGTCGGTCTGCTGGAGATGCTCTCGGGGCACTACCCCTCGGACGATTTCGCCGATCTCAAGCCGCGCCTCTCTTGGGATCGCGGCAAGGATCTGCTGACCTCGCGCCGCGGCGCGGCCATGCTGACGCGCTTCAACGCCGGGACGATTCCGGATCGCGGTCTCTACGGCGTGCATCTGGGCGAGGACGGACCGCGCGTCGGTGAGCTCGACGAAGAGATGGTCTACGAGACGCGCATCGGCGACACCTTCTTCCTTGGCGCGAGTACCTGGCGCGCCGTCGAAATCACGCGCGATCGCGTCATCGTGCAGCCGGCTCCCGGCGAGCCCGGCCGCATGCCCTTCTGGCGCGGCGACGGCCCCGGCCGCCCGATCGAGCTTGGTCGTGCTCTCGGCGGCTTCGTACGCGAGCTGCGTTCGATGCCCGTGGACGATCGCGAAGGCTGGCTGCGCGACGAGACGCCGCTCGACGATCTGGCGATCGGCAACCTGCTGGGCTACCTCGACGAGCAGGCCGAGGCGACCGAGACGGTGCCGAGCGACCGCGAGATCGTCGTCGAGCGCTTTCGCGATGAGATCGGCGACTGGCGTCTCTGCATCCTGACGCCGTTCGGTGCGCGGGTCCACGCGCCCTGGGCGATGGCTCTCGAAGCCGACTTCACGCGCAAGACCGGCTTCGACGTGGAGAGCATGTACACCGACGACGGCATCGTGCTGCGCTTCGCCGACGTCGAGGAGTTGCCGGAGGTGGACGAGCTCTTTCCCGATCCCGAAGAGGTCGAGGAGCTTATCGTCGAGCAGGTCGGCAACTCCTCTCTCTTCGCCAGCATCTTCCGGGAGAGTGCGGCCCGCTCACTCCTGCTGCCGCGCCGTCGGCCCGGCCAGCGAACGCCGCTCTGGCAGCAGCGCCTGCGCTCGAAGAATCTGCTGGCGTCGGTGCGCAAGTTCCCGGCGTTTCCGATCGTGCTGGAGACCTACCGCGAGTGCCTTCAGGACCACTTTGATCTGCCTTCGTTGCGCCAGCTGCTCGAGGAGGTTCAGGGACGACGGATCCGCGTCACCTCGGTCGAGACATCGTCGGCGTCGCCCTTTGCGCGGTCGCTGGCGTTCTCCTACGTAGCGCAGTACCTCTACGAGCAGGACGCGCCACTTGCCGAGCGCAAGGCTCAGGCACTGACGCTCGACAAGGGTCTGCTGCGGGAGCTCCTTGGACACAGCGAGCTGCGCGAACTGCTCGACGCGTCGGCTCTCGATCAGGTGGAGATGGAGCTGCAGTGTCTCGCCGAGGACCGACAGGCGCGCGACGCCGACGACCTGCACGACGTTCTGCGGCGTTTGGGTGACCTATCGCTGCACGAACTCGAACAGCGGGCTCTCGAACCGCCCGCAGAGTGGCTCGAATCCCTGATGGGTGAGCGTCGCGTCTGCCTCGTTCGGGTCGGCTCGGAAGAACGCTACATCGCTGCGCAGGATGCCGGGCGCTATCGCGACGCACTCGGTGTTCAGGTGCCGCCGGGTCTGCCGCAGACGCTGCTCGGCCCGACCGAGCGACCGCTGGAGTCGCTGCTGCTGCGCTACGCGCGGAGTCGCGGGCCGTTTACGACCGAGGACATGGCCGAGCGCTTTCATCTGCTCCCGGCCCAGGTCGAGCCGCTGCTGCGTGGCTTCGAGGCCGAAGGCACGCTCTACCGCGGCGAGATCCGCCCCGGCGGTCAGAAGATCGAGTGGTGCGACACCGGCGTTCTGCGACGAATCAAGCGACGTACGCTCGCTCGTTTGCGGGGCGAGGTCGCCGCGGTCGAAGCACACGTTCTCGGGCGTTTCCTCCCCGAGTGGCAGGGCGTCACCGGTCTCTCGGCAGGCCCTCAGTCGGTTGCCGCTGCGGAGACCAAGCTGCGCGAGGTCGTCTCGCAGCTCGAAGGTCGTAGCTTTCCGTGGTCGGCTCTCTGCGACGACCTGCTGCCGCTGCGCGTCCCCGGCTTTCAGCTCGACATGCTCGACATGATGGCCGCTTCGGGCGAGCTCGTCTGGATCGGCCGTGGCTCTCTCGGTCCGCGCGACGGCAAGATCGCGCTGTGCCGTCGGGACCGGGCCGATCTCCTGCTGCCGGCCAGCGACGAAGTGGAGGCGGAGCGCACGCCCCTGCAGCAGGCGATTCTCGATCATCTCGACCAGCGCGGAGCGTGCTTCACCTCCGAGCTGCTGCAGCGTGCACGCCGAAGACTCGAAGCCGAAGGGGCGCCGGAGGTGCAGAGCAGCGAAGTCGAGGAAGCGATCTGGGACCTCGTCTGGGCGGGCCTGGTGACGAACGACACCTTTCTGCCGCTCAAGGCGCTGCGCGCTCCGAAGCGCTCGAAGCGCTCCGCGCCGCGTCGCAGTCGGCGTCGCGGCATGGTGCCGCCTTCGTCCCCTCGCGGCGCAAGGCGAGCGCCTGCCGGTGCCGCGATCGGCGGTCGCTGGTCGCTTGTCTCCGAGCTGGTCTACGAGCCGCCGTCCGACACGGAACGGCGCTTCGCCGAGGTCAGCACGCTGCTCGAGCGCTACGGAGTGGTGAGTCGCGAGACCGCGCTGAGCGAGGAGATCCCCGGAGGCTTCGCCGCCCTCTACCCGGTGCTTCGCGAAATGGAGGAGTCGGGCCGCGTGCGGCGGGGCTACTTCATCGAGGGTCTGTCCGGAAGGCAGTTCGCACTACCGGGCGCGGTCGAGCAGCTGCGCGCGCTGCGCAGCCAGGACGAGACGCTGCCCACCGGAGACGCCGAGGAACGCGGCGGCATCGAAGTGCTGCCGGCCGCCGATCCGAGCAACCCCTGGGGCTCGCTCCTGTCGTGGCCACAGCGCTCGCGCGAAGACGGACCGAAGGCGCGTCGGGTTCCGGGCGCCTGGGTCGTGCTCCAGGGCGGTCGGCCCCTCGTCTACCTGGAGCCGAGCGCTCGCGGCGTCGTCACGTTCCAGGCGCTGAGCTCGGCGCAGGCGAGTCGTGGAGAAGACGCCGAGGCGGCTCTCGGTGCGCTTCTCGAGGTCGCCCGTCGCCGCCGTCGTCGCTCCGTGAGAATCGAGCGCATCGACGGAGAGCCGGCCAACGAATCTCCCCTCAGAGAGCTGTTCGAGCGATCGGGCTTCGTCTCCGACTACCGGGGACTCAGCCGGGCTCTCTGACCCCTGTTCTCCCGGAGACTCACAGCCGATGCCTGAGGGCGACACGATCTACAAAGTGGCGGAGCGCCTCGCGCCCGTCCTCGAAGGTGAGCGGTTGCGTCGCGTCGAGCTGCACGGCCGTGACGTGCCCAGTCTCCGGCGCCAGGTGCAGAGCGTGCGTGCTGTCGGCAAGCACCTCCTCCTGGAGCTCGACAGCGGCGAGACGGTGCGAGTGCACCTCGGCATGCACGGCTCGTGGCATCGCTACGCGCACGGCGAACGCTGGCGCCGGCCGCAGAGGCAAGCGTCGCTGCGCTTCGACACCGAGGCCAAGGTCTTCGTCTGCTTCAATGCGATGAGGGTCGACTTTCTCGACGCCCGCCAGGTCGCTCAGCTTGACCGACACCTGGAGCTCGACCTGCTGAAGCCCGGAGCCGAGTTCGACGGCGCCAGGATCATCGAGCGTGCGAGACGGCTCGAGCCGCCGCACGCTCCGATCGTCAACGTGCTGCTCAATCAGCGCATCGCTGCCGGAATCGGCAACGTGTACAAGAACGAGGTGCTCTTTCTCGAAGGCATACACCCTCTGACGCGCCTCGACCAGACGAGCGACGAGAAGCTCGAGCGTCTCTACGAGCTGAGCAAGGAGCTGCTCGAAGCCAACATGAAGCTGCGCGGCAAACGTCGCACGCGCAACGGCACTCCGCATCTGTGGGTCTACAACCGTGCCTCGCAGCCCTGTCTAAAGTGCGACACGGCGATCCGCTGGCAGCCGATGGGACGGGGTCGTCGGGGCACCTATTGGTGCGAAGAGTGTCAGCCTCGACCCTCTTTGGAGGCGGCCGAACCGGCGTCGTCGACGGCGCAGACACAACGGTGACGAAGAGATCTGACGCCTGTCGTACGGTCGCTAGACTCCTAGAATTGCGTTTTTGAGACGCCATCATCCCTTACTTTTTCCGGATTCAAACCCTTGGCTGACCGTCGTACCCGGCTGCTGCGCGCCGCTTTCGTTCTGCTGCTCGCCGTCTCGTGCGCGCAGGTGATCTGGTGGGTCATCGATCAGCGCCGCCTCGCTCTCAGGGTCGAAGCGACGATTCTCGAGGCCTACGAGCTCGATCGCCGCGCGGCCGAGCGGCTGCTCGACTCCGGTAGTCCATGGAGCGAGCTCGAAGGGCTCTTTCCCCATCTGGACTTCGATCGCAGCGAGCCCGTGACGCGTGCGGTCCAGATCGGTGAGGCGGCGCGTGAAGAGATCGCCCGGGAACGACGTCGCCACGTGCGTCAGTACGGCTGGGAGGCGGCCTTCTTCCTGGTCGTCCTCATCGTCTGTATGACCGTGCTCTGGCGTGGCCTTCGCGAAGAGGCGCGTCTTCGTGTGCGCCATGAGAGCTTCCTGGCCACGGTCTCCCACGAGCTTCGGAGCCCCCTGTCGAGCCTGCGACTCCAGACGCAGACAATGCAGCGTCGAAGCCTGGCGGAGGATCGGCGCGAGGAGCTCTTGCGCCGCAGCGAGAGCGACCTCGATCGCCTCGAGGGGCTGGTCGACAATGTGCTCGAGGCAGCTCGCATCGACGACGCCCGCAAGCGCGATCTCTTGAGCTGGCACGCCGAGCCGGTGCCCGTCGCCGAGGCTGTGAAGCGTCAGGTGCAGGCCCTCGCTCACGAGGGCGCCGACGAGCGGGTCGAGCACGACATTGCTGACGGCGTCTCGGTGCTGGCCGATCGCCGCGCCTTCGAGACGATCCTGCGAAACCTGCTCGCCAACGCTCTGCGGGCCACCGAGTCGGGGGGGCGGGTCGTCGTCGAGGCGCAGGTCGACAACGATGACTTGAGGCTCAAGGTGGTCGATTCGGGAGAGGGCTTCGCCGTCGACGAGTCGGACCACCTCTTCGAGAAGTTCTACCGCCCGGGAGATGCCCTCAGCCAGCGCAGTGGCGGCACCGGCCTGGGTCTCTACATCGTGCGTCAGCTGGTCCGTCGCGGCGGCGGCTCGGTGACGGCGATGAGTCAGGGCCCCGGCACCGGGGCGACGTTCGAATTGACCTTGCCCGCAGCGGAGATGGCAGCATGAGCGCAGTCGAAGGAGAGATGAAGGTACTCCTCGTCGAGGACGAACCCCACCTGGCTCTCGGCCTCGTCGAGAACCTCGAGGACGAGGGCTATCGCGTCACGCACTGCCCCGACGGCGAGTCGGGACTCGAAGCGCTCGTCGAGCAGCGCTTCGATCTGGCGGTTCTCGACGTCATGCTGCCGGGACTCGATGGCTTCGCTCTGTGCGAGACGGCGCGCCGCGACGGCGTCGTCACGCCGGTTCTCTTTCTGACGGCCAAGGGCGGCGTCGATGATCGCATCCGCGGTCTGCGCGCCGGCGGCGACGACTACCTCGCCAAGCCTTTTCATCTGGACGAGCTGCTACTGAGGGTCTCGGCGATCCTGCGGCGCGCTCGGCGGGAGGAGAAGGAGCTCGTCGAGCTTCAGTTCGGCGGCAACACCGTGGACCTGCAGGCCTACCGCGCCACGGCCTGGAACGGCCAGGCGCACGAGATGACGCACAAGGAGGCGATGATCCTCAAGACGCTCGCGCTACGTGCCGGAGAGGTTGTGTCGCGCGACGAGATCCTCGACCGCGTCTGGGGTCGTGACGTCTTCCCGTCGTCGAGGACGATCGACAACTTCATCCTCAAGTTGCGCCGTCGATTCGAGAAGGAACCGGAGGAGCCCCTGCACTTTCATTCAGTGCGCGGCGTCGGGTACCGGTTCACCGTCGAGCCGGAGTAGGGACTGGCGGACAGGACACGAGTCCAGCTCGGTTGTCGCTCTGTCGATCCTCAGACGGGCTTGGGGAAGATTGGTGCCTAGCATTCGCAAGCCTTCGAGGGTCGGCACGCACGCCGTCAGCCTGCGCCGGACAGCGTTGCGCGCGCTCTTCGCAAGGACCTCCTCAAAAGGGGCTGTGCCCCCGCAACGGCTTTGCGCCTCAGTTCACTTGTGGGGCGAATGACGTCGTTCCAACGGAAGGAAGTCGTCGTCATTCGCCTTGGCGAGCTTGGAGCGGTAAAGAGGCTGGATCGAATGCGTGCTAATCAGCACGCTGATTCCCCGTCGGCGTAGCCGACTCGAGCGACGCGAGCGGCGGTTTCCGTTCACTTGTGGGGCGAATGACGTCGCTCCAACCGAAGGAAGTCGTCGTCATTCGCCTTGGCGAGCTTGGAGCGCCAAAGAGGCTGGATCGAATGCGTGCTAACCAGCACGCTGATTCCCCGTCGGCGTAGCCGACTCGAGCGACGCGAGCGGCGGTTTCCGTTCACCTTTGGGGCGAATGAGGTCGTTCCAACGGAAGGAAGTCGTCGTCATTCGCCTTGGCGAGCTTGGAGCGGAAAAGGGGCTGGATCGAATGCGTGCTAATCAGCACGCTCATTCGATCCCGATCAGCTCCACGTCGAAGACCAGGGCCGAGTTCGGACCGATGGGGCTGCCCGGCGGGGGCTGCATGCCGTAGCCGAGCTCGGCGGGGATGAAGACCTCCCACTGCGAACCGACGGACATGAGCTGCAGCGCCTGCGTCCAGCCGGCGATGACCTGGTTGAGGCCGAACGTCGTCGGCATGCCGCGGTCGCGCGAGCTGTCGAACTTGGTGCCGTCGATGAGTGTGCCGGTGTAGTGCACGGTGACGCGGTCCGTCGCGGCGGGCTTGGCGCCCGTGCCTTCGCTGATGATGCGGTACTGGAGGCCGTTGTCGAGAGTGACGACGCCTTCCTTGGTGCCGTTCTCAGCGAGGAAGGCCTGACCGGCTTCGAGGTTGGTCTGGGCCGCTGCCGTCATCTTTTCCTGCATTTTGGATTGCAGCTCCTGCATCGTGGCCTGGATCTGGTCCTGGCCGATCTTCATCTCGCCGCCCGACAGGGTGTCCTTGAGGCCCTGCAGCACGACGTCGAGGTCGACTTCGATGCCGTCGGCAGCCAGCTGTTTGCCCAGGTTGGCGCCAACGATGTAGCTGAGGCGTTGCTCGAAGGTCTCGAGACCCGAGTCTTCGCCCTGGGCGGCGGTGGCGGTGGATTCGGCGCCGCAGGCGACGAAGGCGGCAAGGCACACGACGGCCAGAACCGGAATGCTCTTCATTTGAAACCTCTCGAGGGAAGGGGGAACGGTGCGGCAGGAGGGAAGGCGCCGCAAGAGAGCAAACACTATCACCGGCTCGCGGGCCAGCGAAGCGCACTAACGCGACAGAAGGATGGCGCCGCGCTCGACCCGCTCGCGCCGGAAACCCAACAGACGCAGGAAGTTGCGCACGTCACCGCGCCGTGCGGAAGGCTCGAGGACGAGTACGCCGGGGCGACCTCGGGCGCGGGATACGCCCGGCAGCGCCGTGGCCAGCTGAATGAAGCCAGCGCGTCGCAGAATCTGGGAGGCGAGCCGCTGGGCCGCACCGTAGTCGCGGACGAGGAAGAAGCCTTCGTCCCCCTGCGGCTGGTAGAGCGGCATCAGGAGTCGGCCGTCGGCGGGGCTGTGCACCGGGTTCTCCATCTCGTGCGCCAGCAGCTGACCTTCGGAGACCGCCTGGAAGCTGCTGAAGCCCGGCAACATGTCGAAAGCCGTGCGATCGTCGAGAGCGTGTCGGTAGATCAGCTCGACCATGCGCGGTAGCCCTTGGGCCGCGCGCGTGAGCAACCCCAGGGCGCCCTGCACCGCCGGTGCCAACGGGCTCGAAGGTTCGATCATGCCGAGCGCCTCGAGCGACAGCCAGATGGCCGCCTCTGCCCGGTCGACGGAGCCCGGGTCTTCGTGCTGGCCGCTTTCGAAGACCGTCCCGACGAAGCCTCGGCGGTCGAGCCAGTCGACGAGGGTGCCGTCGAGCTGCTCTTCGATGCCGAGGACCGTGGGTGCCTGCAGGCGAAGTGCGATGCGCCGACTCTCGAGCCGGTCGACGGCGTTGCTGAAGGGCGGGCTGTCACCGGAGGTCGTGTGCAGGTCGAGCAGGTAGCGATCGCCGCGTGCCTCGAGCGTCACCTCATCGATCAGATCTGCGATCGCCAGCGTCAGGCCTCCCTCCACGGTGTTGGGACCGTGGTGTCGCAGGCGTGCGACGCGGCGATCGTTCCAGAGGCGATTGAGATCGCGATCGACGTAACGCTGCTTGAGCGCAATGGCCTCGGGGTTGCCGATCAGGGTGAACAGATCGCCACGGTCGAGGGGTCCGTCGCGGTCGATCCGTTCCAGCACGCGCTGGATGGCGAGCGTTCCCGCCGGCTCGTTGCCGTGCAGAGAGCCGACACAGAGAAAAGCCGGGCCGGGTTTCAGGCCCCGTCGTTTCTTGGTGTGTGGGGTGGGTTGGGCGTGGGTGATGGACACGAGAAGATCCAGGGTCGACGTACCTTAGCACCGGCAGAGGGCGCCACCGGAGCTTCTCGGAAAGCGGATTTCCGTGGATTCACGAGCTATGCTGTCGCCGATGGTCAGCGTTCTGCAGGCGTTGGTTCTGGGGCTGCTGCAGGGACTCACGGAGTTCCTGCCGATCAGCTCCTCCGCGCATCTCATTCTCCTCCCGCGCTTCGTCGACTGGCCCGATCAGGGCCTGCTCTTTGACGTGGCGGCCAACACGGGAACTCTCGTAGCGGTTCTGGCCTACTTTCGAGAGGACCTGAGCCAGCTCGTACGCGAGGCCTTCGACGGCAAGATCGGCCTTCTCGGCTGGCTCATCGTCGCCTCGGTGCCCTTGGGGCTTTGCGGCCTGCTCTTCGGCAGCTTCATCGAAGCCAATCTGCGCAGTCCGCTGCTCATCGCCACGACGACACTGGTCTTCGGCATCCTGCTCGGCGCGGCCGACTTCCGCGCACGCCGGCCGGGCGAGCGCCGCAGCGAAGTGGAAGAGCTCACCTGGCGGGACGCCGTGGCGCTCGGCTTGATGCAGGCTCTGGCGCTGGTGCCGGGTACGTCTCGCTCCGGCATCACCATGACCGGAGGTCTCGGTCTGGGGATGGACCGCGAGCTGGCGGCCCGGGCTTCGTTTCTGATGGCGATCCCGGCCGGCGGCATGGTCGCAGTGAAGGGCCTGATGGACCTGCGCGGCGGCGCGGTCGATTCCGCGCAGATGCTGCCTCTGCTGGTCGTCTTCGTCGCCTCCGCGGTCAGCGGCTGGTGCGTGATCACGCTCCTGCTCGCCTGGCTTCGCCAGCGAAGCCTGATGGTCTTCGTGCTGTACCGGCTCCTTCTGGCGGCGCTGCTCTACTGGACCTTCGCGGTCTAGGTCGCGCCGCTTAGTTCGGTTCGGCCGGTCCTCCGAGTCGCTGAAGGACCGCGTCCGTCATCGCGACGGTCGAGACGGCAGCTTCAGGAGCGCCGCCGAGATCGCGGGTTCTCAGGCCGTCGTCGAGCGTGGAGTTCACCGCAGCTTCGATCGTCGCGGCGGCTTCTTCCTGTCCGAGACTGTGGCGAAGCAGCATCGCTGTGCTCAGGATCGTGCCCAGGGGGTTGGCGATGCCCTGACCCGCGATGTCGGGGGCCGAGCCGTGGATCGGCTCGTAGAGCCCGAGCGTGCCGTCGCCGAGTGAGGCCGAAGGTAGCAGGCCGAGTGAGCCGGCGAGAACCGAGGCTTCGTCGCTGAGGATGTCGCCGAACATGTTGCCGGCGACGATCACGTCGAAGGACGACGGCCTCGTCAGCAGGTGCATGGTGCAGGCGTCGACGAGCAGGTGCTCGAGTTCGACGTCGGGATAGTCCTCGGCAACCCGCGTGACGACTTGGCGCCAAAGGCGCATCGAAGCGAGCACGTTTGCCTTGTCGACCGAAGTGACTTTGCCGCGTCGCCCTCGTGCGGCCTCGAACGCCACGCGAGCGACGCGCTCGACCTCGGACGCGCTGTAGTTCATCGTGTCCCAGGCGACGCTGGCGTTGTCTCCTTCGGACGCTTCCTCCCGTGCGCCGAAGTAGATGCCGCCGGTGAGCTCGCGAACGAAGAGCAGATCGCTGCCGTCGAGCAGCTCGGGACGCAGCGGTGCCTGCTCGACCAGGGCCGGGAAGTGGGGGACCGGTCGCAGGTTGGCGAAGAGACCCAGCTCCGAGCGCAGCTTCAGGATGCCCTGCTCCGGGCGAACCGGCAGACTCGGATCGGACCACTGGGGTCCGCCGACGGCGCCGAGCAGGATCGCGTCCGCCGTTTGACAGGCCTCCAGAGTCTCGGGCGGAAGCGGATCGCCGACCGCGTCGATGGCGCAGCCGCCCATCGGGTGGCTCTCCATCTGCAGAGTGAGATCGAACGAGGTTGCAACGACTTCGAGGATGCGCCGACCCGATTCGGTGACTTCGGGGCCGACGCCGTCGCCGGGGAGGAGAACGACCTTTGCGGAGCTCAACTCAGGACTCCTGGGCGGCCTGGGTGGCTGCGGTCTCGACCCGCGGTGCTCGCTCGGCTTCCCAGCCGCGGATCGCTTCGAGGCGGTCGACGAGGTAGCCCATCTGATCGACGCCTTCGAGCAGGCAAGCTTTGGCGAACGGATCGACCGAGAAGCCGAGCGTGCTCGTACCGTCCTCGCTCGGCACCACGAGCGTCTGCTCTTCGAGGTCGATGACGACGCGCGGCGGCGGTGCACCCGTCTCTTCGGTCAGGCGCAGCTGAGCGAAGAGGACGCTGCTCGTCTCGGCGTCGATTTCGACGGGGAGCAGGCCGTTCTTCAGCGAGTTGCTGCGGAAGATGTCGGCGAAACGGGTGCTCAGCACGGCGCGGAAGCCGTTGCCGTAAAGGGCCCAAGGCGCATGTTCTCGCGAGCTGCCGCAGCCGAAGTTGTCGCCGGCGAGCAGGACCTGAGCTCCTTCGTAGCGCGGCTGATTGAGCACGAAGTCGGGGTCGGTCTCGAGGTTTTCGTCGTCACCACGGTAGCGCCAATTGGCGGAGAGTCCTTCGGCGATGGTGCTGCGATCGGTGACCTTGAGGTAGCGCGCCGGGATGATCTGATCCGTGTCGACGTTGTCGATCGGCAGCGGTACGACGGCGCTTTCGAGCGTGGTGAACTTGGCCATGTCGGTTCCTCGTGGCGTCGTCAGCTGAGGTCGCGGGCGTCGGCGAGCTCACCGGCGACAGCGCTCGCTGCGGCGGTGAGCGGGCTGGCGAGGAAGGTCCTGCCTCCCGGCCCCTGACGGCCTTCGAAGTTGCGGTTGGTCGTGCTCACGGCGTACTCGCCCGAGCCGAGTCGGTCACCGTTCATGGCGAGACACATCGAGCAGCCGGCTTCGCGCCACTCGGCTCCGGCGTCGACGAAGATCTTGGCGAGCCCCCTTTCCTCGGCGGCCTTCTTCACCTGCTGCGAGCCGGGGACCACGAGCATACGCACGCCGTCGCGCACCCGACGCCCTTCGAGCACGCTGGCCGCAGCCTCGAGGTCCGCGAGGCGCGAGTTGGTGCAGGAGCCCACGAAGACGACATCGATCTTCTTGCCCTTGAGCGTCTGGCCGGACTCGAGGCCCATGTATTCGAGAGCGCGCTGGTGGGTGAGCGTCGCCGTCTCGTCGCCCTCGGGCTCCGGTACGGCGCCGTCGATCGGCATCGCCATGCCGGGATTCGTGCCGTAGGTGATCATCGGGCCCAGCGAAGCTGCGTCGAGGTGCAACTGCTGATCGTAGGTCGCGCCCGGATCGCTGGGCAGCGTCTTCCAGTCCTCGAGAGCGGCCTCCCAAGCTTCGCCCTTCGGCGCGTAGGGCTTGCCGGCGAGGTAGTCGAAGGTGATCTGGTCCGGCGCGACCATGCCGGCACGGGCGCCGCCCTCGATCGACATGTTGCAGACCGTCATGCGGCCCTCCATGTCGAGCGAGCGAATCGCCTCTCCCGTGTACTCGAAGACGTGGCCCGTACCGCCTTCGATGCCGATCTCGCCGATCACGCGGAGGATGATGTCCTTGGCCGTGACGCCTTCCCCCAGCGCGCCGTCGACGCGGATCTCGTAGGTCTTGGCGCGCTGCTGTACGAGGCACTGCGTCGCCAGGACGTGGCCGACCTCGCTGGTGCCGATGCCAAAGGCAAGAGCGCCGAAGGCTCCGTGCGTACTGGTGTGGCTGTCACCGCAGACGACCGTCATCCCCGGCTGCGTGAAACCGAGCTCTGGGCCGATGACGTGAACGATGCCGCGGCGGTCGTCGCCCATGTCGAGCAGCGGCACGCCGAACTCGCGGCAGTTCTCACGCAGCGCCTGCAGTTGATCGGCCGCCTGCGGGTCGAGGACGCGGAACTTCTGCTCGTCGAGCGACGGATCGGTCGGCGTCGAGTGGTCCATCGTCGCGAGGGTCTGGCCCGGACGATGGACCGGAAGACCGCGGTTGCGCAGCTCGGTAAAGGCTTGAGGCGACGTCACCTCGTGCACCAGGTGCAGATCGATGTAGAGGACCGACGGCATGCCGGGCTCGCTCGGCGGGATCGCTGTGTGGCGCTCCCAGACTTTGTCGTAAAGGGTGCGGCTCACGCAGAGACTCCTGCCTCACTCTTCGCCTCGAGGGTCGACGGTCCGCCTTCGGGCGGCGTGTACTTGGTACCGAGAGCCGTCAGCATGCGGTTGAGAGCCGAGACGTAGGCCTTGGCGCTCGCCACGATGACGTCGGTGTCGGCGCCGTAGCCGCCAAAGATCTTCTTGCTGTCTTCCTTGCTGGCGATGCGCACCGTCACCTCGCCAAGGGCGTCGATGCCCTGGGTGACGCTGTGCACGCTGTACTCCAGCAGGCTCGCCGGCGCTTCGACGACGCCGTTGATTGCTCGGAAGGCGGCGTCGACCGGGCCGGTGCCGGTTGCCGGGGAGACGTAGACCTGACCGTTGGGGCCTTCGAGGCGGGCGGTCGCCGTGGGCATGCCGGGGCGACCGCAGGCGACCTGCAGATCGGTCAGTTTGAAGAGCTCTTCGGGCGCCAGGATCTCCTGGTTGGCGATCGCCTGAAGATCGGCGTCGGTGACGTTCTTCTTCTTGTCGGCCAGCGCCTTGAAGCGCTTGAAGGCCTGGCGCAGCTCTTCCTTGTCGAGATCGAAGCCGAGCTCCTCGAGTCGCACCTTGAGTGCGTGCTTGCCGGAGTGCTTGCCGAGCACCAGCTTGCTCTGAGTGAGGCCGACCGTCTGCGGCGTCATGATCTCGTACGTGCGCTGGTCCTTGAGCATGCCGTCCTGGTGAATGCCGGCTTCGTGCGCGAAGGCGTTCTCACCGACGATCGCCTTGTTCCGGGGCACCTGAATACTCGTATAGTTGCTCACCATGCGCGACGTGCGGCACAGCTCGGTCGTCTTGATCTGGGTGCTCGCGCCGTAGATCTGCGGCCGGGTGTGCAGCGCCATGACGACCTCTTCGAGGCTCGTGTTGCCGGCGCGCTCGCCGATGCCGTTAATCGTCACCTCGACCTGGCCGGCTCCGCCTTCGATGGCGGCCAGCGTGTTCGCGGTCGCACAGCCCAGATCGTCGTGGCAGTGCGCCGAGAAGATGACGTCCTTGCCGCCGGGCGTGCGCTCGATCAGGTCACGGATGAGGTTGCCGTACTCGATCGGCATGGCGTAGCCGACCGTGTCCGGGATGTTGAGCGTCGTTGCGCCCTCCTGGATGGCGACTTCGAGAACCTTGACGAGGAAGTCGGTGTCCGAACGGCTCGCGTCCTCAGGGCTGAACTCGACGTCTTCGCACAGGCTGCGCGCGTGCGCGACCATGTGGCCGACCTGTGACAGAACCTGGTCACGCGTCATGCCGAGCTTGCGCTCCATGTGCAGGTCCGACGTCGCCAGAAAGGTGTGGATGCGAGGCTTGGCGGCGTCGCGCACGCCCTGCCAGGCCTTGTCGATGTCTTCGCGCCAGCAGCGCGCCAGGCCGGTGATGATCGGACCGCTGTCGGTGCCAACCTCCTGGGCGATGCGGCGCACGCCTTCGAGGTCGTCCGGTGAGGCGGCGGGGAAGCCGGCCTCGATGACGTCGACGCCGAGCACGCCGAGCTGTCTTGCCACCTCGAGCTTTTCAGCGCTGGTCATGCTGGCGCCGGGCGACTGCTCGCCGTCGCGCAGGGTGGTGTCGAAGATGCGGATGTGACGCGGAGTGCTCATGTCGTCTCCAGGGTTTGGGTCGGGAGTGAAGAGTCGAATGTTGGAAGGGGCGGCCGTCAGCTCTGCTGGACGGTCTTGGCGTCGAGGAACGGCATCAGGCCGCGCAGCTCGCGGCCGACGCTCTCGATCTGATGACCGTGCTCCTGCTGACGTCGTCCGGTGAAGTTGGGGCGTCCCGTGCGGTTCTCGTCGATCCAGCGCTGGGCAAAGCTGCCGTCCTGGATCTCGCCGAGGAGCTTCTTCATGGCGGCCTTGGTCTCGTCGGTGACGACGCGCTCGCCGGCGACGTAGCCGCCGTGCTCGGCCGTGTCGGAGACCGAGTACCACATGTAGCTGAGGCCGCCCTGGTACATCAGATCGACGATCAGCTTGAGCTCGTGCAGGCACTCGAAGTAGGCCACCTCGGGCTGGTAACCCGCCTCGACCAGCGTCTCGAAACCGGCGCGCACGAGCGCTGCGGCGCCGCCGCAAAGCACCGCCTGCTCGCCGAAGAGGTCGGTCTCGGTTTCCTCGGTGAAGGTCGTCTCGATGACGCCGGCGCGCGTGCAGCCGATGCCGCGTGCGTAGGCCAGGGCGTTGGCCTTGGCGGCGCCGGAGCTGTCCTGGTGAATGGCGATGAGACCCGGCGTGCCGGCGCCCTCCTGGAAGACCTCGCGCACGCGGTGGCCGGGCGCCTTGGGAGCGACGAGCGAGACGTCGACCGATTCCGGAGCCTCGATCTCGCCGTAGCGAACGTTGAAACCGTGAGCAAACATCAGCGTGTTGCCCGCCTCGAGGTTCGGAGCGATCTCGTTCTGGTAGACGTCGGCCTGCACCGTGTCGGGCGCCAGGATCATGACGAAGTCGCCGCGCTTCGCCGCATCGGCGACGCTGGTGACCTCGAGACCGTCTGCCTCGGCCGTGGCCTTGGAGCTGCTGCCTTCGTGCAGGCCGACGACGACGTCGACGCCGCTGTCCTTGAGGTTGAGAGCGTGCGCGTGGCCCTGGCTGCCGTAGCCGATGATGGCGACGGTCTTGCCGTCGAGAAGGGAGAGATCTGCGTCGTTGTCGTAGTAGAGCTTGGCCATTCTGATTTCCTGTCTGAAGCGGGTTGGGGGCGTCGGGTAGAAGTAGAGACGTTTCGGGCGTTCGTCAGAGAACGCTGCGCCGGCCGGCGAGCTGTACCTGGGGCCGGTAGCCGTCGTTCTTGAGCGTGTGCTCACCGCGGCCCATGGCGACAGCGCCGGTGCGCACCATCTCGATGATGCCGAAGGGGCGAAGGAGCTCGGTGAAGTTATCGATCTTGTCCTCGTCGCCAGTGAGCTCGATGATCATCGACGTTTGCGAAACGTCGAGAATGCGCGCGCGGAAAATGTCGCAGAGCTGCGTCACTTCGCGGCGCTGCTCGGCGTCAGCGTTGACCTTGATGACCGCGAGGTCGCGGATGACGGCCGGCTTCTCGCTGAAGTGCTCGACCTGGATGACGTTGACCAGCTTGTAGAGGTTCGTCTCGAGCCGATCGGCTTCGACCTGCGTGCCTTCCATGACCATCGTCATGCGCGACACGTCGTCACGATGCGTGCGGCCGACGGTCAGGCTGTCGATGTTGAAAGAGCGACGCCGGAAGAGGTTGGCGATGCGGGCGAGAACGCCCGGGCGGTTCTCGACGAGTGCGGCAAGGGTGTGCTTGGCCATGGTGAGGTTTCCTGAAAGCGTCGCTCAGACGCCGCCGTCGGTATTGGAGAGCTTGGGCATCACCGTCTCGGGGTCCTCACCGGGTGCCGGTCGGCGCAGCATGGCATCGAGGTCGGCGCCGGCCGGGACCATCGGGTAGACGATCTCCTCCTGCTCGACCGCGAACTCGATGAGCACGGGTCCGCGCTCGGTGGAGTCGGCGAGGGCGATCGCTTCGGGTATCTGATCGCGGTGAGTGACGAGGCGGCTGGGCATGCCGTAGGCCTCGGCGATCTTGCAGAAGTCCGGGTTGACCATCGGCGTCGCGTGGTAGCGCTCCTCGTAGAAGAACTCCTGCCACTGGCGCACCATGCCGAGATAGCCGTTGTTGACGACGGCGATCTTGACGTTGACACCTTCCTGGACCGCCGTCGCGAGCTCCATCATCGTCATCTGGAAGCCGCCGTCGCCGGCGATGGCCCAGACGTTCTTGTCGGGGCAGCCCATCTTGGCTCCGATGGCCGCAGGCAGGCCGAAGCCCATGGTGCCGAGGCCGCCCGACGTGATCAGTGAGTGCGGATCCTGGTGCGGGTAGTACTGCGCCTCGAACATCTGGTGCTGACCGACGTCCGTGACGGTGACGGCGTTGCCACCGGTGAGCTCGCGCAGGTCGTAGATGACCTGCGCGGCCAGCAGCTTGTCCGGATCGACGGGGGTCGCGCCGCGGGCCTCGCCGTGCGGTCCGATGATGTCGCGGCGCTCGCTGTCCGCACGCCATTCGTCGATCGACTCGAGCCAGCTCGGATCTTCGTTGCGCTCGACCTCTGGGAGCATCTGGCCGAGGACGGACTTGAGGTCGCCGGCAATGCCGACGTCGACCGGAACGTTCTTGTTGATCTCGGAAGGATCGATGTCGACGTGCACCTTGCGCGCGTTGCGTGCATAGGTCTTGAGGTTGCCGGTGACGCGGTCGTCAAAGCGCATGCCGAAGGCGAGCAGGAGATCGGCCTTCTGAATGGCGCGGTTGACCTCGGCGCCGCCGTGCATGCCCATCATGCCCAAGCAGAGTGGGTGCGACTCGGGCAGGCCGCCCTTGCCGAGCAGCGTGAGCGCGACGGGAATGCGCGCCTTCTCGGCGAAGGCCTGCAACTCTTCCATGGCTCCGCTCATCTGCACGCCGTGGCCGGCGAGGATGATCGGCCGCTCCGAGCGGCGAATCAGCTCGAGCGCTTCGGCGACCTGCCGCTCGGGAGCGACGGACTCGTTGCGATAGCCCGGGAGGACGATCTCTGAGTCGTCGCGCTCGTAGGTCGTGACCGCGTTCTGTACATCCTTCGGGATGTCGACGAGCACGGGTCCTGGCCGGCCGGTGCGGGCGATGTGAAAGGCCTCGCGCATGCAGTGGGCGAGCTCTTCGACTTCGGTCACCAGGTAGTTGTGCTTGGTGATCGGCAGGGTGATGCCGGAGATGTCCGTCTCCTGAAAGGCGTCGCTGCCGATCGCCCCGGTGGGGACCTGGCCGGTGATGGCGACCATCGGCGAGGAGTCCATCATCGCCGTCGCGAGGCCTGTGACGAGGTTCGTCGCGCCCGGGCCGCTCGTCGCCATGGCGACGCCGACCTTGCCGGTGGCGCGAGCGAAGCCGTCGGCCATGTGCGAGGCACCCTGCTCGTGCCGCGTCAGCACGTGGTGCAGGTCCGGGTACTTCGTCAGCGCGTCGTAGGTGGGCAGGATCGCACCGCCCGGATAGCCGAAGATCAGGTTGGCCTGCTCTTGACGCAGGACTTCGCAGACGATTTCCGCGCCGGTGAGCTCTTTCTTCTCGTGGTCACTCATGATGCTCTGCCTCAGGTGGCGGCCGCAGGTGCGGGCTTCGGGACCGGCGTGAGCCAGCCGTGAGTATCTTCGGCGCGCCCTTCGACGGTGTCGAAGAAGCGAGTCTGCAGGGCTTCGGTGATCGGGCCGCGCGAGCCGGCGCCGACTGCGATGCGGTCGACGCTGCGCACCGGACTGACCTCGGCGGCGGTGCCGGTCATGAACATCTCGTCGCAGACGTAGAGCATGTCGCGGCTGATCGGCTGAAGGCTGACCGGGACGTCGAGGTCGCGCGCGATCTGCAGCACGCTGTCGCGCGTGATGCCACCGAGGATCGACGAGGCGAGGTGGTTCGTGATCAGCGTGCCGTCGAGCACGATGAAGATGTTCTCGCCGGCGCCTTCGCAGACCATGCCGTCCTGGTCGAGCATGATGCCCTCGGCGAAGCCGTTCTCACGCGCTTCGATCGAAACGAAGGAGTTGGTGACGTACTGGCCGCCGATCTTGCCGAGCGGAGAGGCGGTCGACGGTGAGAAACGACGCCACGAGCTGATGGCGACGTCGACGCCCTGCTCGATTGCTTCGGCGCCCAGATACCGGCCCCACTCGACTGCGAAGAGGGCGAACTCGACCGGCGAGTCCATCGGGTTGAGACCGAGAGCGCCCGCGCCGCGGTAGAAGAAGGGCCGGATGTAGCAGGAGTCGAGGCCGTTGCGGGTGACCGCTTCGATGCACAGCTGTTCGAGCTCGTCCGTGCTGTAGTCGAGCGGCGTCATGCGCAGGATGCGCGCGCTGTCGACGAGGCGCTCGACGTGCTCGCGCAGGCGGAAAACGGAAGTGCCGTGGGGTGTCTCGTAGGCGCGAATGCCCTCGAAGGCGCAGGAGCCGTAGTGCAGCCCGTGAGCCGCTACGTGCACGGTCGCGCTGTCCCAGGGCTTCCATTCGCCGTTGAGAAAGATGGTTTCGGACCGTTGAATCGACATCGTTGTGGCTCCTGCGCGGGAGAGAGTGGGTCAGTGGCGAGAGTGCTTCGTGCTCGTGGGTTCTGTGCCCAGAATCACGAAAGCCCCCAGGAAGACCTTCCTGGGGGCTCGGTAGCACTCTCGTCGTGGTGTTCGCTCGGCTACGTCGCCCCAAGGGCAGGGATGTTGCTAATAAGCCCAAGAAGGACGAGGACGAGAAGTACGACAGAAAAGACCGGAGCCACGAGGGCATCGGCAGAAGCGGCCACAGCCTTAGCGACCGGTCGGTAGGGCCGGCGATTCGAAGGGCGATTGTGGTCGTTGGACTGCATGGTCTTTTCCAAGGCCTGCGACGCTAGCGAGCCGATTTGGCGAAGTCAAGCCGGATCAGGGACTTCGGTTGCTTCAGCCGGTTCGAAGCGAAGAAGGAACTTTGCCTCGAGTCACGCCCCAAGAGCGAAAAGCCCTGCTACCATACGACGCCTCTCAAGCACGAGTCTGTCCCGCGGCAGGCGCCCCTTTAAGGTCGCGATCCAGCGACATCAAGCGTTCCCCATTTGAAGAATCCCTTCTCCAATCTCGAGTTTCACCGCAGTGGGATCGGGCTCCTTTCGGATCCGCACGAGCCGGACCCTGGCTCAGCCGTTCACCTCGAGAAGGTGGCCGGTTCACAGAGACCTCTGACGTTCTGTAGCTGCTCCGCAGGCAGGCGCGGACGCTGTCCCTGTCTGAAGGAGCTCGAGACTCAGATCAAAGAGTTTCGCGAGGTCTACGGCAAGCGCACCTGGGGCGAGATCTTCGGTGCGAGTCGTTGGCACCAGCTCGCGCAGCTTCTGGCCGACAGTCACTCTGTTCCCTACGCCGATCTTCGGGTGACCCAGGGCGAAGAGGGACTTCTACGTCTGTTCGCCGAGGAGCTCGAGGTTCTTCGCTACCTCGATCAGTCACCTTCGACGATCCGTTTCCTGGAGCGCATCGGCAAGGCGCCGGAGAACGCCTCGCTGCTGGATCGAGCGGCACTCATCGACCGGCTCAGCACGTTTCTTCGGAGTCCCGAAGAGCAGCATCTCAACAAGGCAGGAATGCAGACGAACCGGCAGTCCTTCGAGCAGAGTCTGCTCTGCCGTCTGGCCTATCACTGCTTCCGCGAGTTCGGCGACGAGGGGGAGTTCGGCCTGCAGATCGATCTGCGCAGCGGTGAGCCCTACCTTACCTTCTCGGCACCGGACCCTGCAGGCGAGATCGCTCTCGTGCTGCAACTGCAGGTGTCGCGCGAGAAGCTCGCCGAGCTCACCGAGTTTCTGGCAGGCGAGGGGGTTCGGGTCCCGAAGGCGCTTCCAGCGCAGAAGATCGAGGAGACGGGGCCTTCGACCGAGATCGTCGGTGCCGACCGCTACGGCGTCGACCTGCTGGCGGCCAAGGGTGTCGAAGCGCTCACCGAAGACGAGGAGTACGCGGCCTTCCGCTACGGCGAGCTCGTGCTCGAGCCCCGTCTCGGCACCCTGATCGGACCCGCGACGGCGGAGCCGGGCTATGACGAGCTCGATCTCCTCGATCTGACGCCTTCGATCGTCGACACGTTCGAGAGCGAGGCGCCGATTCTCGACGGCTCCGCAGATCTCGTGCTCGACAATCCGATGAGCGATCTCGGCATCTACACCGAGTTCGACTACATCGAGCTCACGCCGGAGGACGACGAGTACGACGATGACGTGGCCGGCGAGTCGGTCACGGTACGGTACGGCTTCGGCGACGAAGAGGTCGAACTGTCGGATCTGCTGCGCGCCAAGAAGTCGGGCCAGCCCTACTACCAGACCGACTCGGGCTGGATCGATCTCAACTCGCCGGCGCTCCGCAGCCTGGGGCGTTTGCTCAAGCGCGATGAACTCGCCGAGGCCCTCAAAGTGCCCGGCGGTCAAGCGGTGCGACTGTCCCCTGCGGAACTTCTCCGCCTGCGCGCGTCGAGTGCCAAGCCCATCCGCGTCGAGGGCCCGAGCGACCGCTCGGCCTTCCTGCAGCGTTTCCTCGATCTACGCCCGGCGGAGCCGCTCGTTCTCCCGACGGGGCTCAAGAGCAACCTGCGTCCCTACCAGAAGCTTGGACTCGAGTGGCTCAAGTTCCTCTTCGAGAACGGGCTGGCCGGCCTGCTCTGCGACGACATGGGCTTGGGCAAGACGCATCAGGCGATGGCGCTCATGGTCCTCGTGCGCGAGCAGTTCGGCGTCAAGGAGCCGATGCTCGTCGTCGCGCCGCGCACGGTGATCAGTCACTGGCGCAACAAGCTGCGCGAGCACGCGCCGGATCTCGAGGCCGTGCAGTACCACGGGCCGCAGCGCAACCTCGAGCGGGCGCTGGCGGACGGCGACACGATCCTCACGTCGTACGGGGTGCTGCGCAACGACACCAAGCGCTTCTCGGAGCTCAAGTGGGGGCTGGCGATCTTCGACGAGGTGCAACAGATCAAGAACCGGAACACGCAGGGCTACCAGGCGGCGGCGGCGCTCGACGCGCGCATGAAGCTCGGCCTCACCGGTACGCCGATCGAGAACGCGTTGACCGAGCTCAAGAGCCTCTTCGATCTGATCCTGCCGGGCTACCTCGGCTCTGAGGAAGACTTCCGTGACCGCTACGGCTCGAACCTCGAGGCCGACGCGGAGTCTTGGCACTTTTCGGGCCTGCGCCGTCTGACCGCGCCGTTCGTGCTGCGCCGGATCAAGACGGCGGTGCTCGACGAGCTGCCCGAGAAGATCGAGGACGTGCGCACGTGCTCGCTGAGCCCCGAGCAGACCGACCTCTACCGCCAGGCGATCGCCACCCGCGGCGTCGCGCTGATGAAGAAGCTGAAGACGGAAGGCGAGGCGCTGCCCTACATCCACATCTTCGCGCTGCTGAACATGCTCAAGCAGATCTGCGACCACCCGGCCCTGGTGCTGGGCGCGCCCGAGGCCTACGAACGGCACGATTCCGGCAAATGGGACCTCTATGAGGAGCTGCTCGAAGAGAGCCTCGACTCGGGGCAGAAGGTCGTCGTCTTCAGCCAGTACCTCGGCATGATCGACATCATGGAGCGCCACCTCGGGCGGCTCGGCGTACCGAGCGTCACGCTCACCGGTGCCAGTCGCAACCGGGGTGATCTGGTCGATCGCTTCAACAACGACCCCGACTGCCGCGTCTTCCTCGGCAGCCTGAAGGCGGGCGGTACCGGCATCGACCTCGTCGGCGGCTCGGTCGTCATCCACTACGACCGCTGGTGGAACGCGGCGCGCGAGGATCAGGCGACGGACCGTCTGTACCGCATTGGTCAGAAGCGGGCGGTTCAGGTCTTCAAGCTGGTCACCGAAGACACGCTCGAGGAGCGCATCGCGGCGATCATCGATTCGAAGCGTCGTCTGATGAGCAGCATCGTTCAGGAGGACGATCCGAAGCTCAACAAGATCTTCTCGCGCGAAGAGCTGATCGATCTACTCAAGGAGCCGGGCTGAGCCCGCCAGCGGGGGGAGCGATGAGTGACGTCACCGGAACTGGCGAAGTCATCGTCTGGCGTCTCCACTGCGCGTCGCCCCCCGAGCGCGTCTACGAAGCGCTGACCACCGACGCAGGGCGGTCGCAGTTCTGGGCCGAGTCGACCCGGCGCGAGGGCGACGAGCTCTGGTTCACCTTCATTCACGGCGAGGTCGGACCGTGCCCGGTCGTCGAAGAGACGTCACCGTCGCGCTTTGCTCTCGTCTACTTCGGCCACGACGTGAGCTTCACTCTCGAGCCCGACGGCTCCGGTGGGACCGACCTCGAACTCCGTACCTCGGGTTTCACGGAGGAAGATCGCGACGACGTGCTCGCGGGCTGGCTCAACGTGCTCTTTCCCCTGAAGGGCTACGTCGACTTCGGCATCGACCTGCGCAACCACGACCCCGAGCGCAGTTGGAAGCAGAAGTATGTCGACCAGTAGGCCGCAGAAGGGGAGCTCAGTCGGAGTCCGCAGGAAGCTGTGCCCAGCGCGCCAAGTCGACCTCGATCAGCTCGATCGCGGTTCCGTCGGGGTCGAGGCAGACGGCGACGCGGGCGAGACGCTGCGGGTCGCTCTGCGGTTCGCTGAGGAGCTCGACTCCAGCGGCGCGCAGACGGGCGACGTCGGCGTCGAGGTCGCGCGAGCCGAGGCAGAGACGCACGAGGCCCGTGTCCTGGCTGGTGAGCGGTTGCCGCTCACCGGGCGGGTCGAGCTCGATCAGGTCGAGCTTCGGCAGGCCATCGTCAAGCTGGAGGATGCAGGCCTTCCCTCGCGTCTCTGCGGACACTCCCAGAGCTCGCGTCATCGAAGCAGGTAAGGGGCGGAGCTCCTGGCGCACGAGGCCGAGATAAGGGATTCCGGAGCGGAAGATCTCGAAGCCGAGCGTTTCGTAGAAGGAGATCGAGCGTTCGAGATCGCTCACGTTGACGTTGAGGTGACCCCAGATCAGGGGCGGTGTCTCGATGGGCATGGGGGAGTGCCTCCGACGGCTGAGGGACGGGATGGTTTCTACCGACATCTTCTCCTGTTCGCGGGGCGCCGTGGTTCCTCGAGCCGAGTCGTCCCGGCCTTCCGCGGTAGGGTCGCGGCCGAAGGTGGGATTCACAATGAGCGACTCGTTTTCTTTCGAGAACACGCACCTGCGTTTGATCCGGCGCTTGGCCGTCACCTGGGACACCGCGGAGGTCGGCGCGCCGGTGATCGAGCCTGCGGCTCCCTACGGCTCGGACGAACCGCTCCGCGATCTGGCCGCCCTCGTGCTGGACGTCGAGATCGAGCCTGGCGACGACGCGCTCGCGCATCTCAGCGAAGAGCAGATCGAGGCCTGTTGGCAGGCCCATGCACAGCTCGAGCACGCGCTGCCGGTCTTTGTGGCGGCCGCCGAGCTGCCGCCAGGCATCTACTCCGTGACCGACCGCGCAGCGCATCTGGACTCGACCGGCCAGCTCTCGATGGGCACGGTCGATGCGCTGGCGAGCGAGGACGAAGACGACGACAAGCCGATCTCGTCGAATCGCCTCTTCGGCACGTTCCAGCTCTTTCGCATGCTCTGGCGGGCCCGAAGAGAGGCGATCGATGCCGCACTGTCCGGTCCGCCGCAGCGTGCCTTCAGTTTCGGCGAGCAGCATCGCGTACTGCTGCGTGAGCTCGACTGGCGCTGGCAGGAGAACAGCGACACACCAACGGTGCTCGTTCCCGGGAAGGCGGGGGACTACCTGCGCGAGAGGCTCGAAGAAGAGACGCTCTTTCCGGCCCCGGCCTGTGACGCCAAGCGGCCCTACGGAACCTCGAACGTCGAAGGAGACGTCCGACGGTTACTCGAGGAGGCCGGTCTCGGCGCTCCGGCCGAGGACGAAGTCTACCCCCTGCACGCCGAGACGCAGGCCGCGTTTCAGTGCCTCTTCGAGCACGGCATGATGGAGCCTGGCCGCTACGAGCGGCAGGACGACGGATGGACCTGGCAGCGGTCCGACGGATGACCTTCGGCGTTGAGGACCGGCGGCACTCGCCAGCGGCCCGCCGCTGTCGGGTTCACTCTTCGCTGAACGCGTCCATCCCGACACAGCTGCAGACCAGATTGCGATCGCCGAAGGCGTTGTCGATGCGTGCGACCGGCGGCCAATACTTGTGCTCGCGCGTCCAGGGCGCCGGGTAAGCGCCGAGCTCGCGGCTGTAGGCGCGGTCCCAGTCGTCGCGCAGCAGATCCTCAGCGGTGTGCGGAGCGTGGCGCAGCGGGCTCTGCTCGATGTCGATCTCACCGCGCTCGATGGCGCGCGCTTCCTCGCGAATGGCGATCATCGCATCGCAGAAGCGATCGAGCTCGGCCTGCGACTCGCTCTCCGTGGGCTCGACCATGACGGTGCCGGCGACCGGCCAGGACACGGTCGGTGCGTGGAAGCCGTAGTCCATGAGCCGCTTGGCCACGTCGTCGACTTCGATGCCGTGATCCTTCAGCGGACGCAGGTCGAGGATGCACTCGTGGGCGACGCGGCCGCGCGCGCCGCGGTAGAGCACGTCGTAGTGCCCCTCGAGACGCTCGGCCATGTAGTTGGCGTTGAGGATCGCCATCTCGGTGGCGCGGCGCAGGCCCTGCGAGCCCATCATCGCGATGTAGGCCCACGAGATCGGCAGGATCATGCCGCTGCCCCAGGGCGCCGCCGAGATCGTGCCGAGGCTGTGCTCGATGTCGAGGTCGATCACCGGATGGTCCGGAAGGTAGGGCGCCAGGTGCTCCATGACGCCGATCGGCCCCATGCCCGGTCCGCCGCCGCCGTGCGGGATGCAGAAGGTCTTGTGCAGATTCAGGTGACTGACGTCAGCGCCGAAGTCACCGGGGCGGCAGACGCCCACCTGAGCGTTGAGGTTGGCGCCGTCCATGTAGACCTGGCCGCCGGCTTCGTGCACGAGGCTGCAGATCTTGCGGATCTCCTCCTCGAAGACGCCGTGCGTCGACGGGTAGGTGACCATCAGCGCTGCGAGGCGCTCGTTGTGCTCCTTCGCCTTGGCGGCGAGGTCGTCGACATCGATGTTGCCGTTGTCGTCGCAGGCGACCGGCACCACCTTCATGCTCGCCATGACGGCACTCGCCGGGTTCGTGCCGTGGGCCGACGTGGGAATCAGGCAGACGTTGCGCTCGTCGTCGCCGCGTGCCTGGTGGTAGCGGCGAATCGTGAGCAGGCCGGCGAGCTCGCCCTGCGAGCCGGCGTTGGGCTGCAGGGAGAGGGTGTCGAAGCCGGTGATCTCGGTCAGCCAGTCCTCGAGCTCCGCGAGCAGGCGCCGGTAGCCGAGGGTCTGTTCGGCCGGAGCGAAGGGATGCAGTCTCGCGAAACCCGGCAGCGTGATCGGCATCATCTCGGCGGCGGCGTTGAGCTTCATCGTGCACGAGCCGAGAGGGATCATCGAAGTCGTCAGCGACAGGTCCTTGGTCACCAGCCGGTGGATGTAGCGAACCAGCTCGGGCTCTGAGCGGTAGGCGTGAAAGACCGGGTGCTCGAGGTAGCTCGAGGTGCGCTCGAGAGCTTTGGGAAGAGCCGAGTCCGCCGATTCCGGAAGCTGCGCGCCGAAGAGCCCGGCGACGGCGTGCAGAGTCTCTTCAGAGGTCGACTCGTCCGGGCTGATGCCGATACGCCCGGAGCCGAGATCGCGCAGGTTGATGCGCTGCATGCGGCCGGCGTCGAGAATCTCGAGAGCACGGTCCGCGCTTCCGACGTCGACCGCCAGCGAGTCGAAGTACGCCTCGTGCGTCAGGCGCTCGCCGGCCGCTGCCAGCGCGGCGCCGAGGCGTGCAGCCTTCTCGTGTACCTCGAGGGCGATCGAGCGAAGCCCCTCTGGGCCGTGGTACACGGCATACATCGAGGCGACGACGGCCGGCAGGACCTGCGCCGTGCAGATGTTGGACGTCGCGCGATCGCGGCGGATGTGCTGCTCGCGCGTCTGCAGCGCGAGGCGCAGCGCCTTGCGTCCCTCGCGGTCCTGTGAGACGCCGACGACACGCCCCGGCAGCAGGCGCTTCTGTTTCTCGTTCGTGGCGATGTAGGCGGCATGGGGACCGCCGAAGCCCATCGGCATGCCGAAGCGCTGCGTCGAGCCGACGGCGATGTCGGCTCCGAGCTCGGCCGGCGGAGTGAGCAGAGTCAGCGCCAGCGGGTCGGCAGCCATCACGACCATGACGCCGGCCTCCTTGGCGCGCTCGATCGTCGCGCGCGGATCCGCCGCGCCACCGTCGGTGGCCGGATACTGCAACAGCAGACCGCAGACGTCGTCGGCGAGAGCGGCCTGCGCTTCGTCGACGACCGCGATCTCCACTCCGAGTGCCTCGCCTCGCGTCTGCACGACCGAAATCGTTTGCGGGTGGCACTGCTCGGAGACGAGAAAGCGGCTGCGCTTGCGCTTGAGCGCCGCGTAGCAGAGCGCCATCGCCTCGGCGGCGGCGGTGCCCTCGTCGAGGAGCGATGCGTTGGCGATCTCGAAGCCCGTCAGGTCCATCACCATCGTCTGGAAGTTGAGCAGCGCTTCGAGTCGTCCCTGGGCAATCTCCGCCTGGTAAGGCGTGTAGGCGGTGTACCAGTTGGGGTCCTCCAGCACGCAGCGCTGGATGACCGGCGGTGTGGCCACGTCGGCGTAGCCCTGGCCGATGAGCGAGGCGAAGAGTTGATTCTGAGAAGCACGCTCCTGCAGAGCTGCGATCGCTTCGAGCTCGCTCAGTCCCTGATCGACGCCGTGCGAGAGGGACAGCGGCTCCTCCATGCGGATCGCGGCCGGCACGGCCGCGTCGAGAAGCTCGTTGATCGAGCCCAGACCGAGGCGCTCGAGCATCGAGTCTGCCTGAGCTGCGTCCGGCCCGTTGTGGCGGCGATGAAAAGGAGCGGCGCCCGTGGCGCTGGAGGAAAGCGTTGCGGTGCGTGGAGAAGCGGTCTCGGTCATGGGGGCTCTCGAAGGAAAGTGAAGGAACGGACGGGCGGCTGGAGAGGCTGCGGGTCGAGGCGGGGTCGTCGAAAGTGGCTTCGTCTCGCCAGGGTAAGTGGTTTCGGAAGCCTTCAGGCCATCTCGGAAAGTGCGAGGTACGCGTTGTAGCCGAGGTATCCGGCCAGGAGCAAGGCTCCCTCCCATCGGTTGACGCGACGATCGCCGACGAACCCGACCATCAGCGCGAAGGCGAAGACGATCATCACGCCAACGTCGATCCCGCTGGCGCCCAGGCTCACCGCGATCGGTTGAATCGACGCGACCGACGGCAGGATGAGCAACAGGTTGAAGATGTTCGAGCCGATGATGTTGCCGAGCACCAGGCCGCTCTGGCGCTTTGCCGCGGCGACCAGGCAGCCGGCGAGCTCCGGCACGCTGGTGCCGAACGCCGTCAGGGTCAGGCCGATGACGCGCTCGCTCACGCCCAGCGCCCGGGCGAGCTCCGTGGCCGCCTCGACCATCAGTGTCGCTCCACCGATGAGCAACGCGAGTCCTGCAACCGCGCCGAGGAGCGGCTTGAGCAGGCCGCCCTTCTCTTCGTCGCCGTCTTCCTCCTCATCGATCATCTGACCTGAGCGCAGGAGCACCGCCAGGAAGCTGACGAAGAGAAAGGCGTAGATGAGTGCCGGGAGTCGGCCGATTTCACCGGTCGCGACGAAGAGAAAGAGAAGGATGCTGATCCCGATCATGAAGGGGATTTCTCGCCGCTGCAGCTGCGAGTCGATCGCCAGGGGCGTGAAGAGCGTCGTGAGGCCGAGGATCAGGCCGATGTTGGCGATGTTCGAGCCGACGACGTTGCCGAAGGCCAGGGCCCCCTGATCGTTGAGTGCTGCGGTGACACCCACAGCGAGCTCGGGAGCCGAGGTGCCGAACGCGACGACGGTCAGCCCGATGACCACGGGCGACACACGCATCGCCTTGGCCAGCTCGGTCGAGTAGCGCACGAGCATCTCACCCCCTACGTAGAGCAGGGCGACGCCGAGCATGATGAGCGCTAGATTGAGGAGCATCGTTGCGGCGTGAGAGCTCTGGACAGGGCGTTTGGGTGCACCTGGAAAAGGCCGCGAGGTGCGGCGACGGTACCGGTCTCAGGTGCAGAGGAGAATCGCGGAAGGCAGCTGTAGAGCACGATATGGCGGCCCCCGAGCGAGGTCAACAAGGCGGCCACGGTGACGCTTTCCGCGGGCTCGAGCGCCCGGGTTGCGGTGCCCACGTTTGGCTTCCAGAGCCCGGTGTTGCTCCTATACTTCGCCGATGTCCGAAGACCGGCGAGCGAAGAGCCAGCGGGGAGGAAAGAAGCGCCGTCGCGGCGGCCGCCAACGACGGGGCCGAGGCGGCACGGGCGCTCGCAGCGAGCCCACGCTCCACCACATCGTGAAGCGTCTCTCGGAGCGGCTGCGGGCCGACGCCGATCCGGCAGCACTCCAGGGAGGTGCTGCTGGCGGCTACGTCGAAGTCTCTGTTCGGCTGCCGCTCGAGCCGGCTGCTCGGGCCGACATCGAGGTGAAGCTGCTCGAAGAGCGGTTGAAGGCAGCGCGCGAGGATCTGCTGGCCAAGAACACCGTTTTCTCTTCCGGACGGGTCTTCTGTTTGAGGTGCGCTTCGACCGACTGCAAGCACGCCGTCCCGCCCTCGGAGCGGAGCGTCTTTGCCGGCTACTCACCGACGGGTCTGCCGCGCTTCGCCGAGTGGCCCGAGCTCCTGCTCGAGCGTCGGGACGACCGGCTCGACGAGGTGCACGAGCGGCCGGCGCGATTCGTCGCTCGCGTCGCCACGCCGGACGAGCTCGTCGGCTCGGTTCTCGACGTCTATCGATCGGATCTCGGCTTTCGCCTTTGGGGGCAGGTCGATGCGGGCTGGTTCACCTCTCCGCGCACCGGCGACGCAGACCGTCAGGCGCTGAGCCTGCAGATCCTGTCACTGAAGAGCCCGGGAAGGCCCTGGCGCTTTGGCCTGAATGCCGTCGGCGTCGCGCCGGGAGGTGAGCCGCTCGAGACCCGGGTCGATCAGTGGGAGGTGCTGCCGTGGACCGAGGCGGTGAGATGGTGTCGCGGCCTGTTGGGAGACATCGAGCGGAAGGCCAACGCTCAGCTCGACTCCACGTCCTGGCAGCCTCGCGCCGAGGGGCTCGCGGCGGCGCTCGCTCGCCGCCTCGAGAAGGCCTCCCGCGCGACGCAGAGAAAGACGGTGCATGCGCGCGAGCGCCAACGGCAGCAGCGTCCGACGGGGATGGCTCTCTCCGATCTGAGGACGGCGGGAAGCGACCGCATCCTCTTCGACACCAAGTACGAGACGTTGATCGTGCTCGGTGACAAGGGCAGAGCGCACGCCTTTTTGCCCGATGGTCGGCTGGTCACCAGCGTGCGCTACACGCCTGCCAGCATCCAGCGTCGTCGCAACAACGGGCGCTGGCGTCCGGCCAAGGACGAGGAGGTTGCGCAGCTGCAGCGCTCGGCCGCCGCACCGCCCGCGAGCCGCTAGTCGGAAGACGCCTGCTCGAAGGCTTCTCGGACCGGTCCGAGCCGATCCTTCGGTTCGACGCGCAGCCGCAGCCTCGAAGCGGGGTCGACGCTCTCCGCCGAGCTCAGCGGATGAATGCCGATCACCTGGCAGCGGAGTCGGCCTTCCAGGCCTTCGACTTCGAGCTCGAACTCCGTGTCGAGGGACGGAAGGAGATCCGCCTCGACGGTCATGGTGTCGTCTTCGAGGCTCAGGATGCTGCACGGGTGCGACGAGCTGAAGGGTACTTCGGCGTCCCCGATCTCGAAGCGACCGAAGACGCGGCGGCTCGCGCCGGCGTTGCCGACGCGGTCGATGAAGTCGAGGATCTGCGTCGCGTTCTCCGACACCGTCGCGGCAAACTCGATGCCGGACTGAAAGGCTGCGACCGACTCTCCGGGAGCGTTTCCCCGCGGCCGAAAGTGGCACCAAACGACGCGGCCGTCCTGGTTCATCGGTGAGCCGATCCTGTAGCTCTCGCCGACGTTCAGACGTGCTTCGGTCTCCACCGCCATGCCCGCGACGCTCAGATTGAGAATCCGTCCAGTCGTCTGGCTGTGAATCGTGCCGAAGAGTCCGCGGGACTCGTCCTCGGCAGGAGCTGGAGAGGCGGGGGACTTCGTGCTCATGACCGTAGACCAGTATAGGGCAGCCCGCGAGCGACGCGGCGAGGTCCGAGGGGCGGCCGCGGTGAACTGCGCCGGCGGTTGCTAGTGTGCGCGCATGACGCAAGAGCCTCCAGGACGCTCGAAGCGGTTCCCGGTCCGGCGCGATGGAGCTGCACGCGAGCTCGATGACGTGGTCGTCGAGGAGGCCTTGGAGATTCGGCTTGCAAGCCGGCCGCTGGCGGTGACGATGCGCACGCCGGGCGACGACGTTGAGCTGGCGCTGGGCTTCCTGCACTCCGAACGAGTCGTAGAGACAGCTTCCGAGATCGTCTCGTGCACGCAGACGGGGAGCCAGGTCGTCGAGGTCGAGCTGGCGACAGCCGCGCTCGATCGATGGGCCCGCCGCGGCGTCGAGCGGGAGTTTCGGATCACGGCCGCCTGCGGCGCCTGCGGCAGACCGAGCCTCGAGGACGTCGAGCGCGACGTTCCCAGAGTTCGCCCATGGCGCCCAAGTCTGGACCTCGTACGAAGTCTCCCCGGCAGTCTCCGTGAAGAGCAGCGGGTCTTCACTCGAACGGGCGGCTGTCACGCGGCGGCGCTCTTCGGTCGTCGCGGCGAACTCGTCTGCAGCTATGAGGACGTCGGCAGGCACAACGCCGTCGACAAGGTCGTCGGGCGGCTACTGCAGGACGGTGCGCTGCCGGCTGTAGAGACGATCCTGGTGGTCAGCGGTCGCGCCGGTTTCGAACTGGTCGAGAAGGCGGCGCTGGCGGGAATCCCGGCGATGGCTTCGGTCGGTGCGACGACGAGCGCCGCGGTCGACGTGGCGCAGAAGGCAGGGCTCGAGCTCTTCTGCTTCGTCTCCGAGCAGAGCGCCGTCCGGTTCGACCTCCAGTGAGCGCAAGGGCGCCGTCCGTGGACGGCGCCCGAGAGACTCAACCGATGGCCACCTCGCCCGCCTCTCCGGTTCGGATGCGCACACAGTCGTCGAGATCGATGACGAAGATCTTCCCGTCTCCGATCTCTCCGGTGTGAGCGGCGCCTGAGATGGCCTCGATGCACTGCGGAACGAACTCGTCGTTGACCGCGACTTCGAGTTTGACCTTGCGCAGCAGGCTGCCGGCCTCTTTGTGGCTCCGGTAGACCTCGGAGATGCCCTTCTGGCGGCCTCGGCCCATGACCTGTGAAACGGTGACGAGGTGAATCTCCGCCTTCTGCAGGCGATCGAGGATCTCGTTGAGACGGTCGGGTTGGCAAACGGCGACGACGTACTTCATTGGAACCTCCTCAGTCGACCAGCGTGTAGGCCGCTTCGCGGTGAGATGTGAGGTCGAGTCCGACCCGTTCTTCGTCGCTCGTGACGCGCAGGCCCAGCGTCAGGTCGATGACTTTCAGGAGGATGGCCGAAGCGACCGTCGCCCAGACTATGGTGTAAATGACGGCCTTCATTTGAAGGGCGACCTGGCCGGCGTTGCCGTAGAAGAGACCGTTGGTGTCGTTGCCGGGAACCGCCGAGGTGGCCCACAGTCCGGCAGCGATCGCGCCCCAGATCCCGGCCACGCCGTGCACGCCGAAGACGTCGAGTGAGTCGTCGTAGCCGAGCCTCGGCTTGAGCAGCGTCACCGCCAAGTAGCCGAAGACCGAGGCGCCGAAGCCAACACCGAGCGCTCCGGCGGCATTGACCGAGCCGCAGGCCGGGGTGATGCCGACGAGGCCGGCCACCGCGCCGGTGATGACGCCGAGAACGGTGGGGTGCTTGTCGCGCACCCACTCGATCAACGCCCAGGCGAGAGCGCCGGCGGCCGTCGCAATGTGCGTCACGACGAAGGCGTTGGCTGCGGAAGCGTTGGCCGCAACGGCGGAGCCGGCGTTGAAGCCGAACCAACCGAACCAGAGCAGCCCCGTGCCGAGCACGGCGAACGGCAGGTTGTGGGGCGGCGACATGTCGCGCGGGTGACCCTGGCGCTTGCCGAGGAAGAGGGCGGCAACCAGAGCCGAGATGCCGGCGTTGATGTGGACGACGGTGCCGCCGGCGAAGTCGAGAGCGCCGTCACCGCCGAGCCCGAAGAATCCCTCGGCTCCGCCCCACACCCAGTGAGCGACGGGGCAGTAGACGACGAGCAGCCAGACCGAGCAGAAGATGCAGATGGCGCTGAACTTCATACGCTCGGCAAAGGCACCGACCATGAGAGCCGGAGTGATGATGGCGAACATCGCCTGGAAGATCATGAAGAGCTGGCCTGGAATCGCCGTTCCGTCCCAGGCGTCGAAGCCGACGCCGTTCAGCATCACGTAGTCGAAGCCGCCCGCGAAGCCGCCGAAGGCGTCGGGGGCAAAGGCCAGGCTGAAGCCGACGACGACCCAGAGCACCGTCATCAGGGCCATGCAGAAGAAGCACTGCATCAGGATGGAGAGCACGTTCTTGCGGCGAACGAGGCCGCCGTAGAAGAAGGCGAGCCCGGGCGTCATCAGCAGGACGAGAGCGCTGGCGGTGAGCATCCAGGCGGTGTCTCCGGCGTCGATGCCCTCCTGGGCGGCGGCGGGACTGGCGGCGAACAGAGCGAGTGCGACCACTACGAACAGAGCGAATCGCACCCCTCGAGGTGTTTGCATGCGAAACATACGATCCTCCGGGGGAGCTGTGCCGGCGAAGCCGGCGGACAAGAAAATTGTCGGTATCCACCAGCTCAGCAAGTCGCGGGCCACTCGGTGTCCTGTGCCGGAAATGTCCATCAAGTCCATTGAAGACAGTTGTTTTGGCACTTCTCGACGGTTTCTTACGGCATCTGTCGTTTGCTACGTAAATGTAGTTCTTGAGACCAGTCGATACGATTTTATTTCAGCGGGCGTGAGAGCTCGGACCGACTCTTTTGCAGAAATGTCCGTCTGGGGGTTGACTTCTCCGATCAACACTCCGTATCTTCCGCCCGCCTGCAGCGCCAACGCTGCTCCGGCTCGGAACCGATGAAGACCCGCATTCCAGCACCGACGATCGCTCCGGCGACCCTCGCCTTCGACGCAGCCAAGGCTGCGAAAGCCGTGCTGTGCAAGCGGGAGGAGAAGAAGACCTCGCCCATCTGAAGGGGTGCCATCCCGTCTCGGTTCACGAGCCCGGCATCCTGATGGATGCCGGGCTTTTTTCGTTGGTGAACGAGACTTCGCGGGAGAGGCGCTCTCTACTCGAGACACTCGCCATGCAATCCACCGAATCCAGCCCTCCGCCGATTCCCCGTTCGTTTCCCGCTCGCTGGTCGATCATCGAGTCGACCCTGCGAGAGGGGGAGCAGTTCGCCAACGCCTTCTTCTCGCTGGAGCAGAAACTCGAGATCGCTCGCCGTCTCGACGCTTTCGGCGTCGAGTACCTCGAGCTGACCTCACCGATGGCGAGCCCTGCGAGTCGTCGCGACTGCGAGCAGATCGCGCGATTGGGGCTGCGCGCCAAGATCCTCACGCACACTCGCTGCCACCTCGAGGACGCGAAGGTGGCGATCGACACGGGTGTCGACGGTGTCGACGTCGTCATCGGAACGAGCAGCCTGCTGCGCCAGTTCTCGCATGGCCTCGAGATCGACGAGATCGTCGAGCGCGCGGCCGAGGTGGTTGGCTTCATTCGCCGGGCCGGCCTTGAAGTGCGCTTCAGTACGGAGGACAGCTTTCGGTCCGACGAGGCGGACCTGTTGCGTGCTTACAGCGCGGTCGACGCGCTGGGCGTCGATCGGGTCGGTATTGCCGACACGGTGGGTTGCGCTACTCCGATGCAGGTCGCTCAACTGGTGCGCAAGGTTCGCGAAACGGTGAGCTGCGACATCGAGTTTCACGGCCACGACGACACGGGCTGCGCTGTCGCCAATGCCTTCTGCGCACTGGAGCAGGGCGCCAGCCACGTCGACACCTCGGTCCTCGGCATCGGCGAGCGCAACGGCATCACTCCGCTCGGGGCCTTCATCGCACGCATGGTCGTCGTCCAGCCCGAAGAGGTCCGCAGTCGCTACGACCTGCCGTCGCTGCGCGGGCTCGAGAACTACGTTGCCGATCTCGTCGGAGTCGACGTGCCGTTCAACAACTGCGTCACCGGCTTCGCCGCCTTTACCCACAAGGCAGGGATCCATGCCAAGGCGATCCTGAACAACCCGAGCACCTACGAGATCCTGGCTCCCGAAGACTTCGGACTCGAGCGGTACGTTCACGTCGCGCACCGACTCACCGGCTGGAACGCTCTGCAGGATCGTGCGGCGCAGCTGGGACTCGACCTGAGCCCCGACGAACTGCGAGAGATCACGGCGCGCGTCAAGGCGTTGGCTGACACCAAGCGCCTGAGTCTCGACGACGTCGACGCTCTCCTGCGCAGCGCGGGCGCGCCGGCCGAACGGGAGGCGGCGTCGTGAGTGCGCCCGCGACCTTCGCTCAAAAGGCGCTTGCACGCTCGGCGGGCCGTGACGTCTCGGTCGCCGGCGACCTCGAGCCGGGCACGCTGCTCACGGTACGTCCGCACGTCGTCCTGAGCCACGACAACTCTGCGGCGATCCGAGAGATCTGGTTGCGCTTCGAGCAGGAGCGCGTCGTGATCCCCGAGCGCATCGCCATCACGCTCGACCACGCCGTCCCGGCGCCGACGCCGGCGCACGCAGAGAACCATCGGATCATTCGCGACTTCGTCGCCGAGCAGGGCATCGCGAACTTTCACGACGTCGGGCGCGGGATCTGCCACCAGGTGCACTCGGAGGAGGCGGCGGTGCTTCCCGGCCAGCTGATCCTCGGCGCCGACAGCCACACGCCGCACTTCGGATGGCTCGGAGCCTTCGGTGCCGGCGTAGGACGTTCCGAGGTGGCCGTGCTCTGGGCCACTGGCGAGCTCTGGCTGCAGGTTCCGGAGACGATTCGACTCGTTCTCGAGGGCAGCCTGGGAAGCGACGTCACGGCCAAGGACGTCGCGCTTCATCTCATCTCCCACTTGGGCGCCGACTTCGCCAACTACCGCTGCGTCGAGTTGTCAGGCGAGGCCGTCGAGGCTCTGTCGCTCGACGGGCGCGCCGCCCTCGCGAACATGATGGCGGAGATGGGGGCCAAGGCCTCCTTCGTGGCGCCCGACGAGGCCGTCCGGCGGTTCGTGGCACGCCGCCTCGCTCGGCGCCTCGGCGTGACGGAGGCTGCAGCTCTCCAGCGCGTCGAAGAGAGCGTCCTGCTCTCCGATTCGGAGGCCGAGGTCGAGCGCACCGTGACGCTGAGCGCCAGCGAGATCGAGCCCGTCGTCGCGCGGCCGCCGCGTGTCGACGATGCAGTCCCAGTCTCCGAGCTGCGCGAGGTGACCGTCGACCAGGCCTTCGTCGGAACCTGCACCAACGGTCGGCTCGAAGACCTGCGAGCGGTGCGCGACGTCGTCGCAGGGCGCCGGGTCGCGCGCGGCACGCGCTTTCTCGTCGTTCCCGCTTCTTCGGAGGTGCTCGCCGAGGCCACGCGCCGCGGCTGGATCGGCGAGATTCTTGCGGCCGGCGTTCATCTCGGGACTCCGGGCTGCGGCCCCTGCATGGGCAACCACCTGGGGGTGCTGGCGGCGGGTGAGGTCTGCATCAGCTCGGCCAATCGCAACTTCCGCGGACGCATGGGTAACCCGGAGAGCGAGGTCTACCTGGCGTCTCCCGCGGTCGTCGCCGCGAGCGCCGTCGCCGGGCGCATCGTCTCGCCGCGGGAGCTGGAGCGCGACCCCCAAGAGCGTCATGAAGACGGGCAAGCGGTGGCCTCATGAGCGGAATCTGGGGCGGCGGGCGCGCGTTCCGCTACGGCGATGACGTCAACACCGATGTCATCTTTCCGGGGAAGTACACCTACACGCTCCGTACCGACGAGGAGATCCGCTCGGTCGCTCTGGAGGATCTCGATCCGACCTTTCGCGATCGAGTTCAGCCCGGTGACGTGATCGTCGGCGGTCGCAATTGGGGTTGCGGTTCGAGTCGTGAGCAGGCGGTGACCTGCCTGTTGCTGAGCGGGGTCGAGGTCGTCATCGCGGCGAGCTTCAGCCGCATCTTCTACCGCAACGCGATCAACAACGGTCTGCTGGCGATCGCCTGTTCTGCGGCGGCGGAGAGCATCGAAGAGGGAGAGCGGGTCTCCGTTCGTCTCGATCGCTCGACGATCGAGGTCGGAGAGTCGCGACACTTCCGCTTTGCCCCGTTCGATGCGCGGGTGCTGGAACTGATCCGCCACGGCGGTCTCGTCGAGGCGACACGGCGGCGCCTGGCTGGAGCGGCGCCGTGAGCGCCCTGCGTATCGCACTTCTCGGTGGCGACGGCGTCGGACCCGAAGTGGTCAGCGCGGTGGCGCCGCTTCTCGCAGTGCTCGAACCGGACGTCGAAACCGTCGAGCTCGCCATGGGCTTCGGATGCTTCGAGCGCGAAGGCCACGCGCTGCCGCCGGCGACGATCGAGGGCCTGCGGAGCTGCCGCGGAGCGCTCTTCGGTGCCGTCGGCTCGCCGTCGCATCCGGTCTCGGGCTACCGCTCGCCGCTGCTCGAGGTGCGCCGCACCTTCGAGCTCTTCGCGAACCTGAGGCCGCTCGTCTCGATGCCCGGCGACGGAACGATCGACGCGGTCGTCGTGCGCGAAAACACCGAGGGTCTGTACAGCGGACGCGAGCGGCTCGAGGGAGAGGGTGACGAGGCTGTGGCCGTGGCCGAGCGCGTCGTCTCCGTCCGCGCCACCGAGCGCATCGTGCGCGCCGCGGCGACGCTCGCTCGGGAGCGGCTCGAGCAGGGCCGCAACGCACGGCTGACCATCGTGCACAAGGCCAACGTTCTCCGCACCAGCGACGGACTCTTCCGCGAAACGGCCTTGCGCGTTGCGTCCGACTTCCCCGAACTCCAGGTCGAGGAACAGCTCGTCGATTCGATGGCCTATCGTCTCGTGCTCGAGCCTGAACGCTACGGCGTGATCGTCGCCTCCAATCTCTACGGCGACGTGCTCAGCGACCTCGGTGCTGCCCTCGTCGGTGGACTGGGCGTCGTCCCCAGCGCCAACGTCGGCGACCGCTTCGTACTCGCCGAGCCGGTGCACGGCAGCGCCCCCGACCTCGCCGGCCGCGGCCTTGCCAACCCCATCGCCACGGCTCGAGCGTTGGCGATGCTGCTCGAGCGACTGGAGCGCCTGGCTGGCGCACGCACGCTTGACCGTGCCATCGAGCGCGTCTTGCTCGAGGGCCCTCGTACCCCTGATCTCGGCGGTTCGGCGACGACGCGAGAGGTGGCGCACTGCCTGCTCTCGCTGGTCGAGCGAACCTGAGAACGTTCGAACAGCTCAACGATTGCAACCAACTCACCGACGGCAACTCGCCGAGGAAAGGAGATCCGACAATGGCACTCAACACAGTGACGACCAGCGCAGAATGCCCCGAGTGTTTCGGGCAGATCCAGCTCACTGAAGTCGTGCAGAACGAGATTGTGCAGTGCGCCGAATGCGGCGTCGACCTGGAGGTCGTGACCCTCGATCCGGTCGCGCTCGAGGTCGCGCCCGAAGAGGAAGAGGATTGGGGCGAATGACGTCTGCGGAAAAACCCAGGGTCGGCATGCTCTACAGCCGCGTGCGAGCCGAGGAGAAGCTCCTTCTCCAAGCCTTCGACTCGCGCGGCATCGAGGTCGAGCTGCTCGACGATCGCCAGCTCGTCTTCGACCTCACGGCGAGCGGTGAAGGAGAGCGCACGGCGGGCTTCGACGTCATCGTCGAGCGCTGTATCAACCACTCGAGGGCCCTGAGCAGTCTGCAGGTGCTGCAAGGCCGGGGCGCGGCGACCGTCAATTCGGCGCACGTCGCCGAGACCTGCGGCAGCAAGCTGCTGACGACGAACGCTCTCGCGCAGCACGCGGTGCCGCAGCCCCGCACTCTGGTGGCCTACACGCCGAAGAGTGCGCTCGAAGCGATCGAGGAGATCGGCTATCCGGTCGTCATGAAGCCCGCGGTCGGCTCGTGGGGGCGTCTCCTGGCGAAACTCAACGATCGCGATGCGGCCGAGGCCGTGCTCGAGCACAAGGAGATCCTCGGCACCTACCACCACAGCGTCTTCTACATCCAGGAGTACATCGCCAAGCCGGAGCGCGACATCCGCTCCTTCGTCATCGGCGATGAGACGATCGCGGCGATCTACCGCCGTTCTCCCCACTGGATCACCAACACCGCACGCGGCGGCGAGGCGAGCGGTCTCCCGGTCGACGACGAGCTGAACGCCATCTCGCAGGCAGCCGCGCGCGCCGTCGGTGGTGGTGTCGTCGCGGTCGACCTCGTCGAAGATCCGGAGCGCGGGTTGCTCGTGCTGGAGGTGAACTACACGATGGAGTTCCGCAACAGCATCACGACGACGGGCGTCGACATCCCGCAGCGCGTCGTCGACTTCACCCTCGACGTGGCAGAGCGCGGGTGGGACGCCGCCAACGGACGCGCCGAGGTGGTCGCGTGACGGGAGCTCCCACTTCCCGAGTTTCGATTCTGGGCGCTTCCGGCTACGTCGGGGGAGAGCTGCTGCGGCTCTTGCTGCAGCATCCGGGCGTCGAGGTGGCCCAGGTGACGTCGGAACGCTCGGCCGGGCAGTTCGTTCACTTCGTCCATCCGAATCTGCGGGGGCTGACTCCGCTGCAGTTCGTCACCTCGGACGAGCTCGAGCGCTGCGACGTTCTGTTTTCGGCTTTGCCGCACGGTCAGCTCATGGCGCGCATCGACGAGTTGTCGGAGCGGGCAGAGCGGATCGTCGATCTGTCGGCAGACTTCCGGTTGCGGGGCGCCGAGCAGTACGAGCGTTGGTACGGCCGCGAGCATGCGGCGCCGGCCTGGCTCGACCGCTTCGTCTACGGCCTCCCCGAAGTGCATCGTGAGGAGCTGTGCGGTGCCCGCTACGCCAGCGGTGTCGGCTGCAACGCGACGGCGACGAACCTGGCTCTGTTGCCGCTCGTCAGCGCCGATCTCGTCGACTGGTCCCGCGGTTGCGTGGTCGAGGTCAAGGTCGGCAGCAGCGAGGGAGGTAACAAGGAGTCGCTCGCGACCCACCATCCGGAGCGCTCGTCGGTCGTGCGGAGCTTCGCCCCGGTAGGGCACCGCCACACGGCCGAAGTCGAGCAGGTCTTCGGAGCGCACGGCGTGCGGAACGCAGAGGTACATCTCAGCGCCACGGCGATCGACCTCGTACGCGGTGTGCTCGCGACCGCGCACGTCTTCCTGCAGGACGGAGTGCAGGAGCGCGACGTTGCCCGTGCTGTCCGCGGCCGCTATCGAGATGAGCCCTTCGTGCGCGTCGTCAAGCAGAACCGCGGCGTCTATCGCTACCCTGAGCCGAAGCTGCTCTGGGGCAGCAACTACGCCGACGTCGGTTGGGCGGTCGACGAAGAACGTGGCCGTCTCGTCATGATCTCGGCGATCGACAACCTGATGAAAGGGGCGGCCGGCTCGGCGGTCCAGTCGATGAACCTGATGCTCGGCCTGCCGGAGGTCGAGGGGCTCGGATTTCCCGGGCTGCACCCGATCTGATCGCACGCGAGGATTCCTTCATGCAACAGCGAGATGAAACCCTGGCGCCGCTCGTCATCAAGGTAGGTGGCGGCGAAAACCTGGATCACGATGCGGTCGTCGCCGACGTCGTGCGCCTGCGACGGGCGGGGCGCGAGGTCGTTCTGGTGCACGGTGGCGCCGAAACGACGAATCGGATCGCGACCGACCTCGGACACCCACCCGAGTTCGTGACGAGTGAGAGCGGCGTCGAGAGCCGCCGCACCGACCGCCGCACGCTCGAGATCTTCGAGATGGTCTACTGCGGTCTTCTGAACAAGCGGTGGGTCGAGCGTTTCCAGGGCGCCGGCGTCAACGCCGTCGGGCTCAGCGGGCTCGACGGTCGACTCTTCGAAGGCCGCCGGAAAGACAAACTACGAGTGCGCCGCAATGGCAAGCGCATGGTCCTGCGCGACGACTGGACCGGCACGGTCGAGCACGTCAACGTGGGCCTCGTCCGAACGCTCCTCGACGGCGGCTACCTGCCGGTCATCACGCCGCCAGGCTCCTCGACGGAGGGCGAGGCGATCAACGTCGACGGCGATCGTGCGGCCGCCGCGCTCGCCGTGGCTCTCGAGGCCGAGACTCTGCTCATCCTCAGCAACGTGCCGGGCCTGCTCGCCGACTTTCCCGACGAGAGCTCGTTGATCTCCGAGGTCGAAGCGCGGCGGATTGAAGACGTCGGCGAGGCCGCACTCGGACGCATGAAGAAGAAGGTCATGGGCGCCGCTGAAGCGGTGGAGGGCGGCGTGGGACGGGTCATCTTCGGTGACGGTCGTCTCGAAGAGCCCGTGCGGGTGGCGCTCGACGGCGGGGGCACGCACATCCGATGAGTGAGTCACACGCAGAGAGGCCGCCGGCGGTTGCGATCGGCGAGACCGAGGCGATGGGGCGCTGGATCCCCCGACGCCCCGTGGGCGCGATCGAGCGCGGCGAGGGCAGCTGGCTGATCACCGAGGAGGGCGAGCGCCTCCTCGACCTGACCAGTGGCTATGGCACCGCGCCACTCGGCCACGCCGATCCGGTGCTCGCTGGTGCGCTTGCGCAGCAGTCGCAGCGGCTGTGGTCGGCGCCGAGCTTTCTGCGCGCCGCGCCGCGCGCGTCGTATCTGCAGGCGTTGACGTCCATCCTGCCCGGCGGTCTCGATCGCGTCTTCTTGACCAACAGCGGAACGGAGTCGATCGAGGCGGGCCTCAAGCTTGCGCGCCTGGCGACAGGTCGTGCGGGGATCGTCGCCCTGCGCCAAGGTTTCCACGGCCGTACGCTCGGTGCTTTGGCGCTGACGTCGAACGCCGCCGCACGCCGGCCCGAGGAGGTGCTCGCCTCGAACGAGGTGCGCTTCGTGCCCCGGGACGACATCGCTGCCTTGGACGAAGCGGTCGACGACGCCGTCGCGGCAGTCGTCGTGGAGGTGATTCAGGGAGAGGGCGGCGTGCATCCCTGCGCCGAGGACTTTCTGGTCGCTGCGCGGCGACTGAGCCGCGAGCGCGGAGCGCTCCTTCTCGTCGACGAGATCCAGACCGGGATGGCGCGTACGGGACCCCTCTTCGCCAGCGCTCCCTACGAGCCCGATCTGCTGGCGCTCGCCAAAGGACTCGGCGGTGGCTTTCCGCTCGGCGCTCTGGCGTACACACAGCACGTCGAGGAGCAGCTCAAACCGGGTGCCCACGGATCGACGTTCGGCGGCAACGCGCTGGCCTGCGCCTGTGGCGAAGCGCTGCTGCAGGTCTTCCGAGACGACGACGTGCCGTCTCGCGTGAGCGAGCAGGGGCGGTGGCTCGGAGAGCGCTTGGCCGAGCTCGCCGAGGCGGTGCCGATGGTGCGGGAGGTGCGCGGGCGGGGACTGATGTGGGGCCTTCAGCTGCGCCGTCGGCCCGGCGCAGCCATTGCCGCGCTGGCGCGGGATCACGGGGTCCTCGTGCTGCCGGCCGGGGGCAACGTGATCCGACTTCTGCCGCCGCTCAATGTCAGCCGGGAGGAGTTGGAGATCGGGCTCGACGCTCTGCGCGCCGTGTTGACGGAGGCGGTCCCGTGAGCGGCAGGTCGAGGATCGCCCGGCTCCTGCACGACCTGGTCGATGTGCCGTCCGTCTCCGGCGAGGAGGAGGCGGCCAGCCGGTTTCTGGTCGGTGAGATGCGGGACCTGGGTTTCGACCGCGCGTTCGTCGACGACGTCGGCAACGCGGTGGGAGAGATCGGATCGCCGGAAGCTGCGCGGACGGTCGTGCTCCTCGGACATATCGATACGGTCCCCGGCGACATCGCAGTGCGCTTCGAAGGAAGCGGCGACGAGGAGGTGCTGCGCGGTCGCGGCACGGTCGATGCGAAGGGGCCGCTGGCGACGTTCGCCGTAGCGACGTCCGCCGTCGACCGCGATCTCCTGCGACGGGCCGACGCTCGCTTCATCGTCGCCGGCGCCGTCGAGGAGGAATCGGCGACGAGTCGCGGGGCTCGTGCGCTGCGGGATCGCTTTGACGGCGTCCGAGAGCCAAAGCCCGCTGCCTGTGTTATCGGCGAGCCGAGCCGCTTCGATCGCGTCACGCTCGGGTACAAAGGCAGGGTGCTGCTCGAGGCACGCGCAGAGAACGAGCTCGCACACACGGCGGGGCCGGATCCAGGCATCGCGGTGCAGCTGGTCGAACTGTGGAATCTCCTCGAAGCGGCGTCCGCCAAGGCCAGCCCCGACGAGGCGCGGGCCTTCGATCAGGTGCAACCGAGCCTGCGGTCCCTGCGGAGTGGCCTCGAGGACGGCTTCGTCTCCTGGGCGGAGGCCTCCTTCGGCGTGCGGCTACCGACGGGGTTCGACCTCGATTCCTTTCTCAGCAGGGTTCTCGAGGACTGGACTGCCGTCGCGGCGCGGCGCGAGCAGGTCGATGCTCCGCCCACGCCGCAACTCACCCTCGCCCAAGGAGCGTCCTCCCTGCAGTGGCAGGTCGGTGAGCGCTCGCTGGAGCTTCGGGCGCACGGCTACGAGCCCGCTTGGCGCAGCGGACGCGCCAACGAGCTGGTGCGCTCGTTCCAGCGATCGATTCGGGCGGCCGGGCATCGCCCGGGCTTCGTCGTCAAGACCGGAACCAGCGACATGAACGTCGTGGGTCCTGCATGGCAATGTCCGATCCTGGCGTATGGGCCGGGCGACAGCTCGCTCGATCACACCCCGCACGAGCACGTCTTCGTGCGCGAGTTGGAACAGGCCGTCGAGGTGTTGACCGGAGCTCTGGAAGTGCTGCTCGAGGGCTGGTCCCCCGAGTGACGGGGCCCCGAGTGACGGCGCGCCGCCCTGACGACGTCAGGCGGTGGCGACGGTGCGGCGCTGCAGCAGGTGCGAGCTGACGAAACCGGCGGCGAAGATCGCTGAACAGTTCAGCAGCAGAGACCACGGAGCAAGCGCCGTGCTGGCGCTCCAGCCGAGCCAGAGGAGCCCCCAGAGCGCGACGCCCGCTGCAGCGCCGGTCAGGAGCTGAAGGCGCTCGCTGGCGGGCGGAGCCGAGGCCGCGAGCAGGCTGCCAACGGCAAAGATCAGTGTGAAGAGGATCGTCGTCACCAGGCTGTCGAGGAGCTCGCCGGTGAGGAGTCGCGGATCGATGCCTTCGAGGTGCTTCAGGGTCACCGGAGTCAGGGTGACGACGAAGAAGCCGAGCGACCGAACCAGCAGGCTGTAGGGGGCCTTTCTGTTCAAGACGATCTCAGGCCTTGGGCTTGCGCAGGCCGGTGGCGAGGAGCGCAACGGCGAAGAGCCCGAGTCCGACGCGCGGGATCAGGGGCAGCTCGAAGTAGGGCACGTTGGCTGCGAGAGCCGCGACGAAGAGCAGGAGCATCCAGGTCGGAACGGGTTTCGTGGCGGTATCGGTCATGGTCGCAGCATACCAGCGGTGCGCGGGGCATTTCGGTCGAAGAATCGGGGTGAGCTCAGAAGACCAGGTGAGCGCCGGCGGCGGCGATCGGCAGGGTGATCACCGTGCGCACGAGGAAGACCCCGACAAGGTCGAGCATGCGAAAAGGCAGCGCTGAACGCAGCAGAATGACGCCGACTTCGGACAGGTAGATCAGCTGGTTGACCGCCGTGCACGCGACGACGAAGCGCGTCGCCTCGCTCTCGATCGAGCGGCCGAGCACCGCGGGCAGGAACTGATCGGCGAAGCCCACGACCATCGCCGGGGCGGCAGCGCCCGCCTCCGGCAGGCCGAGAAGCTGGAGGATTGGCACGAACGGTAGGCCCAGCCAGCGAAAGAGGGGCGTCGTCTCGGCGACGGCGATGGCGCCCGTGCCGATGAGGGCTACCATCGGCAGCAGGCCGAGCCAGATGTCGAGCACCTGCAGGCCGGCACGCCGCAGAAGTGATGAAAGGCTCGGACTCTTGCTCGCCTTGGCCAGCGCCTCCGCCAGCGGCGAGGCGACGCGCTCACCCCGCCCTCCGGAGCGCCGCGGCGGAAGCTCACGCAGACGGCCGTCGAGATAGTCGTCTGCTTTGCTGCGCAGCGGTGGCAGAAAGGGGCAGAGCAGAGCGGCCACGAGGCCGCAGACGATGACCGTCAGGTAGTACGGAATGAACTGCTCGCCGAGGCCGACGAAGTCGACGATGACGTAGGCGAACGGAACCGAGACGACCGAGAACGAGCCTGCGATCACCATCGCTTCGCGCCGCGTGTAGGCCCCCTGCTCATACTGGTTCGCCGTGATCAACACGCCGACGGAAGCGGCTCCCAGCCACGACGCCAGCGCGTCGATGGCGGAGCGGCCCGGCAGTCCGAAGACCGGACGAAAGATCGGAGACAGCAAGCCCCCAGCGAACTCCATGAGCCCATAGTCCGTGAGGCACGGCACGATGAAGGCGGCCGCGAAGAGGATCAGGAAGACGAGCGGCAGAAGGTCCCCGAAGATGACCCCGCCGGTGGCCGGTCCGACGAGCCAAGACGGCCCGCGCTGCAGGAGAACGAGCGCCGCGATGACGGCTCCGGCACAGCGCATGGCCGTGACCAGCGCGCCGGGGCGGAGGATCGGGCCGAGGACGCCGTCCAGCGCGCGCCAGCTCGAAAGTGGAGGCAGCCTCAGGAGCAGTGCCAGCGCGGCGGAGAGCACGATGACGACGGTGACGCTGATCTGCAGCGTCGGGCCGAGCGACGCCTTCGCCGCGTCGACGGCGTGGCCCAGCGCGATGCTGATCTTGCCGCCGAGAGGGAAGGGGATCAGCAGCAGGCCGGCGCCGAACGCCGAGGGCAGCAGGAAGCGGAGCCAGGCGCTGCTCGCGGTCGGAGTCTCGAGCTCGGTGGAAGACATGGGGCGCAAGTGTAGTCCTTCAGGCCTCGGGAAGAAGGTCGGCTGCCGTAACATGACCTCTCACGACGCAACGCAGGAGGAAGGCACATGCCGGCACTGGAGGGGATGCGGATCCTCGACCTCACGCAGTACGAGTCGGGGACCGCCTGCACGCAGTCGCTCGCCTTCCTGGGCGCCGACGTCGTCAAGGTCGAGCGCCCGGGCACGGGCGATCCCGGTCGCGCCGTCGTCTCGCAGTTCGGCTTCGAGGACTCTCTCTACTTCCTCAACTGGAACGCCAACAAGAGATCGGTGACGCTGGCGCTCGAAACGAAGGCAGGTCGCGACGTGCTGCTCGACATGGTGCCGCACTACGACGTCTTCATCGAGAACTTCGGCCCCGGCGTCATCGACAAGCTCGACCTTGGCTACGACGTCGTGAGGTCGCGTCGCGAGGACGTTCTCTACGCCAGCATCAAGGGCTTCGGCGACGACGGGCCGTACGCCGACTACAAGTGCTTCGACATGGTCGCGCAGGCGGCAGCCGGGGCCTTCTCGGTCACGGGTGATGCCGACGGGCCGCCGATGCGTCCGGGCCCGACGACCGGCGACTCGGGGACCGGGGTGCAGATGGCGCTCGCGATCACCGCCGCGTACGTCCAGCGACTGCGGACGGGAGAGGGTCAGTACATCGAGCTGTCGATGCAGGAGGCGATGACCTACTTCATGCGCACGGCGATCGCCATGGGCACCGACTGGGGGCGTCAGGCGGCGCCTCGCCAGGGCAGCGACTTCGGACCTCTCGTTTCGCTCTACGCCTGCAAGCCGTTCGGTCCCAACGACTACGTCTACATCATGGCGCCGACGGATCGAATGTGGGAGGCCCTGGCGCACACGATCGGTCGGCAAGAGCTGATCGAGGACGAGCGCTTCGCCACGGGGCGGGGCCGGTTCGAACATCGCGAAGAGCTCTCCGAGGCGATCGGCACCTGGTGCTCTCGCCTCGACAAGCACGAGGCGATGCGCGCGCTGGCGGAAGCCGGAGTTCCTGCGAGCAAGGTCTTCGACACGATGGATCTGTTGGACGATCCGCACCTCAACGAACGAGGCTTCATCGAGACGGTCGAGCACCCCGTGCAGGGCGCGGTGCGCGTGCTGGGCTGGCCGGCGCGCCTGTCCAAGAGCTCGGTCGGTCTCACTCTGTCGCCGTCGCTCGGTGAGCACACCGACGCGGTGGTCGCCGAAGATCTCGGTCTTCGGTCCGAGCAGGTCGAAGCGCTCCGGCGAGAGGGTGCCTTCGGCCCGTCGAAGGGAAAGGCCTGATGAGCGACGGCCCTCTCGAGTGCAGCGGCTCCGAGCTGGTCGCGCAGAGCCTGCGTTCGCAGAACGTCGATCACCTCTTCGGTGTCGTCGGCTTCCCGGTCTTCGGCATCGCCGCCGCCGCGCAGAAGCTGGGCATCAGCTATCTCGGCTTTCGCAACGAGCAGGCGGCGAGCTACGCCGCGGGCGTCGTCGGCTACCTGACCGGACGCCCCGGCGGCTGTCTCGCCGTCTCCGGGCCGGGCATGATCCACGCGACGGCCGGACTGGCCAATGCGCAGGCGAACTGCTGGCCGATGCTGTTGCTGGGCGGTGCCAACGACTCTTACCAGAACCAGAGGGGAGCCTTTCAGGAGGCGCCGCAGATCGAAGCGGCTCGGCCTTTCAGCAAGTGGGCGGCACGCCCCGACTCCTTTGCGCGAGTGCCGGAGTACGTGGAGCAGGCGGTACGTACGACGATCGCCGGCCGGCCGGGTGCCGCCTACCTCGATCTGCCGAACGACATCCTGACGGCGACCGGCGAGCTCCCCGCGCTGCCGGCCGCGGCGCAGCCTCCGCCTCCGTCCGCGGCGCTCGCCGAGGACGTCGACCGTGCCCTGAAGGCTCTGCGTTCGGCAAAGCGTCCGCTGGTGATCTTCGGCAAAGGCGCGGCCTACGCCCGCGCCGAGCGGGAGGCGCGCCAGCTCATCGAAGTCACCGGGCTGCCGTTCCTCCCGACGCCGATGGCCAAAGGACTCGTGCCCGACGACTCGGACCTGTCGGTCGCGTCGGCTCGCTCCTTTGCGCTGCAGAACGCCGATCTGGTGCTCCTGGTCGGCGCCCGCTTCAACTGGATCCTGCACTTCGGCAGGAGTCCTCGATTCGCCGACGCCGTGCGCGTCGTGCAGATCGACCTCTGTGCCGAGGAGATCGGCCACAGCGTGCCGACCGAGGTCGGTCTGGTGGGCGACGCTCGTACGATTCTGAGGCAGCTCGTCGAAGCTCTCGAGGCGGAGCCCTGGCGCTTCGACGGTGACGAGTGGCTCCGGGTGCTGGCGGACAACGCAGCGCAGAACCGGGCCGCCGTCGATGCGATGGTGCGCGACGAGCGCGAACCGATGGGGTACTACCGGGCGCTGCACGCCGTGGCGGAGCGTCTGGCGCCGGAGACGATCCTGGTGAATGAGGGCGCCAACACGATGGACATCGGTCGCACCGTCATCTCTCACCAGCAGCCGAGGCTGCGTCTCGACGCCGGGACCTTCGGCACGATGGGCATCGGTCTGGGCTCGGCGCTGGCAGCGGCGGTCGCGCAGCCCGACCGGCCGGTGGTGGCGGTTCTCGGCGACTCGGCCTTCGGCTTCTCCGGTATGGAGTGCGAGGTCGCCTGCCGCTACGGGCTGCCGATCAAGGTGGTCGTCATCAACAACAACGGCATCGGTGGTGGAGTCAGCTCACTCGACCCCGAGAAGAAGCCGCCGACCTCCGTCTACACGCCGAACGCTCGCTACGAGAAGGTGATGGAGGCGTTCGGTGGAGAGGGCTACTACGTCGACTCGCACGCCGACCTGGGACCGGTGCTCGACCGTGCCCTGGCGTCCGAGGCTCCCGCTCTGGTCAACGTGATGATCGACCCCAAGGCGGCCCGCAAGCCGCAGAAGTTCGAGTGGCTGACACGGTGAGGGTCACTTCGTTTCTCGGCGTTCTCGCTCTCTGCGGAGTGTTGATCGCGTCCAAGTCAGAAGGAGAAGACATGCGCAACGGTTCGGTGAATGCCAACGGACTCGAGTTCCACTACCTGGAGATGGGAGACGGGCCACTGGTGCTGATGCTGCACGGCTTTCCCGATCACGCCCGCACCTTCCGGCATCAGATGCCGGCCCTGGCCGAGGCGGGCTACCGCGTCGTAGCTCCCTACATGAGGGGCTACGGAGCGACGAAAGCGCCGGACGGAGGCCCCTTCTCGGTGCCCAAGCTCGGCGAGGACATCGTCGCGCTGATCGACGCTCTCGGTGCCGAGACGGCGGTCGTCGTCGGCCACGATTGGGGGGCGGCGGCCTCGTATGCGGCGGCCGGGCTGGCTCCGGAGAAGATCTCCAAGCTGGTGACGATGGCGGTGCCCTACGGTCCAGGCCTGGCCGGCGCGTTCGTCACCGATCCGGAGCAGCAGCGACGGTCCTGGTACATGTTCTTCTTCCAGACGCCGATCGCCGAACTCGCCGTGGCTCACGACGACTTCGCCTTCATCGATCGCCTCTGGGCCGACTGGTCGCCGGGGTTCGTTCTGGAAGAATCGGAAATGCGCTTGCTCAAGGAGACTCTGGCGGCTGACGGCACGCTCTCGGCGGCTCTCGGCTACTACCGCCACGCCTTGATGCCCACTCCCGAGATCGTCGAGCAGGTAGCCCCCCTGGCCGAGCGCGCCCAAGGCCCCATCGCGGTGCCGACGCTCTATCTCCACGGCGCGCGCGACGGCTGCATCGGGGCGGAGCTCGCCGAAGGGATGGAGGCTCTGTTCACGGCCGGCCTGACGACGCACGTGCTCGAGTCGGCGGGGCACTTTCTTCACCAGGAGGAACCCGAAACGGTGACTCGTGCTCTGCTCGCGTTTCTGGGGCCGGCGGGAGGCTGAGGTCGGCGTATACTGCGCCGGCCCGAGGAGTCTGCCCATCGATGAGTGAAGCCAGCAAACCGAAGAAGCGAGACGGTCTCTCGGAACGACTCGTGGCCGGAGAGCGTGTCGTTCTCGATCCCGAGTCGGAGTCGATGCATCAGCTGAACGTCACGGCAACGTTGGTCTGGGAGCTCTGTGACGGCCGGTTGAGCGTGGACGAGATCGCGGCCGAGCTGGTGCAGCGCTTCGACGTGACGCTCGAGACGGCGAAAGCGGACGTGGAGCAGGCGATTGCCACCTTCTTCGACTTGGGCCTTCTCGAGGGATCTTCTGCAGGCGACTGACAATTGTTGTCAGTCGCGCGGCGGTCGTGTCACAAAAATCTCCTTTTTGTCACCGACATTCCCGCAAGAATCATCAAAAAACCGGGGGCGCGGCGTCCACTCTCGTCCGCGTTTCTCGTATACTGTGTCAGAGGCGGTCAGACCTTCGCGTCCAGTTCGCGTGGTGACGTCGCCTCGAATGAGTTACCTCTCGCGCTGATGGAGAAAAGCATGACTACGCCCAAAAACCTCGACTCCCTGGCTGATGCAGGCTCGCAAGAGGCCTCGCGTCGCACCGTCCTGAAGGCTGCCGCCTACGTGGCGCCCGCCGTCGCCACTCTGGCCGTTGCTCCGGCCTTCGCCCAGACCGGCTCCCGCGAAGTGTCCGACGTTCGTCGAGGACGCAACAGCCGCGGCGGCAACAACCCGACCAACGCGCCGGTCCGCAACCGCGGCGGCCGAGGCCGTGGCCGCGGTAGCAGCGGCAGCTGAGTCCGACTTTTCCGTCACGCCGTGAAAGCGGCGCATCGAGACCTTCCTGAGCTCGCCTCGGGGAGGTCTTCGTACGTTTGGCCCACGGCACGACGATCGCAGGCGGTTGGATGAACGACGACCCGCCGGCGAGCCGGTCGCTCACCGCCGGGTTCGGAGAACGATGAGCACGACGATCGATTTGAGCCTCGTGGGGACGCCTCTCCGGCTGAATCTCCGTGGCCCGCTGGAGCCGTGCGATCTGGCTCGGGTTCGGGGCTGCTACGAACACGCTCTGTCTCCCAGGCGGGGGAGTGCCCTCGAGATCGACGTCGCGCTCGAGGACGGTGTCTGGACCGCTTCCTCAGCACGCACCGAGACGCGCGAGGTCGGCCGCGTGGAAGACCTCGTCCCGCTGGTCGACGAACAGATCGTTCTCGCTCTGCAGCACGCGCGCCCCGAACTCTTGTTCCTGCACGCCGGAGTTCTGGAGTTCCGCGGGCGCGCCGTGCTGCTGCTCGCCGAATCTGGCTCCGGAAAGTCGACGACCTGCCTCGGTCTGGTTCGTCACGGCCTCGGCTTCTTCAGCGACGAGCTCGCGCCTTACGACGCGGAGTCGGGCACGGTCACCAGTTTCCCGCGCGCCCTCTGCCTGAAATCGGAGCCTCCCGAGGGTTTCGGCGACGACGTTCAGGAGCATCGCGGTCGCTACTACGCGTCTCTCGCTCCGGCGTCCTTCGACCGCCTCGACCTCGCCGCGCTCCTCTTCGTTCGGTACGACCCTGCCAACCGGGAGCCGCAGCTCATGTCGCTGTCGCCGGCGCAGGCGACACTGCGGCTCGCGGCACAAGGCCTCAACCTGCTCGCCCACGACGACTTCGCGTTGGACGAGCTTTCGGCGATGGCGCTGTCGGCTCCTTCCTTCCAGCTCGCCTCCGCCGACCTCGGTGCGACCTGTGATGCGGTGCTCGCCGAGCTGGCGCAGATCGACTGACGCCAGCCCACGACTCAGGTCGTGCTCGCCCGCTGGTGGAGTTCGGCCATCCAACCGTCGACGCGCAGCTGATCGAGCGTCTTGGGTATGTGCCGAACGGTCGCCAGAATGTCTGAAGCGTGTCGCCTGTAGCGCTTGCGTGACCCTGCGCCGAACTTCTCCCGCAAATAGCGCGGGTCCCAGAAGAAGCGGCGGACGAGAGCCTTCGAGAGCGACCAGGTGCTGCGCTCCTCAGGATCGACCAGCTGGTGAAGCACCCAGGGCGAAGGCTCCAGTACCTTGCAGTCGATGAAGCGCTCGATTTGCTCCGCACGCGGCACCGAGCCTCTCAGCTCGGCGCGGATCGGGTCCGGTACCGGCGATGCGAAGAGGCGCACAGCACTCTCGATTCCAAGCCAGGCGAAGCCCAGCAGTGACGCGTCCTCTGCCAAGCGCCGCAAAAGCGGCCAGTCGACCTTCGACCGCGTGATCACGAGATGCAGGTCGGTGAGCTGTCGAAGCGCTGCGTAGCTCTGGTAGTACACGGTCCGGTCGAGTCCGAAGTGCGTGGCCAGGGAGATGAGGTGATCTTCGGTTCCAAGAGTGCTCGCCTGAAAGGTCGTCTCGGCCTCTTCCGTCGGCGCGGTGAGCGACAGTCGCAGCGAGCGGGCGAGATAGCCTTCGGCTCGCTCCGCCCCGTCGAGCTCGTGCAGGAAGCGGTGAAGCTCCAACGAGACGAAGCCATCGGGGCTCGTGAGCCGCGGCAGATGGTGGTGTGACTGCCTCGTGACTTCCTGCCGCTCGGCGTCGTCCTGGCTGAACCAGCCGTTGCTGCGCAGCACCTCGTCCGCC
>JBCCLJ010000009.1:0-68091 GCA_039026915.1 Acidobacteriota bacterium
GTCGGTATGAGCTTCGCCCTGATGGCCGACATGGTTTGCGCGTCGAAGGAGGGTTACTTCCTGCAGGCGTTCGCGCGCATCGGTCTGATTCCCGATGGCGGTGCCACGTACCTGCTGCCTCGCCTGGTCGGCCCACGTCGAGCCGCCGAGCTCTCGATGCTCGCCGACAAACTCTTCGCAGAGCAGGCGCTCGAGTGGGGCCTCATCAACCGCGTCTTCGACGACCGCGAGACGCTGATGGCGGGCGCTCGGGAGCTTGCCACACGACTCGCCCAGGGGCCACGCTCCCTCGTGATGATGCGTGAGGCGTTCTGGAAGACCTTCGAGAACACCTACGAGCAGCAGTTGGAGCTGGAAGCAAAGCTTCAGGCGCAAGCCGGGCGGACCGCCGACGCCCTCGAGGGACGCAACGCCTTCCTCGAGAAGCGCACAGCGCAGTTCCAGGGCCGATGAACCGCTCGCTTCCGCGACGCACAGCAGCGCTGATCGCACTCGTCCTGGCGATCGGTATGCCACTCTGGGGGCAGCGTGCGCGCGACCTCGGCGTGCCGTTCGAAGGCGCGCCGGGTCCGCTCAACGCGATCACCGACGTCGAGGGAGTCACCGTCGGCTCCGTCACGCTGATCGAAGGCTCCGGCGCCCTGGAGGTCGGCGAAGGCCCGGTGCGCACCGGCGTGACGGCCATCCATCCACGCGGTTCGGAGTCCACCGACCCGGTCTTCGCCGGCTGGTTCACCCTCAACGCCTCCGGCGAGATGACCGGCACCACCTGGCTCGAGGAGCGCGGGCTGATCGACGGCCCCATCGCGATCACCAACACGCACAGCGTCGGCGTCGTGCGCGATGCCTCCGTGGCCTGGATGGTGAGCAGAGGTTGGCCCGCCGACTGGCACGCCCCGGTCGTCGCAGAGACCTATGACGGCGCGCTCAACGACATCAACGGCTTCCACGTCACCAAGGAGCACGCCCTCCAGGCCTTTCGCGACGCTCGGGCGGGCGCCGTCGAAGAGGGAGCCGTCGGCGGCGGTACCGGCATGGTCTGCAATGGCTTCAAGGGCGGCATCGGCACCGCTTCACGGCGGCTGCGGGTCGCCGACGCCGACTTCACTCTCGGCGTGCTGGTGCAGTGCAACTACAACTGGAGAGGCCTCGACCTGCGCCTTGGAGGACGCAAGGTCGATGGCCTCCTGCCCGTCGGTGAGCACTGCTTCGTCGACCGCTCGCTCGAACGACCGTTCACCTACGCCCCCTACTGTGACGACGATGACGCGAGCGGCGCAGCGCCCGATGGATCGATCATCGTCGTCGTCGCGACCGACGCCCCGCTGCTTCCCCACCAGCTCCGTCGCGTCGCCAAGCGACCTTCGCTCGCTCTCGGTCGCCTGGGGGCGATCAGCGACGGCGGCTCGGGAGACATCTTCGTCGCGTTTTCGACCGCCAACGCCGGACGGCTCTCCGAAGTCGAGCGGACCACCGTCGAGACGTTCCCCAACGATCTCTTGTCGGTCGTCTTCCGCGCCACGGTCCAGGCGACCGAGGAGGCCATCGTCAACGCCATGGTCGCTGCCGAGACGGTCGTCGGCGCCAACGGCTTTCGCGTTCAAGAGCTCCCGGAGGAAGCGGTCCGCAAGCTCTTCACCGAAGACTAGACCCATGATTCCGAAGGTTCGCTACAAAGGCCGGACAGGAGGCGCCCGTCTGGCAACGACGCAACGCAGGCAGACGGGGTGCATCGGGTCCGGAACTGAAGCGGACCTTTGGAATCGCTGGTCTAGGCGGCGCCGAGTCGCGCCAGGTGAGCAAAACGCGGTAGACGAAGTCCGTCTCGCCGACCGCGCAGGTACCGAGCGTCGCCGCCGATCGCATCGAGCGACTCGAGCACCTGCAGGCCGCAGTCGGCCGCCAGAGCCGTGAGCTCGTCGGGAGAGAAGAACGACTTCATCGGCTCGCCCTGTCCACCGACGCCGATCTGCACGCCTCGCAGTAGCGTCAGATCACCGGGCGGCACCGACGGGTCTTCCGACCAGAAGTCGAGGACCATCTCGCTGCCGGGCGCGAGGCCGGCGACGAAGTCGAAGACGGCTTCGATCGCCGGGCGCGTCAGGTAGTAGCTGACGCCGAGCCAAGAGAGGAAGCAGGGCGCGTCGGCGTCGAAGCCACTCTCCTCGAGCGCCTCGCTGAGCGTCTGACGCTCGAAGTCGATGCCGACGAACTCCACCGTCTCCGGGACAACCAGCCCCGAGCGGCGGATGCGCTTGCGTTTGTCCGCCTGCGTCGAAGGCTCGTCGACCTCGAAGACCCGCAACTCACCCGCCGGCTGGCGCAGCGAAAAGGTGTCGAGCCCCGCCGCGAGCACGACGTACTGCTCGACGCCGCGCTCCTGCGCTGCCGCCAGAGCATCTTCCGCGTAGCGACTGCGCACGACGATCTGCGCTCGCAGCCGCCGAGTCGCCACCGCGGCACGCGGCGGTAGCCAGGCCTCGACCATGCCGCGAAGAGCGCGACGACGGCGGAGCAGTCTCGATCCCGTCGCGAGACCCTGCCATGGACGCGGCAGGAGCAGCCGAGCGGCGACGTCGTCTCTGAGGACGAGCGGCGCCGCATCGAACACCTGATGCGCGGCGCGCATCGCCGCGGTCGCTTCGGCGGTAAGGCTGCGTTGACCCTCACGCATGCGCCTCAGCGCCCTCCGGGAATCACGTATGTCGCCTCGTCACCTTCGCCTTCGATGCGACCACCCTGCTGAAAGATCGCCTGCTCGGAAACCGCGACGATGCGGTCAATGATCTCCGAAATCGGTGTGTGCACCGCGATCTCGTCTCGCGCGTAGTTGACGTACGAGTCGTTGAACGGCTTGCTCCACGAAATCGGCCCGAGGTTGTGAGTCAGCTCCTTCGGAATCACGGACGATCCGTGCATGACGCCGAGCAGCCCGCCGAGCGTGGCCGCCTGGTTGTCGCAGTCGTAGCCAGCGCTGACGCCGAGGCCGACGGTACGCACGAAGTCCGCCTCACCGTAGAGCAGAGCCATGACACCGGCGAGTCCGTTGTTCAGCGACGAGACCACCGACACCGGCGCTTCGTAGTCGCCCTTCTTGTAGCGGTAGTACTTGTCGTGAACGAGCTGCCGAACCTCTCGCCAGTCGTCATGCTCGGCGTGCCACCGGAGCACGTCGCGAACGCCCTCGGTGAAAGGGCTGTCTTCGGGAAGGAACTCGAGCGCACTGCGCACGAGCGACTCGGGATCCTTCTCGAAGAAGGCGAGGCTGATCATGACTCCGTAGGCGACCGTCGGATGCGTGCCCCAATCGTCGTTCGTGATGCGTGCTCCCCATTCGGCGCGCTCGGCCGAGCGTTGCGGCATGCCGGGATAGAAGACACTCCAGATCTCGTTGACCAGCTGCGGATCGATCTGGAACCAGTTCTCGTTGTTCTCCTTGGACCCGGTCGCCGGCGCAACGAGCCCCTCCTCCATCAGATTTCGAGCCGTGCGATTGGCCACCCAGATGCGGCGGTTGATGTGGCGTTTCCACATCTCGGTGATCTCGAGGTGAGTGATGTCGAGGCCGTACTTCTCTACCGCGTGCAGGGTGACGAACTCGATGTCGGTGTCGTCGTCTGACCAGGCACCGTCCATCGCCGTCGCGAACATGCTCGTGTTGCCCCGGGAATCGCGCCCGTTGATACGCAGCTCACCAGCGTTCTCGGTCGTGTAGTAGCGATCGACGAGGACCGGGATGGGCTCGTCGATGTAGAGGTTCTCGAAGGGAAAGCCCATGTAGTTGCCGACGAGTTGCCCGTGCCAGAAGCCCTCGACCCGTTCGCGAAACTCGGCGCGCCCGATGCGCAGGTCCTCGGCGTCAGCACTCGCAGCGACCCCGAGTACGAACACCGGCACGGCGAGCCACCGGGTGAGTCGCTCGATCATCTCTCCCTCCTTGCAGCGGTCGGAGCCGCCTTCGAAATGTCTGACTGGAATCGACTGATCTTACCGAGTGCTTCTCGCCAAGCGGACGAGGCAAGGCCCGCCTCAGGAGCTCAGTTCCGGCGCACTGAGGAAGTCGAACCGAATCGACGGCCTATTCTTCTGCGCGCAGGGCAAGCCGTCGCCAAGGCTCGTTGCCGTTCTGAGGCGACTGGGACAGAGCTTCGCTACCGGCCCTGCCGGGCTCGGAGTAGCGATCGAAGTGCTCGTCGAGCTGCGACCTCAGGGTCTCCCGCACCTCCGCGAGCGCCTCGTCGGCGATCCGGTTGCGGGTCTCTCGCGGATCGTTCACCAGATCGTAGAGCTCGTCGCCGTGGCCCTCCGGCAGGGGACCGTAGCGCACGACGAGCTTGTAGCGCGGCCCGACGATCGCACGCACGGTGCCGTGCTCGGCATACTGCATCTGCCGCCACGTCAGCTCGGGGTCGACGAGCTTTGCGAGCACGCTGCGACCCGGCCGGTTCGCCCGCACAGTCTCTTCTTCGGGCTCCTTGACGCCGACCGCATCGAGCACGGTGGCAAAGAGGTCCACGAGATCGAAGGGGGCCTTGGAGCGTCCGGACTCCGGAAGCCCGGCTGGCCAGTGCAGGACCATCGGAATCTCCATGGTCTCGCGGTAGAGATTCTGCGGCAGCGAGGCGTTGGCCTTTCCCACCAGACCGTGGTGCCCCATCATCTGACCGTGGTCGGAGGTGAAGACGACCAGAGTGTCGTCGAGCTCGCCACGACGCTCGAGCTCTGCGACCAGACGACCGATCTGCTCGTCCAGGAAGGTCACTCCCGCTGCGTACTGCGCGAAGATCTCCGACGGATCTTCGGGCGGCACCGAAGCTTCGTTGGCCGGTTCGAGATGCGTCGATTCGCCCCGGGGAAAGGAGGTGAGCTCGACGTCGCGGTAGCTCTCCACGAGCCGCTCCGGATAGCCCTCGAAAGGGAAGTGCGGTGCCGCGTAGCCGACGAAAGCGAACCACGGCTCATCACCGCTCTCGGCGATGAACTCGAGCGCCTGCTGCGTCAGATGATCCGCCTGGTGACCCGTCACGAGGACCGATTCACCCTCGTCGGAGAAGGCGACCTGCCCCTCATGCAGGTACTGGTTCTGCCAGCCGAAGCGAAAGACGTCGTAGCTCAACCAGCGGTCGAAGCCCCGCTGTGGCGGCACCGGGTCCGGCGTCGCGTGCCACTTACCGAACAGACCGGTGCGGTAGCCCTCTCCCTGCAGCAGCTCGGGGAGGAGGACTTCGCCTTCGAGCCAGTTCACCTCGTGCTCGATCGACTCGCTCAGGAAGTCGTGCACACCGTGTTGGGAAGGCAGACGGCCGGTGAAGAGGCTCGCACGCGCGGGCGAACAGACGCCCGACGGCGAGTACGCGCGCTCCATCACCCAGCCCTGCGCCGCCAGACGATCGAGGACGGGAGTGCGAATCTCGCGGTTGCCGTAGGGCCCGACCGACCACCTCCCCTGGTCGTCGGAGACGACGAGCAGCACGTTGGGTCGCGACATCGACTCCGCATCGACACTGCAGCCGAGCCCCGTCGCCGAAACGAGCAGAACTCCGACGCGCAGGGAAAGGGCGATGCGGAACGTCGTGGCCAGGGTCTGCCGTCCGGGTCTCAGCTGGCGGCGCGGCGCGAGGCGCCCTTCGGCAGACTCTCTCCCCGCTCCTCGAGCTCTGCATGGCACTCGGCCAGAACGCGGTCGAGTGTGCGACTGACGAGGGTGCAGTTGCGGATCATCTCGATCTTCGGCCACGTCGCCTTCTCGCCGAGCTGAATGAGCTCGAGCGTCTCCTCCTCGGAGAGCACCGCGAGCAGCTTGCGCGGGTCCCAGAAGCGACGCTTCGGCAGAATGTTGATGTCGGCCGTGTAGTCCTGGGTGGCGACGCCGTAGCCGAAGCGCGTAGCGACGTTGAGGGGAAAGATGTTCCGCGTCATCTGGACGGCGAACGGATAGGTCGCACGCATCCACTCCTTGGTGGCGATCTGCTGCACCTCCCAGAGACGGGACGCGAAGCTGTTCTCCCAGTTCGTATCGCGCAGCGTCCACAGCACGATCGGATTCGCCTGGCTCGAGATGAAGTGGTTGACGCTGTAGAGGCGCGCCAGCCGATCTCTCGGCTGGTCGTGGGTCACCGAGCCGTCCACCCAGGTGCGACTCCGCACGTACGGAGCGCGCGTTCCGTCGACTCGGCGAGCGGCGAGCGTGACCGGCCGGAAGATCCCGGGGACGGCGCAGGAGGCCTGGATCGCCTCTCGCAGCAGCGCGTTCGGACTCGTCACGGCGTTGAGCAGCCGCGCCCGCTGGAAGAGCTCGCTCGGCGAGACGGAGACGTTGATGTAGCGGCCCGAGTGCTCGAAAGCCTCTTCGAACGTCATGTCCGGAACCAGCGAGTGAATGACGTCGATGACGTCCTCGGTCCTCATCTGCTGGCCGATCTTGTGCTCCTGATCGAGCAGGTCGAAGAGGTCCCCGAGCTCGTCGCCGAGGAGGAGCTCGTCGAGTTCCTCGTCGTTTCGGGTACCGAGCACGCCGCAGACGAGCGAACCGGCACTCGCACCCGAGAGCACCTTGGGCAGGAGCCGCTGCTCGTGCAGAGCGCGAGCTACACCGAGATGGAAGGGCCCCAGGGAGCCGGCACCGCTGAACATGAGAGCCGTGCGCCCGAAGCAGCTGCTGGAGCGCTCGAGCACGTGCACCTTCTCGCTCAGCGGAAGGTCCTCTTCAGGAGCCGCTGCGACCTCTTCAATCACCGATGCCACCTCCTCGATGTACTGATGCACGAGGTCCTTGGTGCCGAAGCGGGCATGGCGATAGAGCGCCGGTGAGCCGATGCCGCCCATGTTTCCGTGGAGCCCTTCCTTCACATAGAAGAGCACCTTGCGGAAGTCGCCCGATGCGCGAATCTCGAGCAGCTCGTCGAGTCGGAAGCGGATCGTCTTGTGGTCGTAGAGCGGACTCGCATCCACCTTCTTCCATGCCGCCTTCCCGGTGCGCTCGTCCGACTCTCGCGCGGCTTGGCGCCACTCGTCGTAGTTCTGGGCACTGCGGAGGCTTACCTGATGCGTCATTCGTTCTCCCTCGTGCCGAGTTTCCCACAGACCGGGTCCCGGAAGCCCGGCGTGGAGCGGTTCGTTGGAAGACTGTCACAATGCCGTCGATGCACCGCCTCCCGCAGATCGCCCGTTTCTGTGCGGTTCTGAGCCTCTTCGGCTGTCAGCCGGCGTCCGAGTCGGGCGATCGGGACTGGCCTGCCTACCTGGGCGACAACGGCTCTTCGCAGTCTTCTCCGCTGCAACAGATCGATCGCAGCAACGTCGGCGCGCTCGAGGTCGCCTGGACGTACCGCAGTGGCGACGCCACCGAAGGCCGCAGCCAGGTGCAGTGCAATCCACTCGTTCTGGGCGGCGTGCTCTACGGCACGAGCGCCGGACTCAAACTCTTTGCACTCGACGCCGCCACCGGCGAGGAGCTGTGGGTCTTCGATCCCTTCGATGGGAGCTACGAGCTCTTCGGAGCCGGCGTGAACCGAGGCCTCATGGCCCACGGCGAAGGCGATGAGCTGCGCCTCTTCTACGGAGCGGGCGACCGCCTCTGGGCCGTCAGGGCGCGCGACGGCCAGCCGGATCCGGGCTTCGCGGACGACGGCAGCCTCGACCTGCACACGGGCCTCGGGGACCGGGCGCAGGATCTCTTCGTCGTCGCCAACACACCCGGCGTCGTCTACGAAGACCTGATCATCCTCGGCCACAGGACCGCCGAGAGCCTGCCGTCGGCGCCCGGGACGATTCGCGCGTTCGACGCCGTGCGCGGCGACCTGGTCTGGAGCTTCGAGACGATTCCCGCCGCGGACGTCCCGGGTGGAGAGACCTGGCCCGCCGACGCCCAGGAGCGTCTCGGTGGCGCCAACAGCTGGGCGGGGTTGGCGCTCGACGAAGAGCGCGGCATCGTCTACGTGCCGACCGGCTCGGCGGCGTTCGACTACTGGGGCGGCAACCGAAAAGGATCCAACCTCTACGCCAATACGCTTCTGGCGCTCGACGCCTCGACCGGTGATCTGCTCTGGCACTTCCAGACGGTGCATCACGACATCTGGGACCGTGACCTCCCTGCGCCACCGAATCTGCTGACCGTCGAGCACGACGGCAAGAAGGTCGACGCGGTCGCCCAGATCACCAAGTCAGCCCACGTCTTCCTCTTCGATCGCGTCACTGGCGAGCCGCTCTTCGACGTCGAAGAGAGGCCGGTCTCACAGCAGGCGGTACCCGGCGAGCACCCCTGGCCGACGCAGCCGATTCCGACGCTGCCGCCGCCCTTCGCGCGGCAGCAGTTGACGGCAGAGAACCTGAACCGACTGACGCCGGAGCTCGCCGCTTGGTCCGAGGCGACTTTCGCCGGGGTCGTCTCCGGCCCACCGTTCACCCCGCCGAGTCTCGAAGGCAGCGTCATCCTTCCGGGACTCGACGGCGGCGGCGAATGGGGCGGTGCCGCAGCCGATGCCGAGCGCGGCATGCTCTACGTCAACGCCTCCGAGATGCCGTGGGCTCTGCGGCTCTACGAGGTGCAGAGCGGCGACGCCCGAACCACCGCCGATCTCGGCCGCCGCACCTACGCACGTCACTGCCTCTCCTGCCACGGCGTCGAGCGACACAATCCGACGGACGCGAGCATGCCCGATCTACGGGAGCTCGCGGCGCGACTTCCAGAGTCCTGGACCCGTCGCCTTCTCGAGCAGGGCAGGGGACGCATGCCGGCGTTTCCTTTTCTCGAGGGCGACACGCTCGTGAACCTCCTCGACTTTCTCTACGGACGCAACGTCGAACTGCCGCCGCGCGCGAACTCCGGCGGCTCGTACGGAAGCGAAGGACCACGCACACTCCCCTACGCACTCGTCGCCTTCCAGCGTCTCGCCAACGACGAGGGTCTACCGCTGATCGAACCCCCGTGGGGAACGCTGAGCGCCATCGACCTCAACCGCGGCGAGATCGTCTGGTCCGTCCCGCACGGCGACCTGGAGACGGTCGATCGTAAACTCCTCGAGCCGTACGGACTCGAGCGCACCGGCCTCGAGCAGTACGGCGGCCCGGTCCTCACCGAGGGCGGGCTGCTCTTCGTCGCCGCGACGAAGGACGAGTACCTCAGTGCCTACGACCGTGACACCGGCGAGCTTCTCTGGCGCGACCGGTTGCCGGCAGCCGGCTATGCCACGCCGGCGACGTACGCCGTCGGCGGCCGCCAGTTCGTCGTCGTGGCAGCGGGCGGAGGCAAGCTCGGCACGCCGTCGAGTGACGCCTGGGTCGCCTACGCGCTGCCCAACAGCTCGCCAAGGGAAGGCGGACCCTGAGGATCGGAGCACACTCCACTCTCCTCGAGACAGAACCGTCTCGCGTGCGGAGGTATGCTGAAGCCAGTCTGCACAAGGGCGCAGCCTCCTCGAGCACGGGCCGTCCTGCGAAAGTCATCGAGGTCGCACACGCACCCATCCGCCACGGAGACGTCAGATGAGGGAGTTCGGATTCGAAAGTACCGCCTCGGAGGTTCTCGCGGGCATCGACCTTCGAGGGAGAACCGCCTTCATCACCGGCGGCTACTCGGGGATCGGCGAGGAAACGGCACGCACCATGACCGAGCGGGGTGCGCACGTCGTGATCGCCGGGCGCGACCTCGAGCGAGCTGAGGCGTCAGCACAGGAAATGCGAAACGCCGTCGAGGGCGCGGAGGTGGAGGCCATCGCCTGCGACCTAGGGTCTCTCGATGCCGTGCGCACCTGCGGCGAGGAAGCCAGAAGCCGCCTCCGGAAGATCGATCTCCTGATCAACAACGCTGGCGTCATGGCCTGCCCCTTCGGTCGGACCGCCGATGACTTCGAGTTGCAGTTCGGCACCAACCACCTCGGTCATTTTCTGCTGACGCGCGAACTCATGCCGCTTGTCGAAACCGGTGAGCGCGCTCGCATCGTCAATCTTTCGAGCCTTGGTCACCATCGTGACCAGGTCCACTTCGAAGATCCGAACTACGAACATCGCGGCTACGAAAAGTGGAGCGCATACGGCCAGTCCAAGACGGCCAACATCCTCTTCACCGTCGGTCTCGAGGCACGCTTTGCGTCGCAGGGCATTCACTCTTTCGCAGTGCATCCTGGCGCGATCATGACGAATCTGGGTCGCCATCTCACCGAGGAAGACATCGCCGCACTCAGGAAGACGATGGAGGAGCGGGCGGCGAACGACGGCGGCCAGCCCGAAGGCCTCAAGACGATTCCACAAGGCGCGGCCACGACCTGCTTCGCTGCGACGGCGCCAGAACTCGAGGGCCGCGGTGGTGTGTATCTCGAGAACGTCCAGATCGCGAAAGTAGACGATGAGTCCACAAGCAGCGGAGTCCGGTCCTACGCGCTGGACCCCGGCAACGCAGAGCGTCTCTGGGCGATGTCCGAGGCACTGGTCGACTCGAGCCGCTTGTGACGACGAATCCCAAGAATCGTGGGAAGAGCCATGCCTGACCTGAAGGTCTTCTCCTACCTTCCCAACCCCCGGCTCTACAAGGCGACGATCGCCGCTCGCTTCTCCGGTGCCGAGATCGAGATCGTCGGAGCCAAGCCTCCCGAGCTTCGCAACTGGCTCTGGGACTTCGATGCGCGCGAGCTCGACGACGGCGACAAGGCCGAGCTCGTGCACTTCGAGCGCACGGCCGCCGTCGGCTTCAGCGGCTCGCTCTTCAAGACCGACGCTTTCCTCGAGGCGCACCCGTTCGGCGCTGTTCCCGCCGGTTTCTCGGGCGACGGCAGCGTCGGCATCTTCGAGTCGAACTCCATCCTGCGCGCCGCGGCGCGCTGCGGCACGAAGGAGCACGGGCTTCTCGGCGAGGGGCCGATGGAGCAGTCGCGGGTGGACTCCTTCCTCGACCGCTCTCTCGGCTTCGCCAAGGAGACTCAGCGCTACCTGCTCGCCGCGAGCCGCGTCACGGAGGAGCTGCACGCCGAGATGGCGAAAGAGCTCGACGCCTACGGTCGCGGCATGGACATGGCGCTCACCCACTCGTCTCACCTCGTCGGAGATCGAGTGACGCTGGCCGACATCGCGCTCGCCTGCGAGCTCTGCCTGCTCACCAACGAGAGCCGCTTCGTCGAGCGCCTCGACGAACTGGGCGTTGGACTGCTGCTCCCCGGGCTGCGCCAGTACGAGCGGCTCGGAGCGCACCTCCGGGCTCTCGCCGCGGACGAACGCTTCAACGAAGATCTGGGCAAGTACTTCGACCGCCTGTTGGCCGTCTGGGCTTGAGCCGGGATTCGGTCGAGGCGCCCCGGCACGCGGGAAACCGAACCGGCCGGGAAACTGAATATGCTTCAGAGACCCGGCGCGCTGGCGCCCCTTTCTTCTCACTCCCCTTTCGAGGCTCCCCGATGTCTGCCGACGGCCAATTCGCCCTCTCTCCTCCTCAGCAGGCCCTCTTCGACGCGGCCGACCGCTTCGGCAAGGAAGTGCTGTATCCACTCTCCGAACGCATGGACAACGAGGAGTGGTGGCCCGACGAGCTCTGGCCGCAGCTCGGCGAGCAGGGATTTCTCGGCACGACGGTTCCCGAGGAGTACGGCGGCGCCGGGCTCTCGCTGCTCGAGTCTGGACTCGTCCTGCAGGCCTTCTCGCGCTGGAATCACGCTCTCGGCCTCAGCTGGGTCGCGCACGACAACCTGTGCGTGCACAACCTGCTCAACAACGCCAACGAAGACGTTCGGGAGCGCTACCTTCCCAAGCTCTGTTCGGGCGAGTGGATCGGCTGCCTCGGGCTTACCGAGCCGGGCGCCGGCTCGGACGCGCTGGGCTCCATGGCGACGCGCGCCGTACGCGACGGCGACGAGTGGGTGATCAACGGCAACAAGCTCTACATCACCAACGGCCCGGTCGCCGACGTCTGCCTCTTCTACGCCAAGACCGATCCGAACCAGGGCTCCAAGGGCATCACCGCCTTCGTCACGGAAGCCGATCGCCCAGGTTTCGAAGTGGCGCAGAAGCTCACCAAGATGGGCTTTCGCGGCAGCCAGACCGCCGAGCTCGTCTTCAAGGATCTCCGTCTGCCGGCGGCCAACGTCGTCGGTGAGGTCGACCTCGGCCACCGCGTCGTCATGAGCGGACTCGACTTCGAGCGCGCCATCATCGCTGCGATCAACGTCGGCGTGGCAGAACGTGCTCTTCAGCTCTCGATCGAGTTCGCGCGCCAGCGCGAGCAGTTCGGTAAGCCGATCGCCGCGTTCCAGATGGTGCAGTCGCGCATCGCCGACATGTACACCTGGGTCGAGACGATGAAGACCTTCTGCTGGCAGGTCCTCGCCGAGGCGTCCTCCGCCGACGAGAAGACCGCCGGTCACGGTGAGATCCACGCGCGCTGCGCCGCGGCCGTCATGTACTGCGCGGACATGTGCAACAAGGTGCTCGACAACGCCGTGCAGATTCACGGCGGCAACGGCTACATTTGGGAGAGCGAGGTCAACCGTCTCTTCCGCGCCACGAAGCTGCTCGAGATCGGTGCCGGCACGACCGAGGTCCGCAAGATCGTCATCGCGGGCGAGCTGCTCGGTCGCTACCGTTGAGCCACCGCGCCTTCTGCGCAGCGGCCTCTGTTCTCGCTCTCCTGGCGGCCTGCAAGACGAGCCAACCGATGAAGCCGCTCCCTGAGCCGCGTGTCCTGCAGATCGAGCTCCCGGGTGAGCGACCGATGACCTACGCCGAGCTCGAGGGTCCTGAGGAGCGGCCCGCAGTTCTCTACGTGCACGGCACGCCCGGCGCTTGGACGTCCTTCAAAAAGACGATGCAGGAGCCGCAGCTCGCCGGCCAGCTTCGGCAGATCTCGGTCGACCGGCCGGGCTGGGGTGGCTCGTACCGACGGCAGGATTCGCGCGCCGGTACGGAGGCGAGTCTCGCTGCGCAGGCGGCAGCGCTCGACGAGCTGCTCGACCGGATCGCCGACGACCAGACGGTGGTCGTCGTCGGTCACTCTCTCGGCGCCCCGATCGCGGCGCGCTTCGCGGCGGACTACCCTGAGAGGGTCACAGGACTTCTTCTCGCCGCTGGATCGATCGATCCCGAGCTCGAGAAAGCCACCTGGTATCAGCGGCTCGGCCGGACTCGCCTCGTCCGATGGATGCTGCCGCGGTCGCTGGTCGCCGCCGACGAGGAGATCCAGCCACTGCGCAGCGAGCTGGAAGAACTCTTGCCGCTCTGGGAGGAGATCGAAGCGCCGGTCTTCGTACTGCACGGAGTCAAGGACAGCCTGGTCCCCGTCGAGAACGTCGACTTCGCAAAGCGCGTCCTCAAGACCCGTCTCGAGGTCGAGCTGATTCCCAAACGCGGTCATCTCCTTCAGGTCCACGAGACCTCGCGCATCGCCGAAGCCGTTCTGAAGCTCGCCGAGCCCGCGGCACCTTGACCGCCTCTGGGCCCGCAGGCGAGAGCACGCCTGCACTGGCGGTCTAACATGTGCTTGCTCCAACCCCGACCGAAAGGCCAGTGCCCATGCTACGAATCACGTTTGCCCTCCTGACTCTGCCGTGTCTCGCTCTCGGCCTCGGCATGGCCACAGCCGCTGGCGCGAGCGACTCCGACGCCCCGTCCGTCGCGACCTACCTCGCGAACGCCGGCGTCGTCGTCACGCGCGGCGACGTCAAGATCGCCTTCGACCCGCTCTTCAAGACGAGCTTCGGCCAGTACGCGCTGATGACGACGGAGATGGAGGAGATGTTCCTCGAGGGCCGAGCCCCGTACGACGGACTCGACGCGATCTTCGTCTCGCACCTGCACAGCGATCACATTGATCCCGGCCTCGTCGCCACGATCCTGCAGAAGCAGCCCGAACTTCACCTCTACGCTCCCGAGCCGGCCGCGAAGGGCGTGCTCATGCTCGCTCGCGACGCTGCCGACGCCATCCGCGACCGAGTGCACGGCATCAGCCTCGAAGTCGGTGACGCTCCGTTCGTCGCGGACCGCGAGGGACTCGCGATCGAGGCTGTCCGCATCCCCCACTCCGGATGGCCCGACGGAATGACGACGGTCGAGAACCTCGCCTTCCGCGTCACCCTGGCGCCGGACGCAGAAGAGCCGACGACCGTTGTACACCTCGGCGACTCGGACGCCCGCGACGAGCACTTCGCGACGCACGACGAGTACTGGAAGAAACGCACTCTCGACCTGGCTCTGCCTCCCTACTGGTTCCTCGCCACGGACGGAGGTGCCAAGGCGCTGGAGCGCCTGGCCCCAAGCCAGGTCGTCGGCGTGCACGTGCCGACCGGCATGACGGATCCTGCGAAGCGCGGGCCGAAGTACGAAGGAGATGACCTCTTCGTGAAGGCGGGAGAGACCCGAGAGATTGGCGAGTAGTCGGCGCCGGTCGGCGACGCCGCTCAACCTCAAGAGCGTCGAAAGGACGCCAGGGGGCGCGGTAGGAGGGCGAGGACTGAGGCAAGCTCAGAAGCTGAGACGCGGACTTTGGTCCGATCCCACGTCGCTCCGCTCCTGGGATGACGCACTAGGCCCGGGAATCTCCTTGGAGCTTCAAGAAAGGGCCTCCCCCGCTAGAGCGAAGGAGGCCCTGACTTCCGAGCGACCGCCAGGTCGCGGACTCGTCCTACCGCGGAGCCATGCGAATCGCGCCGTCGAGGCGGACATCCTCACCGTTGAAGTAGGCGTTGCGGCACATTTCGACGGCCAGAGAAGCGTACTCCTCAGGGCCGCCAAGACGAGCGGGGTTGGGCACCATCGCACCGAGAGCCTGCTTGACCTTCTCGGGAGCGCCCTGCAGCAGCGGCGTATCGAAGATGCCGGGCAGGATCGTGTTGACGCGAATCAGCTCGCGCGAGAGATCGCGTGCGATCGGCAGGGTCATGCCGACGACGCCGCCCTTGGACGCTGAGTACGCTGCCTGGCCGATCTGACCATCCTCTGCAGCGACCGAAGCGGTGTTGACCATCGCACCGCGCTCGCCGCTCTCGAGGGCGTCGAGCGTCATCATGCCGGCGGCCGACTTGGCGATGCAGCGGAAGGTGCCGACGAGATTGATCTGAATGATCAGGTCGAAGGCTTCCGTCGGGAAGTGCTTGATCTCGCCCGACTCCTTGTCGCGGGACGCCGTCTTGATGGCGTTTCCGGTACCGGCGCAGTTGATCAGGATGCGCTCCTGGCCATTGGCGGCACGCACCGTCTCGAAGCCGGCGTCGACGTCCTCGTCGGAGCAGACGTTGACCTTGGCGAAGGTCCAACCGTAGTCCGCTGCGACCTTCTGGCCGAGCTCCTCGTTGATGTCGAAGATGCCGATCTTGACGCCGTGCGACGCGAGCAGCTGGCCGGTGGCGAAACCGAGGCCGGAGGCGCCGCCGGTGATGACGGCCGAGATGTCATAGTTCAGTTCCATGGGGAGTCGCTCCTGAAAGTCATTTTTCCACGGCGGCAGGCCACCGGGGAGTTGAGCGGCGGCACGCCGCCGGGGCATTGTGCCGAGGCCGCAGGGGTTTGAAAAAAAGAAGGTCTTGGAGTTCTTCGTCGAGCGAAGACGAGAGGATGTCGAGCGCAGCTCAGGGCCGCTACCCGAACCCCGAAAATCGCAGGGAGGCTCAGTCTCGGCGCGCGTCGAGCCAGAGGCGAAGTGTCTGCGAGACGGTCTCGGCCGCCTCGTTCTGTACGTTGTGGCCAATCCCGGGCAGTGTCACCAGCGTGTAGTCGCTTTCGATCCAATTCCAGGTGTCACGCAGGCCGTCGTGGTGGACCGCGGTGTCTTTGAGGCCGTGAAATTGAAGGACCGGCATCGGCAGCTGCGGGTAGTCTCCCGGCTCGGTCGCGGCGAACATGTCGGCCGCCCGGTAGTAGTGCATCATGCCGTCGAAAAAGGAGCGCCGATATCCCTCCAGGTAGAGCTCGTGCATGTCGGGGTTGCTCTGCCAGCGAAGGGCGAGACGCTCTGGGGTGATGCCGAGCTTGCTGACCGCTTCCGGGTCGCGGATTCGCTCGATGTATTGCATGTTCGCCTTCTGCTCAGGCGTCGCGTTGATGCGAACCGTCTCGTAGCCGCGAGGATGCGTCAGGTTGCAGATCACGAGCTGGTGGACCTTCTCGGGATGCGCCATGGCGAAGCGCCAGGCGATCCCACCTCCCCAATCGTGACCGACGAGCGTGATGCTCTCTTCGCCCAGATCGTCGATGACGGCGTTGACGTCTGCCAGCAGATGATCCATCTCGTAAGAGCTCACCTCTTCGGGCTGGCCGCTCCGGTTGTAGCCGCGAAGGTCCATCGCGACGACGCGGTACGAATCGGCGAGCGCGCCCATCTGATGAGTCCAGGTGAGCCAGAGGTCGGGAAAGCCGTGGAGGAAGAGCACGGTCGGCCCTTCACCGAGGCTGTAGTAGGCGATCTCGACGCCGTCGCCGCTCTTCGCCGTCTTCTGAATCGCACGCGATGCGACGTCGGCCAGGTCGACCGAGGCCGCAAGAGGCGCAGCGAAGAGGAGGAGAACGAGAAGAGCCCCGGAGCAGGACCTAACGGTGTTGCTGAAGTCCCTCATTTCTTCCCCTCCAGTTCTTGCTCAGCGACCCGAGGAGACGCCTTCGAGGCCCGCAAGCGGCTTGGCGACGAACGGCAGCTGCATAGGCTTCTCCGTGTCGGAGCCGATCGTCAGCGTGCCCTTGAGCTGGCCCTGGTCGTCGAGCTTGCCTTCAATGATCGTCGTCGTCGCGCTGGCTTCGGGCGTTGGGAACTGCGTGGTGATCTTGAGCGCGTCTCCGCTCCACTCGAAGTCGTCGAGCGACGTCGAGAAAATGCCGCCCATGTAGAGCCAGCCCTCACCTTCCTTCGGGGCGTGGATACCGAGCTTCAGGAAGCCTTCGATGAGGAAAGAGTTCTCGCTCGGGTGCAGCGCCAGCAGGTCGAGGATCTGCTCCTTGTCGTTCTGACGCTCGAAGCGCACCCCGTCCTTCTGCACGACTTCGATGAAGCCGTTGAACATCTCGTTGAAGGTGTCGCCGCGGTAGATGATCTCCTGCGAGGGATCGGGATTGGCCGAGTTCTCGGGCGAGTTGTCCCAGACGGCCGTGACGTCGAGGCGGCTGCCCGCCGGGATGTCGATCGGTGCCGTCGGGTAGTAGAGCCACTGCCAGTTGTAGTCGTACTTCGGCACGTCGAGAAGCATCTCTTTGTCACCGTTCGGGTACGTCAGTTCGTAGCTCATCGCCTTGCCGCGCACGTGCATGTGCGGCGAGAAGGCGAGGATCTGAACGTCCTTGTCGAACAGGAAGTGAGCGTTCTCTGCGTGGGCTGGAGCGCCTGGTGGAATGCGCAGGCCGGTGTTCGTCACGGGAATCGTCGCGACCTCTTTTTCGAGCTCGCCCTCACCGAAATAGATGCCGATCTTCGAGGCGTCGCTCGTTGCCTCACCGATCGGATGGTAGTGCTGATCGACCACGACCTTGACCTTCTTCCCGAGCATGCGTCCCATGCCATCCGGGAAGACGTACGGCGGCATGCCCGCCGTCCAGATGGCAAAGACGCCGCCGGAGCCACCGAGGAGATTTCCAGCTGAGCTTTCCACGACGCTGTAGGTCGCCTGGAAGTGGTGCGTGACGCGCGAGTCCTCGGGCAGAAACTCGATCGCCCGAACCCATCGATCTTCCTCGAGCTCGATGTCGATGATCTGTTTCGGGAAGAGGTCTTCGCCGTCGGCGGGCACCTCGATGCTGTCGAGCGTGACGACGTAGTCCGGCTCGCCCAGCTGCCAGCTCGAGGCGTACTTCGGGGCCTCTGGGAGGTCGGCGGGATCGCCTTCCGGTGCTCCGGCACGCACCCACTCGGCGATCGTCGCGATCTTCTCGTCCGAAAGCGAGATGTCGTTCGCCCAGACGTGCTTGTCCGAGTCACCGCTCCACGGCGGCATGTCGCGATTCTCGACCTGACGAACGATCGACTTCGCCCAGGGCCGCGCTTCCTTGTACGACATCAGAGACATCGGCGCGACCTCTCCGGGTCGGTGGCACTGGGAACAGTGCCGGAAGAAGATCGGCGCGACGTCCTTCGAAAACGTCGGCGCATCGGCAGCCGCCGCAAGTGCGGGAGCGGAGCCGAGACTGATCCACGCGAAGGTGAACAGGGCCGAAGCGGAGAGGGTGTGCATTAGCTTCATGGCTGGTCCTCGAGGTGCTGGGCAGTTTGCATGCGAGCCAGTTACTAAATGAGCATACACTCTTTCTCATGCATCGGCACGGTTCAGCGATGGCGCCCGCGCGGCGAACCCAGGAGGAGCGCCGCTCCGAGTCGCGCCGACGACTTCTCGAGTCGGCCGCAGCTCTGATCGCAGACAAGGGCTGGAACGCGACGACCGTCGCCGAGATCGCTCAGCGAGCTGGCTACAGCCCGGCGCTCGTCGGCCAGCGCTTCGGCTCGAAGCTCGGCGTCGTTGAGGCGTTGATCGAGCATCACGAGCAGGGCGCCCGCACGCTGGTCGACACCGTGGAGCAAGCGCGGAGTCCTGCCGAGGCCTTCGACGCCTGCCTGCTCTGGGTCGAGCAGGCGGTGCTCGACGCCGGCGACTGGAACCGAGCGGTCGTGGTGCTCCTTGCCGAGTCTCTCGGCCCTCTCCGCTCGCAGCAGGCGATCTTCTGCACGTCTCACCGAGAGACGCTCGCTCTGATCGAACGCGCGACCGGAACTGCCGAGAGTGCTGGTGTCGCCCCTCCGCAGCTCGCGCAGCTTCTTCTGGCCCGCCTTCGCGGACTCCAGCTGCTCTCTCTACTCGACCGCCAGATCGATCTGGCAGGCGCCCTGGAGCGCCTGCGGCACGACTTCGTCCGGCTGCTGGTCACCGAACAGCTCCCGATCGAGCGAGCGCCCTGGCTAGCGCGCGCGACGGAGGCACCCCCCAGAGCCCGACGCAGCCGTGATGAGAGCCGTCCGGGGCAGCGCACGCAGGCCGAGCGACGACGCATTTCGACGTCGAAGATCCTGGAGGCGACCGCGGAGCTGCTCGCCGAACGTGGCGTCACCGGCACGACCATCGAGAGCATCGCTCGGCGTGCGGGCTACAGTCCGGGGCTCATCAGCCAACGCTTCGGCAAGGACGAGCTGATCGATCTCGGCATCGAGCAGCTGCTCGCTCTGCGCACGCAGCTCTTCGATCGCGCGCTCGAGGTCGCGTCGCCGGCTCAAGGTCTGGACGAGCTCCTCCGCCTGCACGCAGGCACCCAGCTCGGCGCCAACCCGACGCAGAGACTGCTCCTCGTTCTGATGGGCGAAGCCCTTGGCGCACTCCGGAGCAAGCGCGCGCTCTTCCGCGACCTCAACCGCAGCTTCAGCGAGACGCTCGAAGGTCTGCTGCGACGCGGCGTCGAAGCCGGTGACTTCAGAGACGATCTCGACGTCGAGGCAGAGGCCCTGGCCATCCTGTCGACGGTGCGCGGGCTGAGCATCCTCAGCCTGCTCGACGATGCGATCGATCTCGCAGAGAGCACCGACGCCCTGCGCCGCACGATCGCGACACGATTGCGCCGCTGAACGCGCCTGCCAGTCTGCGGAAACCTGCAGTCCAGACACCGGCAACCAGCCGCCTGAGGACCGAAGCACCGGCGGAATGCATGACCCTGGCCGACCTCTCCTCGCCTCCCTCGTCGAGAAGGGCGAGTACCCGTCGACCCTGCAGGCGGACGTGTGCTCTACAGCTGCTCTTCGTCGCCCGGATCCTGTCTTTCCTCGATTGCCAGATCGCCCCGTTGCTCGTCGGTCCCCTCCGCGACCCGTTCAGGACCACCCGACTTCCAGTACAGCCAGCTCGCGGTACCGGTCTTCGCGCTGCTCTACACGTTGGCGGATGTGCTCCTGGGTAGGCGCGGTGCAGGCCTGGCAGGCGAGGATGACCGCCGTGGGGTTACGGGCCTGGTCGTCGCGCGACTCGCGCTCGCGATCGTCGACCCGCAGCGCCAAGGCCTGGACCGGCTGAGCGAGCGAGGAGCTGCTGATCGTAGAGCGGCGTCTGTCGCGCACTTTGGCGAAAACGAATATCCGCGTCCGTCTATACAGGGTGCAACCACAATCTGCCGTGCTCTGCCGTCCGCCCCCCGAAGAGCGGACACGGCCTTGCTGAGGAAGACACCATGAGACTACCTTTCGCAGAACCGGATCCCGCGGGATCCGAGCGCGCACGCAAAGCCAAAGAGCTGAGAGATCTCGCCACGGAGGTCTCGAGACTGAACCCGCAGGCACTGACACGGACAAACGGTGAAGAGGCGGATCACGCCGAGAAGGACGTTCTCGTCGACCCGGAGGACTCTTGCCAAGGAACCTTTCAGTCAGGCGCCTATCCAGCCAACTTCACCAAGGGACTCCTGCACGACGAGTTCGGCCTCGTCGCTCATCCGGAGGACTACCGCTGTTTCGTCGAAGCGATCAACTCCCCCGACCCGACACTCTTCGAGAAGCTCGTGCAAACGACGCAGTCGCGCAGTGAAGCAGAAGAAGAGCCAGCGTTCCAGTGCACGGTCGACGACCCCTGTTGTCCCGACAACGACCCAAAGCCACCGAGCTGGCGGGGGTGGGAAAGCCCCCGGGCCGGACACGTCTACGAACTGCAGGGGCCCGATGCGGGCGCCGTGGGCATGGCCCCTGCACCGCGCGTCGGCTCGAGCGAACTCGCGGTCGAGATGGCTGAGGTCTACGGCCTGGCCCTACTGCGTGATGTTCCCTTCGCCGAGATCGAAAGCGGCACCGGGAGGACAAGCTGCTACGAGGGCAAGAGGGGAACGACTTTGAACGCCAGACAGATCGTAAGACGTATCGCGGCGATGCCCTTCTTCGGGAGAGATCCAGTCTCCTCGACCCCTGGGCAAACAGGTTGCCGCCTGAACTCTTTTGAGCGCAACCGGCGTGACGCCAGACTGAATGCCGACGGTCGTCTCACGCCACAGGTCGCCTTTCGTGGCTCCACTCCTGGTGCCCAAGTCGGACCCTACGTCTCGCAGTTCCTACTCGTGGGCAGCCCGTCGCTCGCCTCTGCCCCCGCGGTGCCACCCGAGTGTGACGGCTACGACGCAGCCTTCGATCTCGAGGACGGCCTTATCCGCTACGGCTCGATCACAATCAACCAGCGTACGCTGACTCACAGACGATGCGTTGACTTCATGACCGACTGGGCCTCTTGGCTCGACGTTCAGAACGGAGCGAAGCTCAACGGCATCGGTCTGGACCAGTTCGAGGACTGTAGGCGCTTCATCACGACGCCTCGTGACCTGGCGACATACGTTCACTACGACGCGCTGTACGAGGCCTATCTGAACGCCTGCTTGATCCTGCTTTCTATCGGCGCACCGACGTCGAAGGGCTTCCCGGAAGACAGCCCTTCTGGCCGTCGCACAGCCTTCGCGACTTTCGGTGGACCGCACATCCTCTCACTCGTGTGCGAGGTCGCGACCCGGTGCCTGAAGGCCGTTCGTCGTCAAAAGTTCAACTACCATCGCCGTTGCCGACCCGAGGCCATCGGAGGTCGGTTGACCTTGGCGAGCAGTGATGCGAATCGACGCAAGCTGGGTTGTGCTGAGTCCGCTTTCGCCGCGACTCTCGAGGAGCTCGATAAGACTGGCTTGCTCGACGCCATCGAGTATCACAACGCCAAGCAGAATCCAGACGACCGAATCGGACTTCACTGCCCCGCGGGCTGGACCGGTCCGGAAGACGCGAGGAACCTGCTTCTGCCGATGGCCTTTCCCGAAGGCTCTCCCATGCATCCCGCTTACGGCGCCGGCCATGCCACGGTCGCCGGTGGCTGCGTCACTGCCCTCAAGGCCTTCTTCGAAATGTTCGAGGACTGCAACGGCGGTGTGGAACGCCCTCTGGTTCACCGGGAGTGTGGGCAGGACCGGATCATCCGCTATGTTCCCAACGGCGACTTGCTCCAGCCAGACGAGTGCCAGGACCCGCTGACCATCCAGGGCGAACTCGACAAACTCGCCGCCAACATCTCGATCGGCCGCAACATGGCTGGCGTGCACTACTACTCGGACTACTACGACTCGGTCCGTATGGGCGAGCGCATCACGGTCGGCATCCTCATGGAGCAGGCTCCGACCTACGGCGACGCCATGGAGACCACCTTCACGTCGTTCGACGGTGACCACATCACGATCTCGGGAGAGGCCGGCAGCTGCCCGTCGCTCTCGATCCTCGATCGCTGCGGCAACCCTGTCAGCCCAAGGGACTGGTGGCTGCGCCACGTCTCGGGCGAGGAGTTGAACGAGGACCTCTGATCCCCGACGTCAGCGTCACTACAGCGAGGCCGCCCTTCGGGGCGGCCTCTTTGCGTTGGATGGTGCGAGCCAGAGACTGCACGCGAACGCGAAAGCTCTCGAAAGTCTGGGTCAACGGACTTGGAGCAGATTGCCGCCCAGCGGATGCGCAGCGTCTGCAAGCCCAACGGGGTCGGCACCCTTGCTGCGGGGAGCAGCGGCTGCGCTCCTCGCAATGACGCGTTAAGCACCTCCGGCCAAGCGACGCGAGCGAAGCGAGCTTGGAGCCAAGCGAACGACGTCCACTCGACAGCACATTCGCCGTCGTTCGCAAGCGGGCGAAGGGAGACGACCAAGAGCTCAAAGGCGACTCCCTTCGCCTTGGCGGAGGTCGCGAAGCGGCCGGAGAGTCCACATGACTAGAAATCCCCGTGGTACCACCAAGGGGATTCCGGCCAAGCGACGCGAGCGAAGCGAGCTTGGAGCACGGAGGTCGCGGAGCGACCGGAGCATCCACATGACTAGAAATCCCGTGGTACTCACCATGGGGATTTCTAGTGCGACATGGAGTAAACGACCAGGTTGATCCCGAACGGATACGCCTTCGTCAGAGAGAACTTCTCGAAGAACTCACGCGACTCCCCTTCTCTTTCCCAACCGTCGGCGATGTCCGTGTTGTGCGTCATCGCGACGAGCAGGCGACCGTCGGCGTCAAAGATGCCGCGCAGGTGGGGTTCGCGCGTGTCGGGACCGCGCTCCGACGTCCCCTCGCCGCCACTCATGTTCCAGTACTGGATCGAAGGAATCTGGGGGACCTCCTTGACATCGTAGAGGGCCGTGAAGATGCCGTGACCCGGTTCGATGTCGACGATCGGATAGTCCTCGGGAGGCAGCACCGTGGCGATCTCGCGCGCCCAGTGATCGAAGGCCTCGGAGCCCCAGAAGTCGTCGACGTAGAGGAAGCCGCCCGACAGCAGGTAGTGACGCAGATTCTCGGCCTCGCTCTGGCTGATGCCGATCGTGCCGACGTCGCTCATGAAGAAGAAAGGGCACTCGAAGAGCCGCGGATCGTCGAGACGCAGGACGATGTGCTCCGGCCCGCCGCCGCGCGCCTCCTGGATCTTGACGGTCGTCAGCTGGGACAGCCGGATCATGAAATTGACGTCGGAGTCGGGGTAGTCCGTGAACCAGCCCTGGCCGAGCCACTCGTAGCGCACTTCGTCGTACTGGCCTCGCCAGAAGACGAAGCCCTCGGCGTAACTGCGGTCCGCCTCGGGGTAGCGGACGATGGCTCGCTGGCGCCACTGCGCCGACGCGTGGATTGCGACGAGGGAGGTCAGCAGAGCCGCGATCAGCGCCCGACCTCTGCCTCGATCACCGACTCGTCTCATCGTTCGATCTTAGCCCCAAGACCAGAGACGAAAGAGCCCTTCACCTTTCCTGAGAAGCCCGGTAACGAATCGGCCGCTCAGCGGGTAACTCCTGCAAAAGCCAACGAACCGGAGCCACTCGATGCTCAAACGCCACCGTCTCGATCTCCTCCTCTGCCTGCTCCTCACCAGCTCCTCGACGCTCACCGCACAGGAACCGTTCGAAGAGCTCGACGAGTGGCTCGCGCCGCTCGCCGCCACTCGCGATCTTGCCGGACACCTCGTGGTCCTGCGTCCCGGACAGCCAGCCTTCCAGCAGTCCTGGGGCAAAGCCGACCTCGACCAAGGCCTCGACAACGACGGACAGACGAGATTCGGCGTCGGCTCGATCACCAAACAGTTCACCGCCGCGGCGACTCTCGGACTCGTTGCGGAGGGGAGGCTGGAGCTCGACTGGGCTCTCGCACGGTGGTTTCCGAAAGCCGGAGTAGCCAGTGCGATCACGCTCGAGCAACTGCTCGGTCATCGCTCCGGCCTCGTACGAGACGTGCCCCCGGGTCCCTCCGACGATCTAGCGACCGTAGCCGAGGACATCTTTCGAGAGCCGCTGACCGGCACTCCCGGCGAGAGCGTCGAGTACAGCAACTCGGGCTACGTCGTGCTCGCTGCCGTGCTCGAGCGTGTCACCGGCCAGAGCTTCGAAGCGCTCGTCAGCGAGAGGCTGCTCGCTCCGCTGCGCCTCGAAAGCAGTGGCTTTCGTCAGGGGCCGAGACGTCGCCTTCCAGCGATCGGCTACGACCCGGGCTTCGGGCCCCGGAAGCTCCAGGTCACGCCCGCGATCGCACCCCGCCGGAACCTCGGAGCCAGCGGCCTCGTCAGCTCGGCTGGCGATCTGGCCCGCTGGACGAAGGCGCTTCACGAAGGAGGCGTACTCGGTGAAGCCGAGCGGCGGCGCATGACCGAGGATCAGGGAGGCGGCAGAGGCTACGGCACCGGTCTCTACCGTCGCTCCGGACGGCCGGTCATCGGTCACGACGGCGTCGAGAACGGCTATGTGGCGTTCGCTGAGTACTACCCCGAATCGAGAACCGCCGTCGCCTTCGCAGGGAACGTGCGCACCTCGGCTTACGAAGCGGTCGAAACCGGCGTCGGGCGCCTGCTCGCGGGACGCGAGCTACCCTCGCTTCGGCGCCCGGCAACGACCGAAGGCGCACGCGACCCTTCTCTGGTCGGGCGGTACCGCGTCCACCCGAGTCTGGTTCTCGAGGTGCTCGACTCTCCCGACGGCCTGCAGCTGATGGGCACCGGTGGATACCCGACGCCGCTCGAGCGAATCGAGGGAGATCGCTGGTTCTACCGCGCGCTCTTTGCCGAGGTGCAGTTCCAGCGACCCGCAGCTTCGTCTCCGCCGAAGAGCCTCCTCTGGATCGACGTGCAGGGTCGTCGGTTCGAGGTACCTCGCGACGAGGACGCACGACCGCTACGCTAGTCGGACCCTGCGATGACGGATGAAGACCTGATGGAAGCGGTACGCGCCGGCGACTTCGATGCACTCGGAACCCTCTTCGAGAGGCACCATCGCCGCGTGTACGGCTACTTGCGGGGACGCGGGCTCTCTTCAGCCGAGAGTGAAGACGCCGTGCAGGAGGCATTCGCCCGAGTCTTGCGCTACCGCAAGAGCTACCGACCGGGCGCCCGGTTCCTCCCTTGGTTCCTGACCGTCGTGCGCCGCAGCACGCTCCCGCGCAGGCTGCGAAGAGAGGCTCCAGAGCCCGCCGGTGACGCTGTCGAGCCCGCAGCGGAGCCCGACTTCTTCGACCATCGGCGTGTCGAGATCGGGGAGCTGCGGCGGGCGATCGGCGAGCTGCCGGAGTCACAGCGCGAGGCGCTGCTGCTGTCGCACTTCGAAGAGCTCAGCTCCGAGGAAACGGCGGAGATCCTGGGGATACGGCCGGGCACGGCACGCGTCCGCGTCCACCGCGCCGTGGAACGACTGAAGCAGATCCTCAACGGAGGCGATTCATGACGAACGACCTGCTCGAACGACTCGGCGAAGACGCGCCCAGCGAGCGTCTGCGCGAGCGCCTTGCTCAAGCGACGCAACGCGAGCGGCGCAGACGGACGGTCTTCCGAGCTGCTGCGATTCTCGTCGCCGCCGCTGCCCTCGCCGGAGCCTTGCGCCTTGGGATGCCGCAGCGCAACGCGCCAGCGCTCGCGGAGCAGATGGCCTCCGAGGACGTGTTCGAGCGCCTCGATGCCGTCGCACGACTTCTCGCCGGCGGCACGCTTGCATCGGGACACGAACTCGGAGCCGCAGAGATCGCGCAGCTCGTGACCGCGGTGCGCAGCGATCCCTCGGTGAACGTACGTCTCCTGAGCATCGACGTGCTCAGCGGCGCCGACGGCGGCCGCGCGACGCTCGAACAGCTTGACGTCGAGGACGCGCCAGACATCGTCCGCGCGCGACTCCAGGCCGCCCTCTCACCGACGCCATCCGGAAGCGGGCCATGAAACGGCGCACCCGAGACCGATTCGCAGCCGTCCTCTGCACGCTGGCGTGGACCGCCGCACCTCTGGCGGCGCAGTCAGCAATTCCCCTCAGCTCTCCGGGCGAGCCCTTCACACTCGAAGTCCACGTCGCCTGGGGAGCGATCGACCTGCGCCGTTCGGAGAGTGAACTGACGTGGCGCGCCGAGGACGACGAAGGTCGGCCCGCGGAGGTTCTCGCGGAGGAACGTGACAACCGCGTCGTGCTTCGCCAGCCGCCACCAGACACCTTCTCGAGCGCCAACCTGTTCGTGAGTGTGCCGCCAGGCGGACGCGTTTCGATCGTCGTCGAGCGGGGCGGCGACGTGGTCGCTCGCGGTCTGGCCGCCGATCTCGAGATCACCAACTACAACGGCTCCGTAGACGTGCTGGACCACCGCGGCTCTGCCGTGGTCAATGCGACGAACGGCACGATCCGGGCCGATATGGTCGAGCCCAACGAGCGCCCTCTGCTCTTCTCGACGCTCAACGGCAGCGCGCACGTCTGCCTGGGCGGCGAGCCACGCCGCGAAGTCCTCTTGAGCACGCGCGACGACGACATCCTCAGCGACTTCACCATCGAGCGACGGCCACCGGACCGCTCGCTCCATGCCGGAGAGGTCCTCGAGGGAGGAGCGCCCCTGCTCCACGGAACGATCGGCGAAGGCGGCCCGCTACTGCGGGTCGCGACCGCCAACGGCGACATCCTTCTGCGCCGCTGTCGCTGACCGTCGGCGGTCTGGTGAGACGGTTGGATCCCGTCAGCTCCCACGGACCTCGGGCGCCCCGCAGACGCCACGGCCGAGGGCGTCGGTCGTCACACGTCTGTCAAGCAGCTCGCCGCGTCGACCGGAGCCTCCTGAGTCGCTGGCGCTGGCGGAGTGAGCCGAGCGTCGATTCAAGATGCGCACGGAGCCTTCGCGTGAGCAGTGAACTGCCCGGCGGCCCAAGACGGCAACCGGCAGTACGTGACGTCCAAGGCGTTCAGGGCCTGGTCGTCCGCGGCGATGGCCCATCCCACCTCGACGTGCTCCAAGGGCACGGTCTGCTGCTCCGCAACGGCGTTACCGACACGTCGCGCCCGACGAAGGTCACCCGCTCGTCGAAGCGTCCTACGACCACTCACTCGACGCCTTGCCGCCAGGGCGATGCGATCGCCCTGCTCGACGATCTCGTGTTCGTAAAGAGCCTACGGAGGCGCCACGCGCTCGGCCGATCCGCTCTCGTTCTCGTCTTGCCGTCGCCAAGCGTCGGCTGCTCCCACGGGCCAGTCGCCCTCGCTCACGTCGTAAGGTCGGTCGTCCGAACCGCGGCCAGGCGAGTCTGAATCTCGCCGTGTCGCTCGCGCGTCATCGGGTAGCGATGGAGCGGCAGATAGCCGAGGACCAAGCCGGTCAGCGGTAGCAACGTCGCGGCCACCAGCACGCCGCGAATTGCCGCGTCCGCATTGTCGGCCCCGGGTGAGAAGCCGAAGACGCGCTCGACCACGGCGAGGGACAAGAACGAACCGACCGCACTCCCCAGCTTGTCGACCGACGTCAAGAGCGAGAAGAGAAGGCCGCCGCGATTGCGACCCGTCTCCAGTTCGTCCTCATCGACCAGATCCGCCATCATCGAGCGCAGCAGCGTCGGACCCGCTCCGTAGGCGACGCCGTACAGGACGAGGTAGGGCCAGAAGACCCACGGGCGCCCTGGGCCGGCGAAGAGCAGCAGAGCGACGAGGATCCCCGCACCGTAGATGAGCGCCCACCGCAACGAGCGGTCTTTGCCCAGACGGTAGGCGAGGCGCATCCACAGCGGCATCGCCAAGAAGGCCGACAGGAAGTACGCCAGGAGGCCGATGCTCGCTTGGCGCGGCAGCTCGAAGACGTAGACGACGAGGAAGACATAGACGCCGGCCGAGGCGGTCGAGTTGAAGCCAATGGTGAAAACCGAGAGCAGCAGCCGTCGCATCGTTCGGTCGGAGACGACGGCGCTCAGGGCCTGACTCCAGTCCAACCGGTGCTTCGTCGTCGATTCTCCGAGACGCCGGTCCGGCACGAGGAGCAGGGCCAGGAGCGTCGCGATCGGGAAGGCGATGACGCAGTACCAGCCCATGCTGGCAACGCGGTCCGTCATGCTGCCGGAGCCGAACTGCTCGACGAGGGCAGGGAGCGACAGAACGCCGACCATGCCGGCCAGAACGAAGAGCTCGCGCCAGCCGAAGAGCCGCGAGCGCGCGTCGTAGCCGGCCGTGAGGTCGGCGCCCCAGGCCTGATGGGCAATGAGCATCATCGTGTAGCCGACGTAGAGCAGGAACAGCCAAATGCCGAGATAGGTCGCCGACACCTTCTCGGGATTCGGCAGGAAGACGTGCCAGACAGCGATCAGGAGGATCGGCAGAGCCAGTGCCAGCCAGTGCTTGCGCCGACCCCACGGAGAGTCGAATCGATCGATGGCCAGGCCCATCAGCGGATCCGTCACGACGTCCCAGACACGCGCGACGAGAAAGAGCGTACCCACGGTCGTCAGCGACAACCCCATCGAGCCGCCGTAGAAGGGCGGCAGGTAGACAGAGATCGGCATCGCCATCGAGGCCAGCGGCAGACTGACCCCGGAGTAGGCTGCGAGCACGCGCCGAGAGAGCGCCTCACTCAACGGAGCTCCTCATCCGAACCGTCGAGGCTCCCGGACCAGCAGGCCTCTGCCGCGAAGCGACCATCCGATCAACCCTGTTCCGCTTCGCGCCTCCGGTTCCACCCCTCCTGCGCGGCCGACATGTCGAAGAGCTCGCCCTTCTTGGCCATGAGCCCTTCGAAGCTCGCGTCGACTCCCAGATGGATGTCCGGGTTGTTGAAGATGGCGCAGCTCGAAAAGGTGCCGCCGCCCGCCTGCACGACCTTGCCCGTCGGCGCCTCCTCGGAGCAGAGCACCAACACGGCCGGTGTCACGAGCTTGGGATGCACCTCGGGATCCGGATTCTCCGGATCGAGATCCTCGCGCCCGGGGATCGTCGCGATCAAGCGCGTTGCCGCCGCCGGTGCGAGTCCGTTGACGTGCACGTTGCGGCGCGCGCCCTCGATCGCCAGCACGTTGATCAGGCCGAGCATGCCCATCTTGGCGGCACCGTAGTTCGACTGGCCGAAGTTGCCGTAGATGCCGGACGTGGAGCTCGTCATGACGATACGGCCGTAGCTCTTCTCGTACATGACCTGCCACGCTGCGTGCGTCACGTAGGCGGTGCCGTTGAGATGAACGTCGATCAGCAGGTCCCAGTCTTCGAGCGACATCTTCTTGAAGGTCTTGTCACGAAGAATCCCCGCGTTGTTCACGAGAATGTCGAGGGTGCCGAACTCCGCGACGGCGTCGTCGACGATCGACTTCGCGCCCGCCTTGTCGGCGACCGAGGCCTTGTTGGCAATCGCCACGCCGCCGGCCGCGCGAATCTCCTCGACGACGGCATCGGCCATGTCACTCGACCCGACGCCGTCGCCGCTGCCACCGAGATCGTTGACGACGACCTTGGCGCCGCGCTCGGCAAACTCCAGAGCGTGCGCCTTCCCCAGACCACCTCCGGCGCCGGTGATCGCAACGACCTTGTCTTGAAACTCACTCATGCTCTTCTCCTCGTTCTTCGCAGTGCTCGAACACCATGCTGCGGTTGCGCAGATCAGCATGGAATGGACAGACTGTGGGAGTGCTTTTCGACAATCTAACGCGGACGGCTGACACGCCCAAACGAGCTTCCGCGCGCACCCGCGCTACCCTCAGCTCATGAGTGAAGCGACCCTCCTCGTCTCGTGTCCCGACCAGCGTGGCCTGGTAGCGACGCTGGCGCAGATCCTCTACGGCCACGGCGCCAACATCCTCGACTCCGACCAGCACTCGGATCTCGAAGCCGGCATGTTCTTCCAGCGCATCCGCTTCGACCTCGACGGTCTGCGCACGGACCGCGCGACCCTGGAAAGAGCGATCTCCGAAGCGGCCGAGCGCTTCAGCATGGACTGGAGGCTCGAGCTCGCCGAGCGCAAGCGGCGCGTCGCCCTGCTGGTCTCCAAAGTGGACCACTGTCTCTACGACCTGATCCTCCGCCATCGGTCGGGGGAGCTCGACTGTTCAATCGCCATGGTCGTCAGCAACCACGAGAAGCTGCGACCGGTCGCGGAGCAGTTCGCCCTGCCCTTTCACCATCTGCCGGTGACGCGCGAGACCAAGCCCGAGCAGGAGGCGCAACTCCTGGAGCTTCTCGAGGGCGCGAGGGTCGACCTCGTCGTCTTGGCTCGCTACATGCAGATCTTGAGCGACGATTTCGTGGCTCGCTACCCGGCGCGCATTCTCAACATTCACCACTCGTTTCTGCCGGCCTTCATCGGTGGCCGGCCTTACCACCAGGCTTACGAGCGCGGCGTCAAGCTCATTGGCGCCACCGCTCACTACGCGACAGCCGAGCTCGATGAAGGTCCGATCGTCGAGCAGGACGTCGTGCGCTGTTCACACCGAGACGGCGTCAAGGATCTGATCCGCAAGGGAAGAGATCTCGAGCGCAGCGTCCTGGGCAGAGCCGTGCGTTGGCACCTCGAGGACCGCGTGCTCGTCTACGGCAACAAGACCGTCGTCTTCGACTAGTCGGCGCTTCACCGACGGCACACCGTCCGATGAGAGAGAGGACGACAGCCTCTCGAAGCGGCGCCCCCTGCTCCGTTCGTCGGTGAACGCAGAGCCCGCGCAACGGTTCGCTTCGTCCTGACGGCCGGAAGAAAGCGCTGAAGGGCAAAGGTCGGCGCGCCATCGGCCTTCACAGCACAACCAAAAAACTGACTACAGTCAGTTTTGTATTGACTCTAAAAATGACTGAAGTCATAATTCTCGCATGGCCGCGATCACGAAGACCCAAAAGCCTCCGGAAATGAGCCGTGTCGAGCGCAAGAAGGCCCGAACTCGAGCTCGCATCGTCGAAGCCGCGGAGCGCTTGATGCGACAGCACGGCGTCGAGGCGGTGACGATTCAGGACATCACCGAGGCCGCCGACATCGGTCACGGCACCTTCTACCTCTACTTCAAGACGAAAGATCAGGTGCTCCGGCCGCTGATCGAGCGTCTCTCCGAGGACGTGCACGCCGAGGTGGACCGCGCAGCGGCAGGCTCGCGAGACCCGGCCGAGCGCATGGCGCTGGGCCTGCGCATTCTGCTGCGTACGATCGCCGAGGACCCGCTGTGGGGCTGGTATGCCTCCTGCTCTGGAACGCCCTTCAGCCGACTCGTCGCCGACATGGGTGCTCCTCCTGCCGAGGACATGGAACGCGGCATGGAGACCGGGAGGTTCCACTTCTCCAACTTCCAGGCGACCTCGAGCTTCATCGACGGCGCGCTGGTGGGCGTCGTCCGTTCGCTCACGGCGGGCACTCAGGTGGAAGAGATCGCCGACAACACGGCCGAGCTCGTCCTCCGGGTCCTCGGGCTCGATGCCGAAGAGGCGAGACGAATCGTGCGTCGCCCGCTCGACCTCGACGAGGCTCGGAGCCAGGGCTCGCAGAGGCGAGCCCGCCGGCCAGACGTCTCGTCGCCCTGAGTCCCTCTGACGCACCGGCGCGAGCCGTTCGGTGCGACACCGCAGAAAAACGAAGTCCGATACAAGGAGACAGGAAAATGCTCGAACCCACCTCTCCCCGTGCCCCGAGTGACGCATCTCCAGCGCGGCACGCAGAGCTCATCGAAGCCGCACATCGTCTCGCCCCTCTCCTGCGCGAGAAGGCCCGTGAAGCCGAGATAGCCCGCAAGCCGCTCGACGAGGTCATCGAGGCGCTGCGCGAGAGCGGCATCTTCTCCCTCATGGTGCCGGAGCGCTTCGGTGGCCACGAGGCGGACCTCGACACCTTCTTCGAGGTCGCGCTGATTCTGTCCAGGGCGGACGCGTCCATGGGATGGCTCTCCGCCTTCTACATGGAGCACACGTTCTGGTTCTGCGGCTTCGAGGAGGAGTTTCAGAAGGAGCTGTTTGCCGACCGGTCCTACGTGCTGGCACCGGCGACGCTCAACCTCAGCGGAGGCACGGCTCAGGCCGTCGATGGCGGCTATCGCGTGAGCGGCTGCTGGCAGTGGGGTACCGGAATTCACCACGCCGACTGGGTCCTCGTCGGTGCGCCCGCGATGGCCGAGGACGGTAGCGTTGCACCGCTCTTTTTTGCCGTCCCGCGCGAAGAGGTCGAAGCTGTCGACACATGGTACGTCGCCGGCATGTGCTCCACCGGCTCGTTCGACATCAAGATCGACGACGTCTTCGTGCCGAAAGAGCGCGTCGTCGAGATGCTGGACCTGATCAATGCGACGAGCGCGCGTCAGATCCACGAGGGCCCCCTGTACCGCACGCCGCTGGTGCCGATCCTCGGTTTCGCTTCCGCTCTCGCCATGCTGGGAGCGGCGCAGGGAGCGCTGGAGGCCTACCAGAGCCAGACCAAGGCGAAGATCGCCGCCAACGAGCAGCGTGCCGGCGGAACCATCACAGACGAAGGCAAGCCCGCCGTCGTGGCTGCGGCTGCGCTCGACATCGAAGCGGCCGAGCTGATGCTGCGCAGCGTTCTGCACGACGTCATGGAACAGCGAGACGAGGCCTGCCGCGAGACGAGGGGCAGCTGGATGTCGCGCATGTCTCACGCCGTGTTCATGTGCCGAAGCGCGGTTCAGGACATCGTCTCCGTCACCGGAGCCAGCGGCAGCCGCCTCGAAAGTCCGATTCAGAAGGCGCTGCGAGACATTTCGACGGGTTCCAATCACGTCATCTTCGATCGCGAATCCAGATACGCCGACTACGGACGCACGCTCCTGGATCAGCCCGTCCAGAGCATGCTCGTCTGAGGCTGCGCGCGATGAACGTCTCCAGCCGGTCGCTCACATCCCGCCTTGGACACAAGGATTCGAGGCGCCTGCCGATGCTGTCGCCGCGCGCGGCAGCAAAGGCCGCGGCTCAGGTCGGCCTTCCCGAGCTGAAGACGGCCGCGTCCATCTACCGCGTACTGCTCCACCAGCCTCGGCTCGCGCGACAGATCAACGACCTGTTCGAAACGCTCCTGATGGAGTGCGACCTCGATGCGCGTCTGCGGGAGCTCGTCGTGCTGCGCATCGGCTGGACCAACGAGGGAGTCTATGAGTGGACCCAGCACTGGCGGATCGCCCAGCAGATCGGCATCGAAGAGTGCGATCTGCTGGCCGTCAGGGACTGGCGGGAGCATGGCCACTGGTCGCGAGAGGACACCGCTGCGCTGCGTGCGACCGACGAGATCCTGGCCGACGGCGTCATCTCACCCGAGACCTGGGCGCTCTGTTGCGAGACCCTGCCCAGCGACCGTCAGCGACTGGAGCTCGTGGTGACGATCGGCACCTGGAAGATGATCTCCGACCTCCTCAAGTGTCTCGAGGTACCGCTCGAAGACGGTCTCGAGCCTTGGCCGCCGCACGGCGAGTCTCCCGCATCGCTGGCCCACAGCGCCTGAACGCCCGCCCGCTGCGACTCGTCGCGGCGCCGCGCGAGCGCTCCGTCTCCCCAACGTTCCTGAAGGCAGGACCGAACGAGGACCCGAGATCATGAGCCTTCTTCTCTACAGCTTCCTTGGACTCGTCGCCGTCGGACTCCTGTGGTTCGCCGTCGAGAAGAGACGCCGGCGGATCCGGCCGATCACCGGCGGCATCGACCGTTCGACGACGCTTCCGCACACCGAGGCGGTCGAGCTGTACAGCAACAGCTTCTCGCACTGCTCACGCAAGGTTCGTCTGGTGCTCGCGGAGCTCGGGATCGAAGCCAAGCATCATTCGATCGACCTGATCGAGACGGGTTGGTACCAGACCATCAGCGCCGAGTATCTGAAGGTGAACCCCTCGGGCCTCGTTCCGACGCTCGTCCATCAGGGGCATCCGGTCTTCGAGTCCGACGACATCCTCACCTACGCCCAGTCCATCGCCGACGCCGACGCGCCACAGCTGGTGCCCGCCGACGAGCGTCGCGAGGCAGAGATGCAGGAGTGGCTGCACTTCTGCGCGATCGTCAGCGCCGATCTGATGGGCGGCATGAAGGAGCGAGCGGGCGCTTGTATTCCCGGCCTGACGATGCCCCTCTTCATCACCAGCATCCGATACATCCACCTGCGCCGGATCCTCGTCGGCTTTCTCTTCCACCACACCGTCAAGAGCCCCACACTCTTCTTCACTTTCAAGGTGCTCGGCCTCCGGCGAATGATGCGAGTCAGCAAGCTCCGAGAGCTGGTCCATGCGAGTCGCGACGCGATGCGCACGCACCTCGACACGATCGACCGCTCGCTGGCCGAGCACGGCAAGCCGTGGATTCTGGGAGAGTCCTACAGCCTGGCCGACGTCTCGATCAGCTGCATGCTTCTTCGGCTCGAAGAAACGGGCTGGCTACGTTGGTTTCACGCATCGGCCAGCCTCCCTCACCTGAGCGCCTACTACGATCGTCTGAAGGCACGCTCGGCATGGAAAGAAGCGATCGAAGCCCACGCCCACCCGATCGTCACGCAGGCAAGGAACGACCTCGAGCAGATCGTCGAGACGGATCCCGAGCTCGCGGAGGTCGTCTACGGCCCACTCACGCGCTCGGAAGCGCCGGGGCTCGATGTGCCGCAACAGAGTGCTGCGACCGCATCGAGCTGAAGCAGCCGTCTCAGCCCGAAGCCAGCCGCTCCAGCTTCTCCGGGTTCCGGACGAAGTAGAGGCGGGTGACGAGTCCGTCCACCGTGTCGATCAGAACGCACTGATCGAGCGCCCGGTCGACGTCGATCAGAAGCCCCGGTCGACCGTTGATCGACGCAGCGCGAACGCTGATCTCAGCGCCATCTGCCTGCTGCTTCCGAGCGATGCCGAAGACGAAGCGCGTCACCTTGTCTCGACCGTAGATCGGGTTGAGCGCCGCGAGAACCTTGCCACCCCCGTCAGAGAGTGCGATCGCCTCCTCGGCCAGGAGCCCTGAGAACGTCTCGACGTCGCCCGTCATCACGGCCGCCACGAAACCCTCGAGGAGCCTCCGATGCTCGGCCGCGTCCACCTCGGTCGTGCGCTCCTCACTACGGACCGCGAGGCGCGCCCGCGACACCAGCTTCCGACAGGTCGCTTCCTTCCGCTCCAGCACCGCGGCGATCTCGCTGTAGGAGGCGTCGAAGACGTCGTGCAGGAGAAAGGCGGCTCTCTCCGCCGGACTCAGGCGCTCCAGCGAGAGCAGCAGAGCGTAGGAGAGATCCTCGGCGAGCTGGGCGGTCGTGTGCGGAGACAGCTCCGCAGCGTCCGTCACCGGCTCGGGTAGCCAGGGGCCGACGTAGACCTCGCGCTGTGCTCGAGCCGACTTCAATCGGTCGAGACAGAGGCGCGTGGTCACCCGCACCAGAAAGGCCTCTGCGTTCTCGATCTCTTCGGATTCCAGGACCCGCCAGCGGAGCCATGCGTCCTGGACGACGTCCTCTGCCTCGCCCCGAGCTCCGAGCATCCGGTAGGCGAGTCCCGTGAGTCGACCGCGATGCTCTTCGAAGAGCTCCGTCTGGCGATCCATCGAGCTCAGGCCTCGGCAGCGGCGACGTCCCAGGCAGCCGGCGGCCTGGAGACCTCGACGGCCCGGGTGTCCACCCGTACGCGCCGGCACAGCTCTCCGTATCCCATGCCGGTCTTCACCACCGGATAGACCTGCGCCGTCGCGAACGCGAGCGACAGTTCGACGACGGCTGCCTCGCCCCACAGCGCACGAGCCCGGTCCCGCGCTGCGGCGAGTGCGTCCCGATCACTCGCCAGCGCGCGAGCGAACGCGGCTCCGACCCGGGCCGGCTCGTCGAGGACGCTGCCGCGATCCTCCAGCACGGCGGCGATCTGTTCGTCCGGCATGCCCGCTTCCCGCGCCATCTCGACGCACAGCTGCGTGCAGGGGCCGCAGTCGGCGCTCGCGGCCGCGATCAGCGTGGTTGCGAAGTAGGCATCGAGCGGGACTGCCGACCGATGGCTCGATACCGCCTGCAGACGCCCAAACTTGAAGAAAGCTGCGGGCGACTCGGCCAACATGGCCTCCATGTAGCTGACGTCGTAGCTGTATCTCCTGGAAAACCGAGCCAGAAACTTCCTTGCGATCCACTGCTTCATTGCACGTCCTCACGTATCGGTGTCGCATCCGACAGCGGCGACGGCCAGGTCAGAGCTACGGCCAGAAGCGCCGGCAGCACGATCGCCGTGAGCTCGAACGCCACGAGGTGGCTTCGACCCACGATCAGGCCCCAGACGTGCAGTCCGGCGTGGAGCGCCGGAAACGCAGCTCCCGCCAAACCGACGCTGCGCCACGCACCGCGGAGAGCGGCCGCAAACAAAGCGAGTGCCGAAGAGACGAAGGCCAGGCCCACGTCCCACACGAGGTGGGAGTTGAAGGACCCGGTCTGCGCAACTCCCGGCGTCGCCTCGAACCACGATCGAGCGTCGATCAGCATCGGCAGCCCGTTGACGAAGCAGAAGAGGCCCAGCAGCCCGACCAGAACTCTTCGCGCCTTCTCTCTTGTCATGGCTCGCCAGCCTTTCGCTGTCGTCGAGAACACCCCCATGGCGCCCTCTGCACCTCAGACGAGGTACCTCCTCTGTCTGTGACCGGTGACGACGACTTTGTTCGAACGAGCCTTCAGCCTTCGTCCTTGACGACGACGCCGTCCTTCATGACGAACGAGACGCTTTCGATGTTCTGCATGCGCTCGATCGGGCTCTCGGGCGAGGCCACGAGGTCCGCCTTCTTGCCCGGTTTCAGGCTGCCGAGCTCTTCTTCGAGACCCAGCATCATCGCGCTGTGGAGGGTGCCAGCGCGCAGAACTTCCCAGGGGTCACGCACTCGCTTGGCGAGCGCCGTGAATTCGCGAATCGCCTGCTCCATGGGAAAGATGGGGTCCGAGCCGATGACCAGGAGCACGCCGGCCTGCTCGGCGTTGGCGATCGAGCGGGCGTGAAACTTGGAGACCCGCTTCGCCTTCATGAGGTTGTTCTCCGAGATCCCTCCGGTGGCTCCGCGCTCCAGGATCCAGTCGACGACGTAGACGGTGGGCACGTAGAAGGTCCCCTTCTCCGCCATCAGAGCGGCCGTCTCCGCCGTCATGATCGTTCCGTGCTCGACGGAATCGAAGCCCGCTTCGACGGCGCCGCGAATACCGGCGTCACCGTGAGCGTGAGCCGTGATCTTCTTGCCGTGCCGATGGGTCTCTTCGGCAAAGGCGCGAAACTCCTCCGCGGTGTAGGCGGCCACCTCGGGGTCATCGTTCTGCGACATCACGCCACCCGAGGCCATGACCTTGATCCAGTCGGCGCCGTACTTGATCTCTTCGCGGACGGCGCGACGCACCTCGTCGACGCCGTCGGCGATCTTCGGCCCGAGAACCGGATGCGGGAGATCCGGAGAGTAGCTGTTGAAGTCGCCGTGACCTCCGACCGGTGAGATCGCGTATGGAGCGACGAGCATTCGAGGCCCTGTGAACCAACCGCGATCGATGGCATTACGAAGCTCGATTCCGGCGTAGTGGTAATCCATGTCGCCGGGCACGCGCACCGTCGTGAATCCGAGTCCGAGAAGCGTCTCGAGATTGCGAAGCCCCATCAGCGCGTTGTAGGCACTCGACTGGGTTGGAGCGCTCTGGTCGACCGTCTTGCCGAGCGTATCGATGAAGAGGTGCGTGTGGGTATCCATCAAGCCCGGCATGCAGACCCGGTTTCCCAGATCGATGACGGTCGCTCCATCCGGGACGTCCAGCGAAGAGCCGACCGCCTCGATTCGGTCGCCGCGAACGAGCACCGAGACGTTCTTCCGCACGACGCGCTCTTCGACATCCAGGAGTCGGCCGCAGCGGACCTCCGTCGCTGGCTCCTCTTGGGCCGTGAGAGTCGAAGAGAGGACGAAGAGGGCGATGACGGCTCTGCAACCGAGAGTGAACACGTTCCAGAACTCCTTGCTTGTTGGGGCGGTGGCCAAACTGTAGCAATGGCTGCCCTGGCAGGAGAGCCGGGCGCTAAGCGGCGCCATGACGATCGACGAGCTCTTCGACGTCCCTGAGACGGAAGGGCTTGGTGAGAAAGACGTCGGGCCGGACGCCGCGCTCCCCCATGACGGACTCTTCGGCAAAGCCGCTGCAGATGGCGGTCAGCGTGTCGTCACCGGCCGCTCGCAGTTCTTCGAGCAGCTCGAGGCCGGTCTTCTCCGGCATCGAGTAGTCGAGAAGATAGAGATCGAAGGAGCTCTCCGCGCCGATGCGCTCGAGGGCTTCCGCCGCCGAGGACGCCGTCACCACCTCGAAGCCTCCGCGCTCGAGAAGTGTCGAGAGGCTGTGCCGGATCGGCTCTTCGTCGTCGACGAGCAGAACGCGGTAGCGGTTCGCAGGATCGCGCAGCTCGGCGGATGAGTGCACAGCACCCGTCGGGGGGTCCGACTCCGGAAGCACGATCTGGATTCGCGTTCCGGCGCCCGGAGTTGTCTGGCAGCGCATCACACCGCCAAAGCCCCGCACCAGCCCGAAGGTGGTCGCCAGGCCAAAGCCGTGCCCCGTCGTCTTCGTCGTGAAGTAGGGGTCGAATGCCCTCTCGAGAACCTCGGACGACATCCCCGACCCGTTGTCCTGAACCTCGAGGAAGACTCCCGCGCCCTCGAACGGCTCGCCGAAGACGCGCCAGACACCGAGAGTCTCCAGAACGCACGAGTCCGCGGTCACGCGCAGTCGCCCCCCCGACTCGGGCAGCGCGTCCAGTGCGTTGTTGACGAGATTGGTCAGGCACTGGTGCAGAGCGCTCGAGTTGGCGCGCACGTACACCTCTTCTTCGGGGAGGATGAAATCGACGGCGATGTGCTTCGGGATGCCGGCGGTCAACAGCGGTCGCACCTCTTCGAAGAGGCTGACGAGGCCGAGCGCCGATTGCTCCGCCTGAGTCCGGCCTGCGTAAGCGAGCATCTGCCGGCAGATGCCCGCCAGCCGAGCGGTCGCCGCCTGGATGTGGCGAATCTCCTCCGGCTCGTCGCCCCCGTCCGCGATCAGCTCCGAAAAAGCGCTGATCGACTGCAGCTGGTTGTTGAAGCCGTGCGCGACGCCCGCAGCAAGCAGGCCGAGGCCCTCCATCTTCTGCGCATGAACCAGCTGCTTCTCGGATGCAACACGGAGGGAGCGCTGCTCCTCGAGTTCAGCGATCTTCTCCGTCAGCTCTTCTTCCGCTTCCGCGGAGCTGCGCAGCAGCCCCTCGACGCCCGCGCGGGCGATCAGGCCGAAAACGGGCCCGAGGATCGCGACGTGGAGCGTATTGAGATCGAGGGTGTAGCCGCTGGCGCTTCGGGCGATCACCAGGCCGAGAAGCGCGAGCGACACATACAGCGCGTAGGAGCGCCAGCTCACGAAACAGAGGGCTCCGACCATCATCAGAGCCGCCGGTGAGACCGCAGGATCATCCTCGATGAAGAGGGCGGCCATCCACGTAGCTGCCGAAGCTCCCAGCATCACATAGAGCGAAAGCGCGTCCATCTGCACGGCGGTCCGAACCCGACGAATCGCCGGGATCACGAGAAGGAAACTCAGCCCGTAGATCAGCAGATAAGTGCCGTGCAGCTTCGGACGGCCCGGATAGGTCGTCCAGATCACGACCGCCGCGACGACACAGGCGATCGTTCCCAGCGGCAAGCTGCTGAGCATCCAGCGCCGTGCCAGCACGACGCGATGAGGAAGAGCATCGGACTGCAAACGACATCTCCTGGCGGGCGGATGAGTATCAATCTACCGCAGCTCCGCGCCGCGAAGTGGCTTTCGCCCTTGCCTCGGCGCACCGTGAAAGCCTCGTGGAACTCTGGTAGCGCAAAAGCAAAGAGCCCGGATCTTGCGACCCGGGCTCTCAATCTGGGCTCGAGGGCTCTCGAGACCTCAGGCGTGAATCCTCACGGGCAGATTCAGGTAACCCTGAACGAAGGAAGAGCGCACTCGTTCGGGCTCGCCGACGACCTCGATGTTGTCGAAGCGAGCCATGATCTCCTCCCAGAGGATCCTCAGCTGCATCTCGGCGAGACGGTTGCCCATGCAGCGATGGATGCCGAAGCCGAACGCCATGTGACGGCGCGCGTTGGGTCGATCGATGATCAGGCGATCCGCGTCTTCGAACATCTCCTCGTCGCGGTTGCCGCTGGCGTACCACATGAGGACCTTGTCCCCCTCTCGGATCTTCTGCCCACCGACCACGGTGTCCGCCACGGTGCGGCGCTTCATGTAGGCCAGCGGCGTTTGCCAACGAATCACCTCCGAGACCATGTTCGGAATGAGATCGTGATTCTCTCGGAGCTTCTGGTATTCCTCAGGGTACTGGTTGAGGGCCAGAACGCCGCCACTGATCGAGTTGCGGGTGGTGTCGTTGCCGCCGACGATCAGCAGCATGAGGTTGCCGAGGAACTCCATCGGCTCCGAATCCTTCGTCGACTCGCCGTGCGCAAGCATCGAGACGAGGTCGTTGCCCGGAGCCTTCTGCTTGCGCTCATGGAAGAGACGCGTGAAGTAGGCAAGGCACTCGAGCAGAATCCCCTGCCGCTCCTCATCGGACTCGACGAGACCACCGGGCTCGACCCGTGCCGTCGTGATGTCGGACCAGTAAGTGAGCAAGCGTCGATCCTCGAACGGAAAGTCGAACAGCGTCGCCAGCATCTGGGTGGTCAGCTCGATGGAGACCTTGTCGACCCAGTCGAACTCCTCGCCAACGGGCAGCGAGTCGAGAATGCTGCACACACGCTCGCGGATCTCGTGCTGCAGGACCTTGAGGTTCGCGGGACCGACGACGCCCTGGACCTCCTTGCGCTGCTCGTCGTGCTTGGGCGGATCCATCGCGATGAACATGTCTGTCTTGAAGTCTTCGAGCGGGTCCTGGTAGACGATGTTCGGGTACGAGGAGAAGGCCTGATGATTACGGTCGACGGCGAGGATGTCCTCGTACTTGGTCAGGGACCAGTAGGGACCGAACTCACCGTCCGGGCAGAAGTGCACCGGCGCCTCTTTGCGCAGGCGTTCGAAGTAGCGGTACTGCCAGTGTTTCTCGAACAGCTCGGGCTGAGAGACATTGAGCTCTTCGAGCGAGTAGGAGTACGGGTCCTCGTCGATGTTCGGGACCCAAGGGTTGGCCGGCTCGGGAGCGTTGAGTTGCGTTTCCTGCGCGACGGGTTCGGTCATGTCTGGCTCCTGGTGGTCATTGGGGGACCGACGACGGCGCGGGATGGGGCCCGAACCGCGTCTCAGTTCTCGAGAGTCGTGTCTTTGGAGGTCGAGGCTTACATCTGAAACTCGGGCACGCGTACGACGAGGCCTTCGAGCTCCTCGCTGACCTCGATCTGGCAGCTCAGACGCGAGCCTTCCTTGCGGTCTTCGTTGAGGCTCAGCATGTCCTCTTCCATGTCGCTCGGCTCTCCGACCTTGCCGCGGTATGCCTCTTCGACCCAGACGTGGCAGGTCGCGCACGAACAGCTGCCACCGCAGTCGGCGTCGATGCCTGGAACGTTGTTGTCGAGAGCGGCATCCATGACCGAGGAGCCGGCGTCGGCGGTCACTTCGAATTCCTGGTCGTCGTGGGTAATGAACTTGATCTTCGGCACGCTGAGTTCCTCTAGTGCAGGAAGAGACGACGGTGTCGTGACGTCTGTGTTGATTGGGATTCCGAAGCCCTTTGGCCTCGCTTCCGCTCCCCGTGAGTCTGGGGTAATCGGGTCTTTTGATCCTATCTCAATCGGCCGATCGGCCGATTCGGGTGGTCGCGCTCGATTCCGAACCTTCTCTTACTCGGCGACCGCCCAGTTCATCAGCGCTTCCTCCTCGAAGATGCAAAGCACTCGGTAGTCCCGGTAGGCACCGGATCGATCCGCCGCGCGAGCCGTGGTCACGAACCGGCGAACGCCCCGCGGGTACTCCACATCGACGGCCCCCTCGGCATCGAAGAGGACGGATCCCGGAACGGAGGCTGCGCCGACGAAGGCCTCACGGCACTGCTCAGCTCTCGATCCTCCGGAGACCTCGAGCGGCGAGGGCTTACGGAGCTCCCTCCCCTCGAGGTCGAACCAGTAGTTGAAGGCGACCTCGCCGGGGTCGCAGACGACGGAGAACTCTCGTACTTCCGAACCACGCTGCCAGAGAGCTACAGAGCCGAGATCGACCATGCCGCATCGCGGCACGTCGGTGATGAGGCCGACGAGTGCTTCGACGACTCGAGACCGGTAGGGCCTCAGCTCCTCCCCGAGATCGAGGACGGAGTCGACGCGGCGCAGGAGCGCTGCTCGAGCCTCGGGAGGGCGATCCAGCAACTCGACGGGCACCCAGCCGAGAGAACCGCGAAGTCTCGGCGGCTGCTGAACTTCGAGCCGGACCCAGTCCGAGCGACGGCAGCGGACCGAGAGCAGCGTGTTCTGCTCCAATCGGATGACCGCGCTACTCGACCGACTCGGCGACGAGTAGAGGGTCGTCGGCTCGGTGACGACCGCGGACTCCGGCAGGGCGAGGCCACCGTCGCAGACGGCAGGTACGCGCTGCGCTGGCGAGAGCGGCTGCAGCAGCGGCGCTGGAATCGCGGTGGACTGACCGATGACCGGGCTGTCCGAAATCGCGGCATGCCCCCCCTGACGAACCGTCGAAGAAACGGTCGTCGCGGCCGCGATCGCCGCCAGGAGGAGAAGCAGCAGAACGACGAGGCGCGAGCGGGGCACCCCGATCTCGACCGCACCCCCCAACAGCCGCTGGGCCTCCTCGCGCTCATGCTTGGCGAGCCCGCGCCATTCGACGCCGCGCTCGGATCGCGTCATGGACTCGTAGCGCCAAGCGAAATCGAGAGCCAACGGCAGGGTGGACACGAGGCCGCCGCACGTCGGGCAGTTCGTCGACTCCTCTTCGACCTGCTGCCCGCACGATCCGCAGATGACCATGGCGCCAAGCTAACAGAGTCCTCGACCACACAGCGACCGCGAAAGCCCGGCCGAGGCGACCAACGCCGGCCCTCCCGACCTGCGCGAGAAGCGACGCCGGGCGCCGGTGGCCGCGGTTCGGCCTGACGGGCGGCAGGAAGGAGGGCGAGCGATTGCGGCCGCAGGCAAGGTCGGCGGAAGGTGGAGGCAGAGTCGGAGGGGTTCTGGGACGAAAGATGACCGCTCGGAGCACACTTCTGCGTAACTCATAGAAAGACAAGGAATGGCGACGGTTCTGATAGCAAGACGCGCGGCTCTGACCGTCTGCCGCCATGATCTGCAGTCTGCTGAAAGCTCGAGGGGGGCAAACGATTGAAGCGTCTCGGCAAGTACGAGGTCCTCCAAAAAATCGGCGAGGGCGGCTTCGGCGTCGTCTACAGAGGCCGAGATCCACTGCTCGACCGGATCGTCGCCATCAAGACGTGTACCTCGAGCGAGCGCAAAGTGCGCAAGCGGTTCTTTCGCGAGGCCGAGATCTCGGGGCGGCTCCGCCATCCCAACGTCGTCACCGTGCACGATTTCGGGGTCGAGGACGAGCTGCCTTACCTGGTGCAGGAGTTCCTTCCCGGCGCCGACCTCCACCACTTCCTGGAGGCCGAGCCCGACACGTCGCTCGGCACCCGCGTTCGCTTCCTGCGTGGTATCGCCGAAGGACTTCGGTACGCCCACAGCGCCGGAGTCATTCATCGCGACGTGAAGCCGGCCAACGTGCGCGTCATTGACGGTCGCCGCGTCAAGGTCATGGACTTCGGCATCGCCAAGATCAGCGACCAGGAGAGCGAGCTGACCGATACCGGCCTGCCTCTCGGCACCGTCGCCTACCTGAGCCCCGAGCAGCTCAGCGAGCAGACGCTCGACGCCCGCTGCGATCAGTTCGCTTTCGGCGTGCTCGCTTTCGAAGTGCTCGCCGGGCACCGCCCCTTCCGCGCCACGTCGATCCACGCGCTCTTCTACCAAATCCTCAGCGAAGCCACCGAGCGCCTCGACCAGGTCGACGAAGACATCCCCAAAGAGCTTGCCGATCTCGTCGAGCGCTGCCTGGAGAAAGGTCGCGACGATCGCTACGGCGACTTCGGCGAGCTGATCGACGACCTGGAGCCGATTCAGAGTCAGATCCCCGGCGCCTGGGACCGCACCGAGCAGGCCATCTTCCTGGACCGGCTTCGACTGCGCGCACGCGAGGTCGATCAGGTCGGTGAGCGCGCGCGCCACGCTCTCGGTATCGACGACGCGCCCGAAGCTGCCGAGGCGCCCGAAGAGGAGACGCGGTTGAGCGAGGCGGCGACGGCGAGCACGGCCTACCCGCAGGAGATCGCGTCTCTGACGACGCGCGTTCTCGAGCAGCTCGACAGCGGCGCGCTGGAAGGCGCGGCGCTCGCCTTCGTTCAGCTGGAGCAGAAAGCGCGCGGCGCGAGCTTCCTCGACGAAATCCGTCAGAAGCTGGACGCAGGCTTCAAGAACACGCGCCGAGCACGCCGGTAGACGCGCGCCGCGTCAGTTCACCTCGATCGCCGAAAGGGTGATCGTCGACACCAGAGGCAGTTCGTCGGCGGCATACTCTGGCGTCACGAGATTGACGCTGAGGTCACCTGACTTCTCGTTGAGACCGTAGTTCTCGGCGTCGTAGAACAGCACACCGCCAACCTCGCGGTAGTTGAAGAGCCTGCGAAAGCGCAGGCCGGTACCGCCGCTGTAGTCGTAAGCGAACTGCTCGAGTCGGCTGGTCTCAGGATCGAACCAGTACATGTACTCGCTCGAAGCGCCTGCGCTGCTCTCCGGCTGAAAGGAGACGCGCACCTTCTGCAGCGCGCGTCCGTCCCACGTCTCGAGACCCAGGTCTTCCTTGAAGACGCCGGGATCGTTGAGCTTGTAAGGCAGAAAGAGGAAATACATGCGCTGATTGACGTAGGAGAGCCTCCTGGCCGACTCGTCCTCGGAGATCTCCACGTTCTCGCCGTCCTCCGTCAGCGTCAGCTCAGAGTTCGTCTGCCGATGCACCCGCTCGACGCCGTCCTTGACTTCGATGATGCGATGTTCGAAAGACTCGCCGTCGCGCCGCGTCTCGACGTCGAAGCTGCCGGACTTGCTGCTGATCGTCAGGGAGATCTCGGCGTCGCTCACGCGATCACCGCCGTGCAGAGCGATCGCTCGATCGACGACGTCGAGGCGCTCGGCCTTGACGGCGGGGGCAGGTTCGGAATCGGGAGACGCTGCCACCGCGTCGTTCGGCTCGGCACAAGCAAAGGTCGCGCCCGTCAAAGCGAGCATCGCGAGGAGTCTAAGCATGGTTTCTCCGTCGGGGTGGTTCTGGAGCCTGTTCGGTTTCGGTGGGTACGGATGCAACGACCCTTCGGATCGGCGCGGGTGACTCGCTTCCCCCAATTCCGTCGTTCCGCGGCCAGGATCGCACAAAAGCGTCGGCTCCGATGCTCCACCTGCGCAACGCGCAGGGGCAACCACTCCTGGCACAAGGGTTGCTCCGCTCTCGGCCAACGCACGGCGAGCTCGCGCTCGGTCGTGCGGCAACGCAGCGGACTGGAGAACACGGTGCCAGCCAAACCGGATGCGCGAACTTCGACTGCCCGAGCGACGAGCGGATCTCTACCGCCCTTCGAGCTTCTCGGCCCAGCGCGCACGGCCGAGCTCGACGTCTACGTTCGTGCGGCACAGCAGCCGCCGACGCGTCGGCGCCCGATCTTGGTGCAGGGGGACGTCGGCACCTGGAAAGACCGGTGGGCCGAGTGCTTCCACGAACGAACGGGCGGGCGCGGTGCCTTCGTTCGCCTCCACTGCGGCATCAACGCTTCGAGGCGAACCGAAGATCTGCTGTTCGACAGCCTTCCGTCGGCGCAGGGAACCTCGGCCTGGTACCGGGCCCGTGGGGGAACGCTGCTCCTCGAGGAGGTCCAGGGGCTTCCCGAGGATGCCCAGCTGGAGCTCGCACACCGAATCTCGGAGGAAGAGGGTCCCCAGGTGATCGCGACGACGAGCTCGACGCTCGACGTCGCGGTCCGGGCCGGCCAGTTCGCCGCACGCCTCTACCGGCTGTTCGCGCGTCAACTGATTATCGCGCCGCCGCTGGTGCGCTGTCGTCGTGACCTTCTCCGCATCATCGAGGCTCTGCTGAACTGGCACGCTTCGAGGCGCGGAGTCCGGGTTCCCAGGCTCTCCGACGGTGCCAGCAAAGCGGCCCTCGAGCACGACTGGCAGGGCAACCTGCGCGAGCTCGAATCGCGAGTCGAGAGAGCGATGCTCACCTCGAGCAAGACGTCACTCGAGGCCCAACACCTGGGCCTCATCGCTTCGCCGTCGATGCCCGGCGAAGAGAGGCCACTCGCAGATCTTCTGAAGGACTACGAGAAGCAGGTCCTCCAGGACTGCCTGGCCGAGACAGCGGGAGACCTCGACGAAGCCTGCCGGAAGCTCGGACTCAACCGACGGGGCCTCCTCTATCGGCTCAAGAAGCACGACCTCGACGTGTCGTCGTTCCGCTCTTGAAACGCTCCCATTTCTGTCGAGCCGAGGTCCCAGGAACAACGTTTTTGTATCACTGCGAACTGAGTCCTCTCCGACGAATCGAAGCCTCCAAGCCCGTGTCTACTGGGACGAACGACTCCTTCTGCAATCTGGCACGCACGTTGCCTACCACCGAAACGTCCAGCCCACACATCTCCTTTCACGAGGAGACCATGAAGGAGTCTCCCGTTGGGAGTTCCGAGAAGGAGATTCGATGCGACCGATCCACATCGCGCTGCTCTGCCTCATGAGCATCTTGGCAGTGGCCCCCCTATCGACCGCAGCCGCCCAAGAAGCCGCCGCAGAGCCAGCCGAGGAAGCGCCGGCGCCCCCCGCGGACGACACGGCCGAAGTCATCGCTGCTCTCGAGGCCAAGGTGACCGAGCTCGAAGGCTCGCTGCAGAACAACATCAACATCGTGTGGACCGGCATCGCTGCGTTCCTCGTGCTCTTCATGCAGCCTGGCTTCGCGATGCTCGAAGCGGGCTTCACGCAGGCGAAGAACGCCGTCAACATCATGATGAAGAACTTCATGGATCTGGCGATCGGCACCCTGGCCTTCTTCGTGCTCGGCTTCGCACTCATGTTCGGAGAGACGAGCAACGGCTGGTTCGGCTCGAGCCTCTTCGCGCTGTCCGGAATCACCGGCTCCGACTGGACCTTCACCTTCTGGATCTTCCAGGTCGTCTTCGCCGCGACGGCCGCGACGATCGTGTCGGGTGCCGTGGCTGGCCGCTTCAAGTTCACCGCCTATCTCGTCGCCACAGCAGCCATCGCCGGCGTCATCTACCCGATCTTCGGCAAGTGGGCCTGGGGCTCGCTGCTGCTCGACGAAGGTGCCGGATGGCTCGAAGGGCGCGGCTTCATCGACTTCGCCGGCTCCACGGTCGTCCACTCGATGGGTGGCTGGCTCGCGCTCGCCGCAGTGCTGGTCCTCGGCCCGCGCATCGGCAAGTTCAGCTCGGACGGCAAGCCTCAGGCGATGCCCGGTCACAGCATTCCGCTGGCGGCCCTGGGCGTCTTCATCCTCTTCTTCGGCTGGTTCGGCTTCAATGCCGGCTCGACCACGACCGGCGACGGCGAGCTCGGCCGCGTCGCGGTCACCACGATGCTGGCAGCCGCGGGCGGCGCCCTCGCCGCGATGATCACGGCCTGGGCCATGTTCGGTAAGCCGGACGCCTCGATGACCGCCAACGGCGTCATTGGTGGCCTCGTCTCGATCACGGCTCCCTGCTACACCGTCACTCCCTGGGGCGCGGTCATCACCGGCGTGATCGGTGGAGTCCTGGTCGTCTTCAGCATTCTCTTCCTCGAGCGGGTGCTCAAGGTCGACGACCCGGTCGGCGCCATCAGTGCACACGGTACCTGCGGCGCCTGGGGCACGCTCGCCTGCGGCCTCTTCGGCGCCGAGGCGATCGTTGGTGCAGGCGACGCCAACACGGGCCTCTTCTACGGCGGTGGAGCCGGGCAGGTCGGCATCCAGCTGATCGGTATCGGCGCCGCCTTCGTCTGGGCTTTCGCGACCGGACTGATCCTCTTCTTCGCACTGAAGAGCACGATCGGCGTCCGCGTCTCGGAAACTGAGGAGCTCGAAGGTCTCGATATCGGCGAGCACGGCATGGAGGCCTACTCCGGCTTCCAGATCTTCACCACCCAGTAACGAGAGGAACTGCACATGAAACTCGTGACTGCTTTCATCCAACCCGAGCGTCTCAACGCCGTCAAACAGAAGCTCTTCGAAAAAGAAGTCTTCAAGATGTCCGTGACCAACGCCTTGGGCTGCGGTCAGCAGAAGGGCTACACGGAGACCTACCGCGGCGTACAGACCGAGGTGAACCTGCTCAAGAAGGTTCGGCTCGACATCGCGGTGAACGACGAATTCGTCGAACCCACGATCGACGCCATCGTCGACGGTGCCCGCACCGGCAAGGTCGGCGACGGCAAGATCTTCGTCCAGGAGCTCGCGGAGTGCATCCGCATCAGCTCCGGAGACCGGGGGACCGACGCCATCTGATCGAACATGCAGCGCGGGTGTTTCTGGGGAGTGACCTCCGCGCCTTCTTCTGCCATCCGGCGACTCCGGGGGTGAAGCTGATGCTTCACCCCCTTTTTCTTTGTCCGCCTCCCGCGCCGGGGAGCTCTTCAGTCGATCAGTTCGACCGTCACACCCTGGAAGCGCGGTGGCGCCGCCGTTGGGTCCTCGAAGAGCCAACGCAGCAGGTCACGGTAGTAGCCGAAGAGCGGAACCTGTCGCGCCAGCGTGTTGCGCACGGCCTCGCGCTGCGCCTTGAACTCCTCGTGGCTCTCCTGAGTGAAGCGCTCCAGCTCCTGGTGATAGTTACGCAACGGCTGAATCTGGATCTCGAAGAGCTGATCGCTCCAGCGCACGACCGATTTGACGGCGCGCCAGCCGCTCGACTTGGTCCCGGCCTCCTCGCCTTCTCCGAGGTAGTCCTTGACCTCGAGGAAGCTGAGCTCCCGAGAGGACTTCGACGCTTCGACCTCGAGCGCCGCAAGAAGCTCGCTGCTCCAGTCCTGGGACTCCAGGAGCAGCTGCAGCTCCCGCGCCTTCTCGGACGAAGCGACGACGACCTTGACGCCGAAAATGTCTTTGACGAAGCGACTGAGATGTCGAAGCTGCTTGTCACGCTCCAGAATGTCGTCGATCTGGAAGATCTCGTCGACGACCTTGTTCCAGATTTCCTCCTCGGCCTTGATGCGGCTGATGACCTTGTGGACGCCGTAGCGACTCGCCTGAAGCGGCTCGTACTCGACGAAGTTGGCGACGAGGCTGGCTCGTTCCCACGACTCCTCGCGCCGCATCCGAAAGCGCTCGAGCAGTCGGGTGCCGAGGTCGAGGTCGGTCTGTGCGTACAGGTCACTCCGCGACAGTCCCTGAACGAGAGTGAAACGCTCGACCTCGCCCGGGAGCTGACCGACGACGACGCTGCGGATGCCGTACTCGCGTACGCCGTAGAAGAGCTGGCTGAGGAGTTCGGCGAGGCGGTGCAAGTGCTCCTCTCCCGAGAGGATCATGCGCGCGAAGGCGCTCCTCGCCTCCTCGAGCTCCGCCGCCCTGAAGCGCAACAGGTGCTCGGCCTGCGGCTCACTCAAGATCGCGCTCCGTTTCTCGGTCAGATACGAAACGAGGTAGTTGAGGGCTGGTTCACGCGTCACCATCCAGAGGGGCGACGGGCGCTCCGAGGACTCCTTGAGGTCGAGAGAGTTCATGCGAGAAATGTCCTTGGGGGCAGGCTAGCAAAGGCTGTACCACGCCATGGCGTCGCGACCCAGATACACTCTGGCGACCGCCTTCAAGCCTGCTGAGCGCCGAACTGGCGCGCTGAACACCGGAGAGACTCATGCAAGAGAACGTTTCCAACACTCCCCTGACTCACGCGACGAGCGATGCCCTGCAGTCGCGCGGCGCCTTTCTGGTGAAGACCTACAACCATCTGCTCAGCGCGATTCTCGGCTTCACTCTGATCGAGATCGTGCTGTTCAAGACGGGCTGGGCGGAGCGCATCGCGACCACCATGCTCGGCGTGAGCTGGCTTTTCGTTCTGGGCGGCTTCGTCGTCGTCAGCTGGATCGCGAGCCGCGCCGCTCACACGGCACGCAGCCTGCCGGCGCAGTATGCCGCTCTGATCGGTTTCGTGTTCGCCGAAGCGCTGATCTTCGTGCCCATGCTCTTCATCGCCTTCACGTACCAGCCCGGCGCCATTCAGAGCGCCGCTGCCGTCACGTTGATCGGCTTCGCCGTGCTGACCGCCATCGCCTACACGACACGCAAGGATTTCTCCTTTCTCGGCGGACTGCTCCGCTGGGGCATGGGCCTTGCTCTCGTTGCGATCGTCGCCGGACTGCTCTTCGGCTTCCAACTCGGCACCTGGTTCTCGGTGATCATGGTCGGGTTGGCGGGCGCCGCAATCCTCTACGACACCTCGAACGTGCTGCACCATTTTCCCGAAGACCGCTACGTCGCTGCCGCCCTCGAGCTCTTCGCTTCGGTGGCGCTGATGTTCTGGTACGTACTGCGCATCTTCCTCAGCCGCGACTGAGACCGCCTCTTTGACCTCACAAGACGCTCCGGTCACCGATCGGGAGCGGCGCTACACGCTGCTGCTTCTGGTCCTCGTCTTCACATCGAGCCACATCGATCGGCAGATCGTCGCGATTCTGGCTCAGCCTCTGAAAGAAGCCTTCGAGCTCAGCGACAGCCAGCTCGGCGTGCTCACCGGGTTCGCCTTCGCGCTCTTCTACGCCACTCTCGGCATGCCGATGGCAATGTGGGCTGATCGTGGCAACCGCCGCAACCTCATCGCGCTGTCGATCGCGCTGTGGAGCGCCATGACCGTGCTGTGCGGAGCCGCGCAGAACTACGTGCAGCTGCTCGCCGCTCGCATCGGCGTCGGCGTCGGCGAGGCCGGCTCGAACCCGCCGTCGCATTCGATCATCGCTGACCTCTACCCGCCGGAACGCCGCGGCACGGCGATGGCAATCTTCGCCGTCGGCGTCAACCTCGGGATCATGTTGGGCTACCTCATCGGTGGATGGTTCAACGTCTGGTTCGATTGGCGCTGGGCCTTCGTCGTGGCGGGTCTGCCCGGCCTGCTGATCGCCCTGCTCGTGCGCTTCTCCATCCGGGAGCCTCCGCGGCTCGTCGAAGCCGCGGCCACGACGGAGGACGCTCCCGGGTTCTGGGAAGTCGTCGGCGTCATGGCACGATCACCGATCCTCCGCAACACCGTGATCGCCGGCACGCTCGCAAGCTTCGCGGGGTACGCGACGATCGCCTGGGTACCCACCTACTTCGTCCGGCTCCACGGCTACACGACGGGCGAAGCAAGCACGATCCTCGCCTTACTCCTGGGCATCGGTGGAGGTCTCGGCACCTTCGCTGGCGGCTGGCTCGCCGACCGGCTCGCTCCTCGCGGCGAGTGCTGGCGTGCCTGGGTGGTGGCACTTTCACTGCTCGCCTACACACCGGCGGCCGTGCTCTGCTACACCGCGACGGACTCGCGCCTCGCCGTGCTGGGCTTCGCCGGCCCCGCCATCCTCGGCGGCACCTACATCGGCGTCGGCTTTGCGATTCTGCAATCGCAAGTCACCAGCCGCATGCGGGCCGCTACAGCAGCAGTCAACCTCTTCATCCTCAACATCATCGGCCTCGGTCTCGGACCGTTCACCGTGGGCGTCATCAGCGACTCCCTCGCCGAGTCGCGAGGCGCCGACAGCCTGCGCTATGGACTGCTGGCGATGTTGGTCATCATCCTCTGGACCGTTGCCCACTACTTCCGCATCGGCCAGCTCCTGCAGCGTCAGGCGGCAGAGGGAGCTTCAGCGAGCGCCTAGGACGGTCACCGGCCCGCGAGGTTCTCCCTCAGCGCCCTCGAGACGGTCTGCGATCTCGCTGGGCAGTGGACCGTCGAGCAGCCAGATCTCGCGGCCTTCTGCCAGGGCGCTCTCGAGGCGAAGCCGAGCGCTTTCGTCGAGCTCCCGGCGATCGATCCAGTTGTCGGTGTAGGACTCGCCGTAGCGGTAGTGCTCGAAAAGGATGCCCGGGCTCCAACCGCCGATCGCCAGCGGCTCCGGCGTCGTCTTCGCGAGGACGGCGTCACGGTAGTCGACGACGCCGCGGTGCAAGGCCCGGGCCTGTCCCAAGGACCCGAGGAGCGTCGCGAGCACCGTGATCGCGCCAAAGATCTCAAGCCCTCGGCGCGACTCGCTGACGAGAGAGCAGGCGAGGCCTGCGAGCAGGACGACGAGCGCGAGCGCGAGCCAGGCCGACGCCGGAAGCCCAGCGGCCGCCTGCAGCTCGTGGCGAAAGAGAAAGACGAGCGCCGGCGGGGCCGCGGCGAGGGCCGAAGCGCCGGACCAGAACGCGAGCTTCTTCGCCTTGGTGAAGGCCTTCAGAAAGACCGGCAGACCGCCGATGGCGACGCCGACGAGGCAGCAGGCCCAGAGGTGCAGCGGCAGCTGGACGGGCACGTCTCCGAAACGTTCACCAAGAACGAAGCCGGCCGCCCAGGCCACGCAGAGGGCCAGGAGCCAGGGACGCAAGAAGCTGCGCACACCGGCGACGACGACCCCCGCGGCGACCCAAAGCAGCGTCGCCGAGGCGCCGAGAACCACCTCCATGCCCTCCTTCTTGATCCCCCCGAGGAGGCCGAGATGGGCCGAGGCGCCGCTCAGGAGTCCGCGTCCACCGGAGAAGTAGTCCGTCCCCAACGGCGCGATGCCGAGTGCTACGCCGAGGCCGGCCGTCGCGACCAAGACGGCAAGCGGACGCCAGCGCGGACGCAGCAGGACGAAGGCCGGCGCGACGAAGACGGCGGACGGCGTCACCAGACCCGCCAACGCGAGCAGGAGGCCGGCCGCCACGTGGCGCTTTCGCAGCCACAGGTGCAGCGCTGCCAGCAACAGCGCCGCCTCGGCCATGTACACCTCGGCGTGCAGCGCGTTCTGGACCAGCAGCGAGTGCGTCAAGGCGGCGGCCACCGCAAACCCCGCGGCTCGGCGGTCCTGCATCAAGCGCGAGGCGTGTAGCCAGATCAGCGCGACGGCGAGGGCACCGAAGCCAGCGCTCATCAGGTTGAGCGCCTTCTCCGAGGCTCCCAGGACGGCGGTCCAGAGCCAACCGAGGACGTAGTAGCCCACGTGCGTCGGGCGCGACTGGAAGTCGGCTTCGCGGATCTGCTGCAGGTAGACCGCCGCATCGGCGCTGGCGAAGCCCTCCGGTGCCGCCACCGCGAGAGCGCAGAAGCTCGTGAGGAACAGCGCCAGTGCAACCATCAGATCGCGGCGCCCAGGAGCCGCGGCAAAGCGCTCCTCGAGATCGGTGACCGCCTGCAGATAACTCTCGAGCATGACTCCCTCGGACCGAGGCAGAGTACCAGTCCGCCTAGTCCTTCTTGCGACGCATCTTCCCGACGAAGTCGTTCAGCGGATGGCTGCGTCCAAGACCGGGCACGAGTCCGTCGTCTCTCGGGCGGAGCCGCTCGATGAGCTCGAGCATCTCGCGGTGCTCGGGGTCGATTCTGAGCCCCTTGCGGAGAGTTTCGATCGCCTTGTCACGCTGCCCTGAGAGGATCTGCGTCCTTGCCAGGTTCTCGTAGAGATCTGCATCGACGATGCCGACCCGCAGTGCTCGCATGCACATGGCGAGGCCCTCGTCACGCTTACCCTCGGCCAGGCTGATCAGGACGCCGAGATAGGAAGCGATCAGGGGACTCGAATCCCCGTTCTCGCGCGCCTGCGACAGCACGTGTAGCGCCTCATGATGACGGCGCTGGCGGTACAGCTCGATACCGCGTCGCAGGTGGGGTGAACGTTTGGCGGAAGACATGGCGGCAGGCAGACGGGTTCGAACGGCGTAGAGTTCGTCGAACCCGGCGACCTCGCGAAAATGACAGATTCCCGCCCCTTGCGGACCCCGAATCACTACAAAAAGCACAAGAAACGAGGCTCCTCTGCAAGGCAGAGCACCCTTTTCCTCTGCAACGCTCGAGAAACGAGTCGCCAAGTCGCTGACAAGAGCCTCGGGGAGAGCCGCCTCAGCGCCCGTCAACCGCTGTGTGCCGGTGGCTCGTCTAGACGCGCGCCCACACCGGACGCAGACACCAGGCCACTCTCGGCGGCGCCGAGCCGCAGCGCTCGACGCGAAGGCGCTGCGGCTCGAGGTCGAGAAGCAGGTCGGCGTGAAACAACTCGGGCTGATGGTGCCCGTCGGTCAGCACGTAGCGCACCTGTCGCAGGTCGCGGGAGAACCAGACCTCCTTCCAGGTGTCGTAAGCGGGCAGATTCGTCTCCTTGAGGAGAGCCTTCGCCGGATGCTCGGTGAACCGAGCCTCTCCGAGGACCCACCAGGGGTCGAAGTGCCAGAGGCGATCCATGCCGAGCACGTGATCGTGAGCTTCGGGAACCGACGTCCACTCGCGGACCACGCGTCGCCAGAGCCAGAAGCCGCTGAGCAGATCCTGCTCCCACCGCAGGAGCCCGATCTTCGGATCGCCCTCCCGAACGATCATCAGCCACTCGACGAGTCCCATCGAATCGAAGATCGGAAAGAGAGAGCAGCGCCCCTCGCCCACTCCGAGCAGCGTCCGGGAGCGATGGAGAGTCTTCTGCGAGACCAGCCAGCTCACGATCAGGCAGCGCCTCGCTTGGCCGCGAGCCCCTCACCCGGCGCGGCGCCATCCTCCTCGAGCTCGAAGGCGCTGGACGCCATGCCCATGACGCCGCTCATCGACGAGACCATGTCGGTGGGTACGACCATGAGCGCGCCGCGCTCCTTGATCGACTCGTAGGTCATGTTCATGGCGCGGATCTTCATCGCCACCGGGTCGCGGTTGTAGATCTGCGCCGCGCGATCCATCTCTTCAGCGACCTGAAGTTCCGACTCGGCCAGGATGATGCGCGCCTCGCGCTCGCGATCGGCCTGGGCCTTTCGGCTCATGGCGTCCTCCAGGGCTCCCGGGATCCGCACGTCGCGGATTTCCACCGACTGCACCGTGATCCCCCAGTCGCTCGTCTTGGCGTCGATGATCTCGCGCAGATCCCGATCGATGTCCTCGCGCTCCGAGATCATCTGCACCAGCTCGGTCTGGCCGATGACGTCACGCAGGGTCGTCTGGGCCGCCCAGCTGACCGTGGAAGCGTAGTCCTGCACTTCGACGATGGCCCGCTTGGCGTCGGTGACGACCCAGAAGAGCACCGCATCGACGTTGACAGGAACGGTGTCCTTCGTGAGGGTCTTCTCCGCCGCGAAGGACGTCGAACGGATGCGCATGTCGACCCGGGCCGAGACCTTGTCGACGCCCGGCAAGACCCAGGAGATCCCGGAGTCCAGCACACGCTCGAAACGACCGAAGCGCAGCAGCACGCCGCGCTCCCACTCGCGCATCATGCGCGGGGAGAGTCCCACGAGCCAGCCGACGACCAGCAGCACGGCACCGGCGACGGGGTGGACGAAGAAAAAGGCAGCGGCGGCCGCAGAAAGCGCCGCGCTCCACAGGGTCAGGGACACGACGTTGAAGCTACCCTTCATTCTGAATCTCCTTCCAAAGACCTGTAATCAACTCCGAAAGCTCGCGACGAGTGAAGCCCGCAGCGCTGCACAGCGTGACCAGCTCACGGGCACGCTTCTCGATGCGCCCGTAGTCCTCCGGGCTCAGCGTCGGCTGATGCTCCGCCTTCTCGACGAAGGTGCCGACGCCCCGCTCGAGCCGTAGCAGCCCCTCGGTCTGCAGGTCGCGATAGACGCGGGACACGGTGTTGGCATTGATGCCGAGATCGACGGCCAGGCTCCGCACCGTGGGCATCAGGTCCCCCGGCTTGAGCTCGCCTCGATGGACCTGCAGACGGATCTGCTCCTTCAGCTGGACGTACACCGGCGCCGAGGTCGTTCGGTTGATCGAAAGTTTCACGGCCATAGAACCATTCTACTAGTGACCTATTGTACTAGTCAACTAGTTCTTTTGAATGGAGGAAGCTCGTGAATCCGGCGCAAGCGCCGCTAGACTCGATCCATGGAAGGCGCTTTTCGAGAGCTGGTTCAGGCCGCCCGATCTCTCCGACGTCGCCCCGGAGTCGTCGGCGTCGTCCTGATGACCTCTGCGATCGCGCTGGGCGCCACCACGGCGCTCGTCGATCTGATGAACCTGGTGCTCTGGAGGCCGCTGCCCGGTGGACCGTCGGTGGTGCGGGTCTACACGCAGAGCCCTCAGCCTTTCATCGGCGAGTTCGGCTACCTCCCCGCCGAGGACTTCGAGGACTACCGTCGCGAGGCGAGCTCTTTCGCGCGCTGGGCCGGGGCTCGCAGCGAGGGCGCCGTGCTCGAGGGGCCGGACGCTCCACCGCGGGCGCTCGAAACGCGCTTCGTCTCCGAGGGCTTCTTCGAGGTGCTGGGACTGATCCCCGCACGAGGCAGTCTGCAGCTCTCGGGCGACGAGACGCGAGGCGCGATCTTGAGCTATCGACTCTGGCAGGAGCTCTTTCCCGAGGGCGGGAGGGCGGCGATCGGAAGCGAGCTGCGCATCAGTGGCCAGAGGCTTCCAGTGCTCGGCGTCACACCGAGCTCCTTTCACGGCATCGTCGCTGGCGACGAGATCGAGCTCTGGCTTCCGATGACGCTGGGCGAGCAGCTCGTGCCGTCCTGGAACGACACGCCGCTGCGTCAGACGGTCGACACGCTGGCGCGGCTCGCCGACGGAGTGACGCGGGAGCAAGCCCGCGAAGAGCTACAGATCCTGGCCGCCGACCTCGACATCCACCGTCCGCTGCCGAATCTCGAACGCAAGATGTCCGTTCGTCCAGGCAGACTGACTCACCCGCTCGATCAGCGGAACTTCCGACCGATCTTCCGCACGCTCGGCATTGCGGTCGGACTGCTCTTCTTCCTCGCTTGCGCCAACGTCGTCAGCCTGCTGCTCGCGCGCACCGTCGAGCGCCAGCGGGAGACCGCGCTGCGATCCGCTCTCGGCGGAAGCCGGCTTCATCTGGTCCGTCGCCTGCTCCTGGAATCGAGCCTTCTCGCCGGTGGTTCGGCGCTCTTGGGCTTCGTAGGAGCCTTGCTCGCGAGGAGACTCCTGTCGCTCTTCGACCTCGGACTCTTCGTCAAGGAAATGCGCTTCGACCACCGTGTGATCCTTGCTGGCCTCGCCGCCACCGCTCTGACGTCGCTGCTGTTCGGGCTGCTCCCCGTGGTGGTCGCCGGCCGGCGAGATCTCGTGGCGCCGCTGAGAGAGGGTGTGCAGGGTTACAGCAGACGCAGCCTGTCCGCCTTCAAGGCTCTCTCCACTCTGCAGGTGGCGCTCGCGACGGTCCTCCTCTTTGCCGCGCTGGGCCTCGCCGCAAACCTCGAACAGCTGCGCGAGGCGCCGCTGGGCTTCGACGACCGCAACCTCGTTCGCGCCTTCGTCGACCTGCGCCAGGGCCTCGACCGCCAGCAGAGCACGAACCTGATGCGACAGATCGCCGAGGAGATCGAAGCGCTTCCCGACGTCGCCTCCGCGACGCGCAGCTCCTTCATCCCGCCGGTCTTTCTGGACATCGAAACGCGCTTCACCCTGCCGTCATCCGCCGATCCGGAGGCCATCCAGACCTCGCGTTTCAATTTCGTCGACGGCCGGTACTTCCCGACGCTCGGGCTCGACGTCCTGGCCGGGAGGACCTTCGACCAGCGAGAGCGGGAGGGAGCGGGGACCGTCGTCGTCAATTCGGAGCTCGCGACCCAGCTCTGGCCGGACACCGCGCCCTCGTTCGCTGGAGCCCTCGGTCGCACCGTGCGCGTCGACCGAGCGTCGGAAGCCGAGCGGGGTCCGCTCTTCACCGTCGTCGGGGTCGTCGAGTCGCTGCGGCAGCACGACCTCCGCAGCAAGGGCGAGGCGGTGCTCTACTTCTCGATCGATCAACGACTCCGCCAGTTGGCGAGCGTCACGGCGCGAACGACGAGCGACCCCGAGGACTTCAAGACGACCTTCCGTGAAGCGCTGGCACGCGTCGCGCCGGGCGCCGAGAAAGCCCGCATCGACACCTCGGAGGAGCGACGCTGGGAAGCACTCGTCGTCGAGCGTCTCCAGTCTCAGTCGGCCATCATCCTCGCCCTCGCCGGGCTGCTGCTGAGCGCGACAGGAATCTTCGGCACGATGAGCCTCCTCGTGACCGCGAGGCGACGCGAGCTCGCCGTTCGCAAAGCGCTCGGGGCCTCTGAGCCCGGAGCCCTGCGCTGGATCCTCGGGCGCTGCGCCGTCATCGTCTGTGCGGGTCTCGCGCTCGCGGCGCCCTGCAGCTTTGCCGTCGCAAGGCTGCTCGAGGCCTGGCTCCCCGAGGTTCCGCCACCGAGCGCCAGCGCTTTCGTCGCTGCGGCGATCGCGCTTCTCGTCTTGTCGGCGGTCGCCGCCCTCGTTCCGTCACTCAACGGCGCACGGGTCGCGGCCGCCAGCGCCCTGCGCTCGGACTGAGCGCTCAGAACGGCTTGTAGAAGGCGAAGTAGCCGGCGACCAGGGCGAGCGCCGTGACGGCGACGAGCCAGTGCGTCGTCCACTGGGGCCTGCGCACGGGAATCATGATGCTGCCGCCAAGCACGATCCAGACGATCATCTTGACGAGCAGCCAGCCGAGTCCCTGAAGCTCTTCGCCGGTGAGGCCGAGCTTCGCCAGCATGCCGAAGCCGCCGAGGAGCACGACCATCAGACCGGCTCCGTGGAGGACGCCGACGAGCGTCTGTCCCGGAGCCTTCCGAGGCTCCGGCTGCAGTGCGAGAACCGCACGCCCCCCGAGGCCGAGGAAGACCATCAGGATCCCGAGAATGTGAATCAGCTTGAAGAAGGTGAAAGACATGAAGAGTGTCCTTGCGACAGTTGTGCGAGCCACAGTACAACTCGGCGCACCGCTGCTACAGTCCTCGCATCCAACGTCGCCCGCAGCCAAGCGCGTCCCGCACTGACCTGCTACGAAAGCGTGCCGGGAATCCTCGGCGAACAGGAGCAACCGATGAGTCTCTTCACCAACCGTCCAGGCATCGCACACATCGGCCTGCTGCTGATCGCCGCGATGCCCCTCAGCCTGGCCTCGGCAGCACGGGCACAGGAGCCAGAAAGCCCTCGGCCGATGACGGTCGACGATGCTCTGGCGATGCAGCGCATCGGCGATCCGGTCCTCTCGCCGGACGGCCGCACCGTGCTCTACACGCAGACGAGCAGCGACTGGGACGAGAACAAGCGACACACGAAGGTCTACCGCGTGGACGACGACGGCAGCCAACCTTGGCAGTTCCTTGGCGAAGCCGGCGGCAGCCAGCTCGGCTTCTCCCCGGACGGTCGCTACGTCACCCTGCTGCGCAAGAGCGAGAAGAAGGGCAAAGGAAAGGGCAAGCAGCAGATCTTCTGGATGCGCTCTTCCGGCGGCGAGGCCGTCGCGCTGACCGAGCATCCGAGCGGCGTCCGCCGCTACAAGTGGGCGGCGGACTCGCAGTCGCTCGTCTTCTTGGCGGAAGACGAGCGGAGCAAGGAAGAGCGCAAGGCGATCGAGAGCGGCGAAGACGCCGTCTTCGTCAACGAGGGCCCGAACGGCCAGAATCGAGGCCAGTGGACGAACCTCTGGCACTTCGACCTCGAGGCCAAAGAGTCCAAGCAGCTCACGAAAGCCCAGCACGTCATCTCGAGCTTCGACCTGTCTCCCAACGGCCGCCAGATCGCCTTCACGGCGCGCACCAGGAACCGTCGCAACGACGGCTACCTCACGGAGGTCTTCGTCCAGGATCTCGAAAGCGGCGCGTCTCGTCGCCTGACGGAGAACGAGGCGCCCGAAAGCGGCGTCCTCTGGTCTCCGAAGGGGGACGTCTTTCTCTACTCCGCCGCGGACGACGAGACGTGGAAGAACCGCAACGACAAGATCTGGCTGATGGATCCCGAGCTCGGCGAGCACAGCCTGGTGAGCAGGAGCTACGAGGGAGCTATCCGTAACGTGACGTGGCATCCCGACGGCGAGGCGGTGTTCTTCACCGGCCAGCAGGGCACGCAGAGCAACCTCTTCCGCATGGACGTGCGCAACGGCTCCTTCGAGCAGCTCAGCGACACCGACGGTTGGATGCGCATCTCCGCCTTCTCGAGCGACCGCTCCAAGGTTCTGTACAGCTACGACGATGCCGACACGCCGTCCGACCTGTGGCTCGCGGACTTGGAGGCCAGCGACGGTGAGAAGCCTCATGGGCTGCCAGCCCGGCGTCTGACCGACGCCAATCCCGCAGTGGCGAAGCTGCAGCTGGCACGGGCCGAGGTGGTCCGCTGGAAGAGCCGCGACGGCACGGAGATCGAGGGCCTCGTCCACTTCCCCGTCGGCTACCGCGAGGGCGAGAAGTACCCGCTGATGCTCAACATCCACGGCGGCCCCGCCGGCTTCTTCGCCAACAGCTTCCGCTCTTCCTACCACCTCTATGCAGGCCTCGGTTACCTCTCTCTCTCTCCCAACGTGCGCGGGTCGAGCGGCTACACGGACCGTCTCCAGGAAGGCAACACCGTCGAGCGTGATGACGGCATCGGCAAGGGCGACTACGACGACCTGATGACCGGCGTCGACGCGCTGATCGAGCGCGGCCTGGTCGACCCCGAAAAGATGGGGCTGCGCGGCTGGAGCTACGGCGGCATCCTGGGCGGCTGGACGATCACCCAGACGAACCGCTTCAAGGCGGCGTCGATCGGTGCCGGCGTCTACGACTGGACCAGCGAGTACGGCCCCGGCTTCAACCACGACGTCAAGCTGTGGCACATCGGCGGCACGCCTTGGGAGAACCCGGAGGGCTGGCGCAACCAGTCGGCGCTCACCTTCGTCGCCAACATCGAAACGCCGACGCTGCTCCTACACGGCGACGCCGACACCACCGACACCGAGCAGCAGAGCATGATGATGTTCGCGGCGATCCAGGACGTCGGCAAGGCGCCGGTGCGCTACATCAAGTTCCCGCGACAGCCTCACGGCATCCGGGAACCGCGCCACGTGCGCATCAAAGACGTCGAGGAGATCCGCTGGATGCAGAAGCACGTGCTCGGCGTCGACTGGGAGCCGCCCAAACGCGAGAAGAAGAAGGACGAGGACTCCGACGAGGACGAGTCCGAAACCTCGAAGTAGCCTTTGCCAGGCCGCCTCAGACGGCAGCGCGGCGCTGCAGCCACAGCATCGCGACGCCGACTCCGGCGATGACCGGCCCTTCGCCGGCGACCCAGAAGAGCGGCATGCCGGCGAAGAGGTCGATGCCGAAGAGAAAGGCACCGATGAGGATGTTCGTCGCTCCGATCAAGCGAATCAGATCGGCGTACTTCTCCGTGTCGGTCGAAGCGAGCCAGACGAACAGGCCGCGCGTCGCGTACATGACGGCGACCGAGCGCGTCAGGTACTCGATGATCGGCTCCTGTGGCAGCTCGCCCAATCCCAGGGAGGCGTGGGAGGCGACCATCCATCGCGTCGGCAGGAAGACGGCCGCAAAGGCAACGGTGAGAATGAGCGCATCGAAGCGCAGGAACCAGACGAGTAGGCGCTGCATCGGTGGGGGTCCCTTTCGGTCGAATCGCGGAGACTGCGGGCTCACCGTAGCACTCGCCCCTCGCTCGCCGACAATCGCCTAACGGCGACGTCTCCTCGGAGGCTCGGCATTCGCCGGATCGTCGGGCCAGGAGTGCTTCGGGTAGCGCCCCGCGAGGTCCTTCTTCACCAGAGCGTAGGAGCCGGCCCAGAAGCCGGCCAGGTCGGAGGTCACCTGCTGGGCACGCTGGCTCGGGGCGAGAAGATGCAGAAGCACCGGGCGCCGGCCGCCGTCGACAGTCGGAGTCTGGCGAACGCCGAAGAGGAACTGGATCTGCAGCGCCAGGATCGGGTCTTCGTCGACTCTCGCCGTGTAGGTGATGCGCGCGCGGCGACCGTTCTCGAGATCGATCGCTTCGGGCGCGAGCTCGTCGAGCGTCTGCCGCAGGTTCCAATCCAGCAGGCCGAGCAGCAGGGCGTGAAGATCGAGCGCCCTGAGATCGGCGGCGGAGCGCTTGCCGCGCACAAAGAGAGGCAGCGACACGAGGAGCTCTTCTCGCAGGTCCGGCAGGCCGAGTTCGGGGCGCCAGGAGGCGAGCTTGTTCACGCGAGCGAGCAGCTGCTGGACGCGCCCTTCAGAGAAGTCGAGATAGGTCTCGGGTTCGCTCCGTGCGGCGGCGACCAGCGCCGCCTCCGTCTCTTCCGGGGTCGGCACCGCGTCGACGCGGTCCAGCACGAGATCGAGAAAGCGACGCTGTCGTTGCGCCGTCGGCCGCTCGGCCGAGGCGTCCCAGCCGACGACGCGCTCCTCGACGACGTCCGCGGCAGGCAGCCAGCTCTCCTCCAAGCTCGTCGCCAGGAAGACCAGCGGCTCGCGGGGCGAGCCCGCGGCGCCGACCGAGGCAGAGGCTCGACCGACATCGAGAGCGAGGAAGAGAGGCGCGCGAACGACCGAGCTGCGCGCCAGGCGCACGCCCTGGCCGCCGACCATTAGAGCCCGCGACGTGTCACCACTCGGCCTGCGCTTCGCGACGCGGTCAGGAAAGGCGGCAAGGAGCGCACGGCTCAGCGCCTCGTCCTCGTCGGCTGCGGCTTCAGCGGGTTCTGGAGCCTCCTCCGCAGCCCGTGCCGCCAGGCGACGAGCAACATCGACGACGCGACGCGCCCTGGCGACGACCAGGCTGCGCGGCGCCCTGCCTCGCTGCAGCTCCTCCAGCGCTCGAATTCGCTCGTCGAGATCCGAACGTCCCGGCGGTGCCTGCCACTCCGGATCCTGCCCACCGCGATCCTGACGTCGGAAGACGTCGCGCTCCTGCAACAACCCCGCGGCCAGAGACGCCCGTTCCAGCACTCCCAGCGAACGACCGGTGAGCAGGAGGCGCGCGAGCCTTGGAGCGCAGCCCAGACGAGTCGCCGCGACGCCCTCGGCGGTCGCGACCCAGCCGTCGCCGTCGCGCTCGAGGAGGCGCAGGCGTTCGAGGATCCCGAGCGCCTGGATCGCGCGCCCCGGATCAGGGGATTCCACCCATGGAAAGTCGAGCGGCTGACGCTCGCCCCAGGCGACGAGGCCCAGAAGGGCACCCGAAAGGTCGGCGCGACGCACCTCGGGGGGCGTGCTCGCCAGGCGCTGTGACTCCTCGGAGGCCGTCCACAGACGGAGGCAGTGCCCGGCCGCGAGACGCCCGGCGCGGCCGGCTCGCTGCGCCGCCGAGCTGCGGGAGATCGCGCGCAGCTCGAGACGGTCGAAGCCGGTGGCCGGGTCGAGCTCCAGTCGTCGCTCGAGGCCGCTGTCGACGACCCAGGTCACTCCCTCCACCGTCACCGACGTCTCGGCGACGTTCGTGGCGAGCACGACCCGCCGGTTCGCCCCCGAACGCAGCGCGGCACTCTGGCGCTCCATCGGCAGGTCGCCGTAGAGCTCGTGCACCTCTGCGTTCAGCCCCTCGAGCTCGCCGCGCACGCGTCGAATCTCCGCCACGCCCGGTAGGAAAGCCAGCACGTCGCCGCGCCGCTCTCTGGTCAAGATGCGCCGCACCGCTGCTGCGACGCGCGTTGCCACCGGCCGTTCGTCCGGTCGTTTCAGATACTCGATCTCCACGGGAAAGAGTCGCCCCTCGCTCTCCACGGTCGGACAGTCGCCGAGGCGGGCAGCGAGCGCGGCGACCTCGAGCGTCGCGGACATGGCGATCAACCAGAGGTCCTCGCGCACCGTCGAGCGGACGCGCTGTGTCATCGCCAATCCCAGGTCGATCGCCAGGCTGCGCTCGTGAAACTCGTCGAAGAGCACGGCTCCGACCCCCTCGAGAAAGGGATCGCGGTAGAGCCATCCGAGGAGAACGCCTTCGGTGACGAAGAGCACGCGGGTCGAGGCGCTCGACCGATCCTCGAAGCGCATTCGGTAGCCGACTTCGCTGCCGAGTCGCCAGCCCTGCTCCTCGGCAACCCGGGAGGCCGCCGCGCGGGCCGCAACGCGCCGAGGCTCGACGACGACGACCTGCCCTTCGACCTCGTCCAGCAAGGCTGGAGCGACGCGCGTCGTCTTGCCGGCTCCCGTGGGCGCCTTCAGTACGGCGGCGCCGAAAGACGAGAGTGCGTCGAGGAGCGAGGGCAGGACCTCTTCGATGGGTAGCGGCTGCATCGGGTGCAATCTATTTGCTTTTGACGCACCGTGAACGACGCGCCTCGTCAAAGGCCTCGTCTCGGTTACTCTGCTCGCGCAACTCTCGCCATCTACCTCTGCGTATGAAGCTCTCCTTTCCCGCTCGTTCTCGACGACTCGCAGCAGCGCCGGCGCTCCTGGCGACGCTTCTCGTGGGCTGCGCAACGAGCGGCGGCCTCGAGGCTCCGATACCCGGTCTCTTCGACGTGCCGTACTCGGAAGTGACCGCTCTGCAGGTTCGCAGCGCAGACGAACGGCTCGAGTACGGTTCATCGCCGCTTCAGTTCGCCCTCGGCTGGAGGCCGCTGGACGGCAAACCGCGAGCGCTCGTCGTCTTCGTTCACGGCGGCTGCTGGCTGAGCGACTACGATCTCGAGCACGGGCGCGCCGTGACGGCGGCGCTCGCCGACGCAGGCTACGAGACTTGGGCCATCGAGTATCGACGCAGCGGTGACGAGGGCGGCGGTTGGCCCGGAAGTCTGGAGGACGTCGTGACCGCGGTTCAAGCACTCCACGACCAGCGCGAGTCCCGTCCGCTGCTGCTCGTCGGCCACTCTGCTGGGGGGCACCTCGCCCTGCTGGCAGCTCAGAGGATGCCCAGCAGCGTCACGGCGATCGTCGGCCTGGCGGCGATCACCGACGTGATCGACTACGCTCGAGGGACGAACGGCTGCCAGCAAGCGACACCGCGGTTCTTCGGCGGCCTGCCCGACGAGGCGGCCGAGGAGTATCGAGAGGCCACGGTCACCGCAGACGGTCTCGAGGAGAGAGCCACCCTCCTTCACGGCCACGCGGACGCCATCGTGCCGGTGAGCCAGGCGAACGTCGGGGACCTCGAGACGAAGCGCCTCGAGCGCGTCGGACACTTCGACTGGGTGCATCCCCGAAGCCACGCCTTCAGCGTCCTGCTCGAAGTCCTCGAAGAACGGATCGCACCGTGAGCTTTGCGCTGCTCGAGCGGGCTCTGGAGCTCGACCGCTCCGACCCGCTGTCTGCCAAGCGCGCGGAGTTCGAGATCGACGACGCGCGCATCTACCTCGACGGCAACTCGCTCGGTGCTCTTCCCCGAGCGGCCGCGGAACGCCTTCAGAAGACGGTTCAGGAGGAGTGGGGCAAAGACCTCATCGGCAGCTGGAACGAGCACGCGTGGATCGATCAGCCGATCACGGTCGGCGAAAAAGTCGCCCGCCTGATCGGAGCCGCTGCGGGACAGACCGTCGTCTGCGACTCGATCTCCGTGAATCTCTTCAAACTGCTCTCGTTCGCGCTGTCGCTCCGGCCCGATCGAACGCGCATCCTGTCGGAGCGCAGCAACTTCCCCACCGACCTCTACGTCGCTCAGGGCCTGCAGAAGCTCCTGGGAGAAGGTCGCTGCGAGGTGAGGACCGTCGAGAAGGAGGCCCTCGAGAACTCCCTCGACGAGAGCGTGGCGGTTCTCATGCTGACGCACGTCGACTTCCGCAGCGGACGCATCCACGACATGGCCGAGCTGACGCGGCGCGCCCACGAGGTCGGTGCAGTGGTGATCTGGGACCTCGCGCACAGCGCCGGGGCACTCCCCGTCGCCCTCGACGACTGCGCAGTCGATCTCGCGGTCGGATGCGGCTACAAGTACCTCAACGGCGGACCGGGAGCGCCCTCCTTCGTGTATGTCGCCTCCCGCCATCAGCAGTCGGCTCAGCAGCCGCTTTCGGGCTGGATGGGGCATGCGGCCCCGTTCGCCTTCGATCCGGACTACCGTGATGGCGAAGGCATCCTTCGATTCCTCTGCGGAACTCCTCCGATCCTGTCTCTCAGCGCTCTCGATGCCGCCCTGGACGTCTTCCAGGGCGTCGAACTGCGGGCGCTGCGCGCCAAGTCGGTTGGACTGTGCGAGTTCTTCCTCGAGGCCGTGCTCACGAGCGAGGTCCTCGGTGACTTCGAGCTCGCGTCGCCACGCAACGCCGAGGAGCGCGGCAGTCAGATCGCTCTGCGACACGACGACGCTTACGCGATCTGCCGCGCCCTGCTCGAAAACGGCGTGACTCCCGACTTCCGCGCCCCCGATCTGGTGCGCTTCGGCTTTGCCCCGCTCTACAACCGCTACGTCGATGTCGCCCGCGCCGTGCACACGCTCGAGAGGATCACGAGCTCCAGGCTCTACCTCGAGCCCAGGTTCGCCGAGCGCACCAAGGTCACTTAGTGGGTACCGCGTCCAGCTCCGGCGATCGGTAGTTCCACAGTCCGGTGATCAGAACCCCGTAGAGGAAGAGCACGACCGACGTCGCCATGGCAGGCAGCAGGGCGTTGAGAGTGCCGAAGACCTCGATGATCCAGCCCAGCACGATGGCACCGATCGGTGGGCTGCCGACGAGTCCCAGCGTGTAGACCGAGAGGATGCGGCCGCGATACGCCGCTGGCGCGCTCTCCTGCACGACCGCTCGCGCCAGCGTCGACGTCACCCCCATGTTGAGTCCCCAGGAGACGATCGCCACGACGAGCAGCCACCAGCTGGGCTCGATCCAGAGCAGGAAGACGATGACGATACGCGACAGCTGCATCAGCAAGTACCAACGACCGGGATGGGCGAAGGGCATGAGCCTCAACATCGCCAGGTTCGAGGCCATGGCGCCCGCGTAGAAGACGATCATCATCGTCGCCAGGAGCGCCGCGTCGCCGTCGTAAATCCGCTTGATGATGAACGGAAAGACGGTGATGAAGGCCCCGGCGTTGAAGATGCTCGAGATGAAGTTGAGAATCAGCACGTGCAGGACGACCGGCTCACCGAACGTCGCCCTGAGACCCTCACCAATCTGCCGCCACGCGGCGACCCGCTGACGGATTCCGTCCGTTCGCACCTCCGCACGCACGCGCTGAATCAAGAGAGCCGCGACGACGAGCAACGCCGACTGCACGGCCAGAACCGGCACGAGCCCGAGGCGCTCCATCTGGCCGGCGACGGCGAGGCCCAGGGTCTGCACGAAGAAGTTGAGCGACGTCGTCGCGGTAACCCCGCGCTGCAGAGCGCTGCCCGAAACGCGATGCAGGATCGCCTGCTGTGCCGGCGTCGTGAAGGAGATGGCGACGCTCATGCCGATCCCCCAGAAGACGACGCTCCAGACTTCGACGCCCCGCGTCGCCGCAAGCAGGCCGAGGAAGGCCGGCAACAGGGGCGCCAGGCCATAGGCGCGCAGGAGCAGTGAACGCGGATCGATGCGGTCGGCGCTCGCTCCGCCCCAGAGCATCAGCACGATTCCCGGTAGTCCGATGGCGGCCTGGAGAAGGCCAACCCGGTCTGCCGGCAGTTGGAGCACGCCGATCAGCAGCCAGCTGACGAGCAACTGCTGCATGGCAAACGCAGCACCGGTGAAACCGGTCGCGCCCAGATACGCGGCGAACTCAGAGCGGCGAACGGCCGCGGACGCGTCTTCGGAGGACATCGAAGTCTCGAGCGTTGAAAAAAGTGCGCTCGTTCTAACACGACCGAGGGTCGAGCTATCGCCTCAGGGGTCGGCAAAGGCCTCGATGTCGGCCCCACTTCGCAGCTGCCCCGCCGGGTTCGAGTACTCGCGAACCGCTCCGGTCACCGTGTCCGTGATGCGCAGCGTGTAGGCGACGTCGGTGACGGCTCCCCAGAAGACCCAGTGGCGGCGGTTCACACCGCGACCATCGAGCACCTTGACGACGAGTTCGACGTTGCTCGGGTCGAAGAACCAGAAGGTGCCGCTGGCCTCAGTGCGTCCGACCGCTCGGCCTCGCCCGACGGTCGCGCTCTGGCCCTGACCGACCTGCCAGTCGACCTCGACGGCAAAGCGGTTCTGCTGCAGGCACAGCGACTGGGGACCCGCCGCACA
>JBCCLJ010000010.1:0-65900 GCA_039026915.1 Acidobacteriota bacterium
CGAAGATCTTCCGCGCGCCCCCGGCGAGGCTCTCGGACCGCTCCTGCGCATCCTGGCTGATCGGGAGGCGCTGGGGCGTCCCTTGCCGCTCGAGTCGGCCATCGGCACCGGTCCTGCGGAGATCGAGGGCGAGGAGCTCGGCCAGGGATTCGATCCGCTCGAGCCGGGGCAGCTCGATCGGTTCGGTCTGCAGGTGCGGATGACTGGCCTCGTTCACGCTCGACGCTGGCAGGACGCTCACGCCGCACTCCGCCGGGAGCTGATCGTCGCGGGCGCCGCGCCGGAACCCGTGCTCGACACGGCGACGAGGTCGCGGCTGCAGGACGCCGCGGCGTCTCTTCCTGCTCCGGCGGGGGTGCGCGGCGCCTACTCGGACATCCTGCGACGTTTCGCTCGCATGGTGCAGCACCACCCCGACTCGGCGCGCTCTCTGCTCAGCGATCGCACGTTCGGTCGCTCGGCATGGTCGATCTTTCGCGCCCACGCACTGGTTCGTGGCGGCAGCGAGGTCGAACCGCAGGATCTACGGGCGCTGCGCTACATGGTTGGAAAGCGCCTTCCGGAGGACCTGCAGGAGGCGCTCGAGGAGATCGTCGAAGAGCTCCTGCTGAACCCCTTTCCCGACGCGCCGGGAGGCGTCGCGATGGTGGCGTCCAACGCTCCGGGGATGGAGATGGAGGACGGCGCCCGCACCGAGGCGGCGGATGGCCAGGGTGCCGTCGAGATGACCGAAGGGGAGGCCCAGGAACTGCCGGCTGCCGATCCAGCGACGGTCGCCGCAGCGCAGGTGGAGAGCCTGCTGCGCGCTTTCGTCGGCCGCATCGAGCGGGGACGGGTCGAGCCCGACGAGGATCCGGGCGGTCAGCCGCGGGGCTACCGGCCTCTGCGACGTCTCGACGAGCTCTTCGACGGCGATCTGGTCGAAGCCAAGCTCTTTACCGAAGGGCGCCTGCCGGGAGCACCCAGGACCTATCGTCGCAGCCGCCGCAACGCCGGCGGCGCCGTGGTCATCCTGCGCGACGTCTCGACCTCGATGGCGGGTCCGCGCAACCGCTGGGCAAGGGAGGTCGTCGCCGGCCTGATCCGCATCGCGTCGCGACGCAAGATGCGCGTCGGCTACATCGAGTTCCACCATCGCGCGCTGCCCCGGCCCGTGGCGGGCCGCCTGCTGCACAGGTCGTACGGCAAGCTGATTTCGCTCGCCGCCAAGGCGCATCCGCTGGGCCAGACGAACTATCAGGAACCGCTGCACATGGCTCTGGACACCTTGCAGGGGCGACGGGGCAAGAACCGCCACGTGGTCATGCTGACGGACGGACTGCCGATCACCGGCGACGTCCGGGTCAAGGCGGAACGCCGCCTGGCGGAACGCCTCGGCGTCAGCGTCCACACCGTCTTTCTGGGAGAGGGAGAGTGTCCCTCCATCCTCGATGTCATTTCCAAAGAGACCGGAGGCCTCAGGTTTCTCGCACGCGTTGCGCGAGCCGGCACCCTCACGGTCGAGGAGCGCACATGAGCTCAACCTCCACAGCATCTCCCACGGGGCCTCTCGCCGAGCTCGGCACGCTCCTCGACGATCACGTCGTCGCTCATCAGGACGTCAAACGCGCGATTCTGCTGGCGTTGGTCTGCCGTGAGCACATCTACGTCGAGGGACCGCCCGGCACCGCCAAGACGCGTCTCGCCGAGCTGGCCGCCAAGGGCTGCGGCCTCGAGTTCTTCTTCTACCAGCTGCATCGCGACACACGCCTCGCCGAGCTCGTCGGCGACATCGTGCTCGAGCGGCGCGAGGTCGAAGACGGCGCAGGCGAACGCATTCATCAGCGCATCGAGCCCGGCGGGATTCTCACCGCCGAGATCTGCGTCCTGGATGACGTTTCCAGGGCCCCGGGCGAAGCTCTGAACGTGCTTCTGCGCATCCTCAACGAGCGCAAGTTCCACGAGCGGCCGATTCCGCTGCTGTCGGCGATCGCGACGGGCAACCCGATGGACGACGAGTACTACAACGAGCCGCTCGATCCAGCGAATCTCGATCGCTTCGCTCTGCAGCTGCGCGTGCACGGCCTGATTCAGGAGGGTGCCGCCGAGGCGCGGCTTCTCGTGGATCGCTTCGCCGAGGGCTCCATTCTCGAACAGCCAGAGCCCGATCCTGTGCTGGACCGCGCCGCCCTCGACGCCGCCTACGCCGAACTTGGAGACGTCGCCGTGCCGGAGACGATGCGCCAGGCGCTCGTCGACTTCCTGCGCACGCTCGTCGTCGAGTTCGAGTGCACCGAGTCCAACTCGCTGCTCACCGATCGCTCGTTCCTCGTCAAGGCAGTGAAAGTCCTGCGCGGGAGCGCTCTGCTGCGCGGCGCCGACGCCGTGGGTGCCGAGGATCTCGACGTCCTGCGTTGGATGACGACCTTCCGGCTCCCTCCGGAGGTGCATGAAAGGGTGCCGGAGCTGATTGCGCGCGTTCGCGTCGGCCTCGCGTGAAGGGATGGTCCGCCTCGGCGCTCGGTCACTGGCCGCGCTGCTTCTTGTCGGGCTGACGGCGTGCGCCACGCCGCAGGGTGGCTCGGAGCCGCGCCTCGAGGACGTTGATCGGCAGGCCGTGAAGCTCGGCGCGGAACGCCTGCTGGAGACCGGGATCGATCGCTACGCGGGCCAGCGGGTCGGTCTGATCGCTCACAGCGCCTCGATCCTCGGCGGTCAGCGACTCGTCGATTTGCTGGCCGAGCGCGAGGAGATCGAGCTCGTCGCCCTCTTCGGGCCGGAGCATGGCTTCGGAGGGACGGCGGCGGCCGGCGAAGAGGTGGCCGAGGGGCGGGACGCTGCGACCGGTCTTCCGGTCTTCAGTCTCTACGGCGAGACGAAGGCACCGACGCCGGAGTCGCTTGCAGGAGTCGACGTTCTGTTCTTCGATCTGCAGGACGTCGGCGCTCGCTACTTCACCTACATCTCGACGATGGGCCTTGCCATGCAGGCGGCCGCTCGCGCCGGCGTGCGCTTCGTCGTTCTCGATCGGCCGAATCCGCTGGGCGGCGAACTCGTCGAGGGCTTCGTGCTCGACGTGGAAGAGCATCGCTCGTTTGTTGGCTACTACCCGATTCCCGCGGTCCACGGCCTGACCGTTGGAGAGCTTGCACGCATGATCGTCGGTGAGGCGTGGCTCGAAGATGTCGAAGAGCTCGAACTCGACGTCGTGGCGATGTCGGGCTGGACTCGGGGGATGCAGTGGCCGGACACCGGGCTGCCTTGGGTTCCGCCGAGCCCCAACCTGGCCACCTTCGAGGCCGCTCTTCACTACCCGGGGACCTGCCTCTTCGAAGGGACCGTTTTTTCGGAGGGCCGCGGTACGGAGACGCCGTTCGAACTCTTCGGCGCGCCGTGGCTCGAGACGTCGCTCTTCGACGGAGTCGAGCTCGCAGGAGTCCGGCTCGAAGCCACTACTGTGACGCCAGTGAAGAGCTGGCGCTCCGGCGCGCCACGTTTCGAAGGCCTGGAGATTCCAGCACTTCGTCTCGTCACGATGGATCGGCGCGCCGTCCGTCCCCTCGCGAACGGTGTCGAGATCCTGACCCGTCTTCGAGATCTGGCCGCGGACCTCGACGAATGGGTAGAGGACGAGTGGTTCGATCAGCTGGCAGGCAGCGGAGAACTGCGAGCAGCACTCCAGGCCGGAGCTTCTTCGACGAGCTTGGAGCACGCTTGGGCGGCATCGGTTCAACGCTACCGGCTGAGGAGAGATCCCTACTTGATCTACGGCTCGAACTAGGCGGCCGGGCTTCTTCGAAAGTCCCCTGCCTCTCTGGCGAGCTCACACGCTGCGGTGGGTGACGAACCCGGTCGCGAACGACTTTTCTCCGGCTCGAGGAAGTCTCGGCTTCGCGTCTGTCTGCTGCAGGCACGAATCGAGCTCGGCGGTTGAAAGAGGCAAGCAAGTCGAAGGGCCCTTTTCCCTCGGAACGCCCCGATATCTCATGCGCGCCGGTGTAGGTCGGCGCCGCAACTGAAGAGGGCCGGTTCTTTCGAGACTTCCCGTAGTCCCTCCAACAGAGCTTCAAATTCCTTTGTTGCTTTGACTCAGGAGGTTAGGGATGAACCGACTCTTACTACTGTCTTGCGTACTGGCCGTTGGTCTGAGCGCGGCCGATCCTGCTTTCGGGTCCTGGGATTTCCTTCCCGGAACGATCTGCAAGCCAGCGAACGAGGCCTATCTCAGCGGCGGACACGTCTACCGGAAGGCCAGCTTCGTGAATCCGGAGTCCAGCAACCGCTGGGACGTGCAGATCGCTGTCTGTCCGGTCGGTTGGAGTCGGGGCGACGGAGCGACGAGATCCATGGCGATCGGCTTGAGTGGAGACAGAGCTCTCAGCAGCTGGTGCCGTCTCTACTCGGCCTTGGGTGATGAGGTCGTTTTCGCCTTCGCGCGACCGAACGTAGACGGGCAGGCCACCGTGGCGTTCGAAGTGCCTCCAACGGAGCCCGAGGACCTGCGACTCGGCTTCACCCTGCAGTGCCTACTGCTTCCTGGAACGTCGCTCGACCTCATCGGCGTCTTCTCAGAAGACGACTGACGCGATGAAAGCGGGGCGCTCCGAGGCCGGGCCGATGGCCGAGTGAGGCCTCAGTCGCCGCTTTCGACGTAGATCTTCGTCTCGCTCGTCAGGGTGCGATGCACCGGGCAGCGGTGAGCGATCTCGAGGAGTCGTGCGCGCTGCTCGGCGTCGAGCGGACCCTCCATCGACAGCTCGAGGTCGATGCGGTCGATCTGACCGGTCTCCGAAACGCAGTCTTCGCAGTCCTTGGCGTGCATGCGGCCGTGACGCAGCGTCACCTTCGCGGACTCGAGAGGCCACTGCTTACGCCGCGCGTACATGCGCAGCGTCATGACGGTGCAGGCGCCGAGTGAGGCGAGCAGGAGCTCGTAGGGGTTCGGGCCGAGGTCGTCGCCGCCGACGGACCTGGGCTCGTCGGCGACGATCTGGTGCTCGGCCGTCGTCACGCTGGAGGTGAACCCGCGGGTGCCGATCTCGACGACGACGTCGCCCGGCAGCGTGGACTCTTCTTGCGTCTCTTCGTCGACGTAGCGGCTCGCCCAGGCCGCGAGCACGGCGGCCGCGTAGCGTGCGTCGTCCTCGCGTGTCAGGAGATGGTCGGCGTTGTCGAGCGAGACGAAGCTCTTGGGATGCTTGGCGCTCTCGAAGATGCCGCGGGCCTCTTCGACGCTGACGATCTCGTCGATCGGAGAATGCATGACGAGCAGCGAGCGCCGCAGGAGCTTGATCTCGCGTTCGACGTGGTCGTCGGCGAGATCGTTCAGCAGGCGGTTGCCGACGTGGAAGTCCTTGCCTGCGAGCGAGACGGGGACCGGCTCTTCGTCCGCACGTTCGGGCGGAGCCCCCAGCTTCTCGGCGAGGTGCTTCGTGCTCGCCGGCGCTCCGATCGTGGCGATGGCGCGGACCTCCGGCAGGCGGTTGGCGACAGCGAGGACCGCAGCGCCGCCGAGGGAGTGCCCGACGAGGATCTGCGGTGCCGCGTGGTGCTCGCGCAGAAACGCGGCCGCTTGCTCGAGGTCGCCCAGATTCGTCGTGAAGTCCGAGTCGAGGAAGTCGCCCTCGCTCTCACCGAGACCCGTGAAGTCGAAGCGCAACACGCCGATCTGACGGCGGTTGAGCTCTCGCGCGATGTTGCGCGCCGCCTTGAGGTCCTTGCCGCAGGTGAAACAGTGGGCGAAGAGAGCCCAAGCGCGCACCTGGCCCGTCGGCCGATCGAGTCGGCCGACGAGCTCGACGCTCTCGCCCGGAAAGGTGACACGCTGGCTCGCCACTACTGACCTTCGCCGATCGCAATGAGGTGCTTGCGCGCCCGGAAGAGGAGTCGGTCCTCTGCGATGGCGGGCGTCGACATGAAGACCTCGTCGAGTTCGTTGATCGCGAGCAGCTCGTACTCGCGTCCGCCCCTGACGACGTAGACCTCGCCGTCTTCACTCGTCAGGTAGAGGTTGCCTCCGGCCGCAACCGGCGAGCCGCTGAAGCCAGACTGACCCTGGCCGAGACGCTGCTGGTAGAGGCGATCGCCCGTCTCCAGATCGAAGGCGCTGAGCACGCCGCGATCGTTGCAGAAGTAGGCGATCGGGCCGACGACGATGGGGGTCTGCATGTAGTTACCCATGCGCTCGTGCTGCCAGGCGAAGGCCTCCGGCTTCTCGTCGAGCGCGCCTTCGGCATCGAGACGCACCGCGTAAATCGGCGCCTTGCCGCCGTGGGCGTTGGTGATCAGCACGACGTTGCCGGCGACGATCGGTGTCGGTACCGGGATGTCGCCGCCGCCGGCGAAGCGCCAGAGCTCCTCGCCGTCGAGTGAGTAGCCGCCGATGTGCTTCCAGCCGTTGACGACGATCTGATGGCCGTCCCCGCGCGGCGCGATCGCCGGCGTGCCCCAGGTGGGAACCTCTTCTCGGGGCGTGCGCCAGAGCTCGTCACCGGTCTCGACGTCGAACGCTGCGAGGAACGAGTCCTTCTGCACGTCGGCCTGGATGATCACCTTGCCGTCGTGAATGACGGGCGAGCTGGCGAAGCCCCATTGGGCGCCGGGCACCTGAAAGAAGCCGGAGTCGAGAACCCCGAGGTCTTTCTTCCACTTGAGCTCGCCGTCCATGGTGTAGGCGTAGAGACCTTCGGATCCGAACATCGCAACGACGGTGTTGCCGTCGCTGGCGGGCGAGGAGTTGGCATGGCTCGCCTTGGTGTGGCGCTTGACCTTGGGCACGCCTTCGTGGGCGATCTGGTTCCATAGCTCCTTGCCGCTAGCGAGGTCGTAGGCGAGGACGCGGAACTGGTAGGAGGAGTCGTCGTTGACGGGGGCGATGGCGCCGTAGAGCCCGACCTTGAGCGACTGATCGCCGTCGTTGCGAACGGCGGTCGTCAGAAAAATCTTGTTGCCGACGATGATGGGGCTCGAGTGCGCAAGCCCCGGAACCTCGGTCTTCCACAGCACGCCCTTGCCGGAAGCGACGTCGAACTCGACCGGCATCGCTTGCGGGGCGACGCCCTGAGCGCCGGGTCCGCGAAAGCTCGGCCAATCGGAGGCCTGAGCGGCAGAGAGGCAGAAAGCCAGCGCCGCGCACGGCACGAGGCTTCGCCACCTGAGGTTCTCGAGATGCAGCTTCATGGAGGTCTCCCTGGAGATCGTTCGTTCAGACGTTCCTACGTGGTGGCGTGGATTGAGGTTCGATGGTGTCAGAGACCGAGAGTCTCGAGGCCCTGCTCGTAGAGGATGTCCACGGGAATGCCCGCCGCCCCGACGCGGTCGAGATCGGCCCGCAGGGCCTCGCCGATCTGGCCCTGCGTCTCGACGAAGGCACGGACTCCTTCGAGATCGCCGTCGCCCTGGAAGCGCAGGATCTTCTCGGCCAGGGCGTTCATCGCAGCGGTCATCTGGTCGAAGTCGACGCGATAGGTGCCGCTCTCGGTGTCGTACGTGAAGGCCCCGGCCTCTCTGAACTCATTGAAGCGCAGCAGATTGGCGACGCCGTGAGCACTGCTGGAGCCGAAGCGGATCGAGCGGAAGATCGACGCCAGAAAGGTCACGTAGTGATCGCGAAGATCGGCTCCTTCGTCGAGCTCGCCGCGGGCCTCGAGCTGCGTGATCATGAAGAGCCCGAGCACGTCGGCTTTGCCCTCCTCCAGAGCCGAAGCCGTCTCCTTGAGCGCCTGGCGCACGGTGCCGTTGCCGTTGATCGTGTTCTTGATGCCGAGGCCGTGGGCGACCTCGTGAAACATGGTGTTGCCGAAGAAGGCGTCGAAGGTGATGTGCTGTCGTTGATCCTCGGCGATGAGCAGCTCCGAGATCGGGACGAGGATCTGGTCGAACTTGGCACGCATGGCGTTCTTGATCTGCAGACGCCGCGTGCCCTTTTCGAGCTGCACGCGCTCGTCGTTGGGCAGGTTGACCGCGATGCTCTTCGAGCCTGCGTTGCCGTGACCCGCGGAGTAGACGATGTCGTAGGCACCGAGCTGGGCGCCGCCACCGGGCGTCTCGGCCCGGTATTCCTCCGGCACGGGGAGGTTGCGCTGGAGATCACCGAGGAGACCGGCGTAGCGCGCGAGGCGCTGGCTCCATTCCTGGTCCTTGACGAGCACGTAGGCCTCGGCGCCGGCGCGGTAGCCGAAGAGCTGGTCCTCGTAGGTCTCGATGGGACCGTAGATCAAGTCTAGGCTGTTCGTCGTCATGTCCATCCAGGCGAGATCGGAGGCGTAGTAGTCGTTCGCGAGCAGGGCTTCGGCAAGCGTTTCGAGGTAGCGCTTGAAGCCTGCGTCGTCGGCCAGTTCGGCGGCCTGGAGCAGGAGTTGGGCGCCGCGGCCGAATTCGTCGGCGAAGGCGTCGGAGTAGGGGACCGCCACGAGCTCGCCGTCGCGTCGCTCGACCATCGAATAGAGGCCGCGGAGAGCCGCTTCTTTCTCAGGAGCCGCTTCGATCGCCGCTTCCAGCTCTTCGGTGGTCATGTCGGCCGGGTAGAAGGCAGCGCCCTTGGGCTTCTCGCCGACTCCGTCGACGAAGGGAGCGTCGCCGTCGAGGCGGTCCCAGGGGCCGTAGTTGATCTCGGCGAAGGCCCGTTGATCGCCCGAAAGGCGGCCGAGGAGCTCGTCTCGGTCGCCATAGGCCTGTTTCCAGAAGACGTCGTCCATGAGTTTCGAGGCCTCGATGAGCAGCGGTAGCACCGCACGATCGCTCTCCGAGAGCGGGAGGTCGGTGGTGAGCGTCACCGTCCGGTACTTGGCGAGTGGGGAGTCGGAGGCTTCTCCGTCCTGCGTTTCCGGCGCCGTGTCGGCAGGGGCGCAGCCGAGCCCGACCCAGAGGAGGGCGAAGACGCAGAGGATCCAAGGGTTCTGAGAGCGATGCATAGCGAAGGTCTCCGAAATGGAAGCGTGAGACCCGATGGTAGCTCCGACGCAGCCTTTTGGCACTCCGTCTCGACCGACCCTCACTCGGGGGTCATTCCGGGGGGTCGTGCGGGGAGCGAGGGCCCCAGGAGCGCACGCCGGGCAGCGTCCGGTAGAGAACCTCGTGGTACACCGAGCGCGGCAGGAGCCGCCTCAGCAGGCTGAAGAAGTGCGCATCGAGCGTCACCTGCACGCGCAGGGGAGGGCGTCGGCTCTCGATGACCTTGCGGATGCGCCGGGCGATGTTGTGAGGCCGGGTCGGAGAGAGCCCCATCAAGCGCTCGATGAAGCCTGTCATCGATTCGTAGTGACGGTGGTAGGCGGCGTCTTCGCGCTCCGCCGACGAGAGGCTCTGCGCCGTGTACTGCGTGCGGGAGAAGCCCTTGGAGTTGATGAAGCCCGGCTCGATCAGAGTGACGCGGAGTCCCCAGGGGCGCACTTCGTACCAGAGCGCCTCGGTGGCGCCCTCCAGAGCGAACTTCGATGCGCTGTAGACCGCCATCGTCGGCATCGCCATCATGCCGCCGACCGATGAGATGTTGACGATGCGGCCCGCCTGCTTGCGCCGCATCGACGGCAGAACGAGCCGCGCCAGGGCCATTGGCGCCAGGAAGTTCACGCCCATCTGATGCAGGCGGTCTTCCTCGCTGACGTGCTCGACGACCGAACGGATGGCGATGCCGGCGTTGTTGACCAGGACGTCGACGCCGCCCCAGTCGCGCTCGGCCTCTTCGACGAGAGCGCAGCGCTCGTCGTGCGAGGTGACGTCGAGAGCGCGGAGCCGGATGCGGTCGGAAGGTTCGATGCCGCGTTCCTGGAAGCGGGCGAGCGAGGACCCCCTCGCCGTGAGAATGAGGCGGTAGTCGGTCTCGAGGAGGTGCTGAGACAGTGCGAAGCCAAGCCCGGTGCTGGCTCCGGTGATGAGCACCTAGCCGTTGCGGGGAACACGTCGGGCCACGGGTCAGTATCCCATGGGACATTCTGAGCGGCGGCACGCTAGAATAGGGCTTCTGGCGCACGACCGCGCCTCGAATCCCCTCTTTTGCCATCTCTGCTGCTTTGTTTTCTCTCGAGGAATCGTTGAACCCCGGCACCGTCAGAGTCGCTCCAGCACGCCGGTGCGGTGTGCCGGCAGCCCTTGCGGTGACGGCTCTCGCGCTTTTCACCAGCGTCGCTTCTGCACAGCTGGATCCGCCACAGCGTCTGGCGATCAGCGACGTCGTGCAGAGGGAGACGGCGACGCCGTCCCTGCGCCTCTATCTCGACGTCGAGACGGACGGTGGCCGCTTCCTCGATGAGATCGAGATGGGGTCCCTGACCGGTACTCTGGGACAAGACGCGCTGCAGATCGGTTCTTCGAAGCCGTTTACCAGCAGCGGTGAGGGCGTCGCCTTCATCTTTCTCGTCGACGTCTCGGCCTCCCTGTCGCTCGAGCGCTTCGACGAGATCCGCGCGGCGATCGATTCCTGGATCTCGAACCTCGCCCTCAACGACCGCGCTGCGATCCTCGCCTTCGGCGAGCAGAGCGAGTTGATCGTCGATCTCACGCGTGACATCGATGCCCTGCGTGCCGGTTTGCAAAGCCTGTCTCCGACGGACCGACTGACGCTACTGCACCGTGGACTGGCAGATGCACTCACGCTGAGTCAGCGTCAGGACGAGGATCTGCCCTCACGCCGTGTGATCGTGTTGCTTTCCGACGGCCGTGACGAGGGCAGTGGCCTGGCGCTCGACGACGTTCTGGAGCGTCTCCGGGACCAGCCGATGCCGATCTACGCCATCGGCCACAGCCAGTTCGGCGAGCCCCAACGCTCGCGCGACCTGAACGTGTTGCGTCGCCTCGCTTCGAACTCCGGCGGCGCCTTCTTCGAGTCGGAACAGACCGCCTTTGCCGAGTCCTACGCATGGATCAGTCGTGCGATCGATCGCGTGCTCATCGTCGACGCAACGTGCCCGAAGTGCGCCCCGGACGGTCGGACCTACCGGCTCCAGCTGCGGCTCGAGAAGGACGGGCGCGTGCTCACCGAGGGCACCGAGGTGCGGCTCCTGCCGATGGCCGCCGCCGCTGTCGCCGACGTGGCCCCGGCCGCTTCGGCTCCCGCCCCCGAGGTCGAGTCAGCGCCCACGGAGGCGCCGACCCCCTCTTCGGATGGACGACTCCGATTCTTGCCGCTCCTGCTCGGCGCGCTGGCTCTCGCCGCCGTGCTCGCCGTGATCGCCCGGCGCCGCAGGCCGACCGCGCCGGTCGACGGAGAGATCGAGCTCACGCCTCCGGCCGTCGCGCCCGCCGCGCCGACGGTCGGGACGGCGGCCCCTGCTGCCGCTGCCCCCGCCGAGACGCCGGCCGAGGGTGCACTCGCGGGGGCTGGCTCGCGTCTGCGCGGCAAGTCGATGGAGGCTGGACGCCTCGCGCCAACGCCCGATTCCCTGCCCGAGGTGAAGCTCCGCCCGCGCGACGAGTTCGACACCGACAGCGTGCCGCTCGATCCCGAGCGACCGCTCCGCCGGCGCGTCGTGCGACTCGTCGTCGTGCGCGGTCAGAACAAGGGACGCGAGTACCGGACCGTGCTGCACGCTCGCGCCGTCGTCGGTACCCGATCGACCTGCGACTGTGTCCTGGCCGGCGAGGAGAACATCGGCAAAGAGCAGTTCGAGCTCGTCCAGCGGGACGATCAGGTGTACGTGCAGAACCTCGACGAGCTGAGACCGACGCTGATCAACGGTCTGGCCATGAAGAAGCGTGAGCTGGTGAGCACCGGCGACCTGGTCGGCACGCAGGACACCATTCTGCGGGTCATGCTCGACGGATGACCGAAGGCCAGAGGGCTGCCGAAGCGCTGCAGCGGGCGGGCGAGCTTCTGCCGCAGAGCTTTCTGGCCGGCGTCGTCGTCGGGGCTCTCTGCCTCCTGTTGGCGCTGTGGCTCCTGCGGCCGCTCGCCTGGAAGCTCTTTTCTTTCGATCGGAGGATTCGAGCGGTACGGGCGCAGCAGAAGAGCTCCGAGGTGAGGCTCGGGCTTCTGACGGAGACTCTGGCGCCGCTGGCGGAGGCCTTCCCCGTGGAGGTCGGCCGCGAGGGGACGAGCACGGTCTTCCTCGGTCAGCCGGTCGACTACGTTCACTTCGACCCGGAGGAGGGCGTTACCTTCATCGAGGTGAAGAGCGGAGTCTCGAAGCTGAGCCCCAAACAAGCCGCCCTGCGTCGCCGCGTAGAACGGGGCGACGTCTTCTGGGAGACTCTCAGAATCGACGGAGCGACCGACGAGCGCTGAGTGCCACGACCGAGGGAGATGTTCGCTGAGCTGGACTCTCTGGGAAGTCCGCGCTTCACCTTCGAGAAGGGACGGCAGAGCCTCGGTAGCGCCGCCTATGCCGGGCTCCAGCCGGACGGGAGTGGGGCTGGAGCAAGGCCGCACTCGTCGTCGATTCAGGCGAAGCGCTCCAGGTCGACCCGCTCTACCGCGAGTACTCAGCAGCGACGAAGCGCACGGACAGCGGCCTTCAGTTCGTCCGTATGGCGACGGTCGCGAACGCTCGCAGGAACTGCGGACTACTGCAGGCCGGCGACGAAGCGGATCTTGTACTTCTTGCCGCGCAGGTCGTCGCTGAGCTTGACGCGGATCTCCTCGAGCGCGTTTTCGTCGAGCAACTCTTCGGTCGAAAAGGCGAGCACGTACTGGCTGCGGAGCTCGCTGCCGATCTTCCGGTAGGCGGCGTTGACGTCGTCCATCGACGACGGGTAGAAGACGCGGCCGCCGCTGCTCTTGGCGATCGCCTCGAGATCCGATTTGCGGAAGCTCGGCCGCTCGTCGTCGAAGCCGCCGAGTGCGAGGAAATACACGGGCAGGCCGCTCGCCGCGGCCGTCTGGTAGACCCGTCGGTAGGAGAACTGGCTCTGCACGTCGTCACCGTCGGTGAGCAGGACGAGGGCTTTGCGCCCGAGCCCGCGCTCGTAGTGCAGCAGTGCGAAGAGGATGGAATCGTAGAGCGCCGTCGACCCGCCCGCTCGGAGCGAGCCGAGCGAAGACAGGAGCGAGGTGAGCCGACCCGTGGTGGGATGCGCGAGCCGCGGTCGGTTGTCGAAGTCGACGAGGAAGGCGCGGTCGATCGGCGTCAGCAGGTCGCTGAGGAAGCGAGCCGCGGCCTTTCGCGTGTCCGGCATCAGGCTGTACATGCTGAGCGAGGTGTCGACGACCAGTCCGACCTCGAGACTCGCCTCGTCGGCCACCGCGAAGCGGTCGATGAGGACGGGGTCCCCCTTGCGGCTCACCTCGAAGGCCTCGGCTTCGAGGCCCTGGACCGGATCGCCGTTCTCGTCGGTCACCACCGCGTAAACCTCGACCAGGTTGACGTCGACGCTCTCGCTGACCGTGTCGCTGCCGAGGAGCCGGACGTCCTCCAGGAAGGTACCGTCCTTCAAGTAGGCGACGACTCTCACGTAGTCGGCGTCGGCGCGGCCGGGTCCGGGCAGCGTCGTGCGGTAGGGAGGGCGGGTCAGGGTCGCTCCGAGGGTCTCGTTGCGGTAGATCTCGACGCGGTCGAGGTCAGCGCTCTGTGAGGCCAGGGAGACGCTCGCTTCGGCGCGCACGCTCTCGTCGCCCTGGAGCTGGACCTCCGTCAGGAAGACGCCCGTGCGCTGCCGGCTCGGGTTGATCTCGATGCGGTCACGAGTCATCTCCGAACCCTGGCCGGAGTAGCCGATGGCGACCAGGCTTCGCGGCTGCCCGCTCTGGCCGAGGTCGATGGTGAGGTCGAAGGGACGCTTGGCGTCTTCGCCGACGAGTTCGCCGTCGAGCTCGAAAGCGACCTTGCGGATCGCCATGTTGGTCAGCAGGATCTTGAATTCGTGCCGGCCCCTGAGGCGGCGGGCACGCGGTGGCACGATCTTGAGGAGTGACAGGCGCTGCTGTGCGGCGGCGACCTCGGGTCGCGGCTGCGGCTCGCCGATGAGATCGGCCGCCGTTGGCCGCTTCGGTGATTCGGCGTCGGGCAGCGCCGCGCGGCGTGCGCTGCGGACCACCGGCGGCGGGGAGCCCGCCTCCTCGAGAGTGGCACCGGGAGCTTCGGCCATCAACGACTCGTTGCCGACGTCGGCGGTAGCGGCTCCCCAGAGCTTGCCGTCGAGCTGTTCCACGACGACGGTGAGGTCGGCTTCGTCCGGTGCCGTGACGGGCTGACGATGCACCCAGGCCGTTTCCAGGGGGGAGCCGTTGCCGAAGGCCTGCGTGACGACAGGCTCGGCGTCGAGCTCGCGGCGCACCACCGTGACCCGCAACACGGCGCTGTCGTCGGGTCTGCCTTCGCCTTCGGGCCACTCGACGAGCGTCTCCAGGAAGGACGAACCGGACTCCGGCTCCAGGTAGCGGCTCGTCACCTGCAGGCGCCCTTCCGATTCCCCCTGGCTGAACCGTCGAGCGCGCGAGCGGCTGACGAAACGGGGCGTCACCGTCGTCGCCCAGCGCGGACTGCGAAAGGACGCTCCGGGTGCGCGGAGATCGAGCGGGTAGGGCTCGTCGATCGGCAGAGCCGCCGTGCGATAACGCAGAGCGCGCACCGACTCGAGCTCGGTGATCGCGTTCGCCAGCTGACTGCTGTCGGTGATCTCGCGCCCGCCGGTCGCCTCGGCGAGAGTCGAGGAGGTCTGGCCACCCGCCTCGACGATGGGGAAGAGCGCGAAGCCGGAGGCGGCGAGGGCCCGCTCGAGCCCCTCGCGACGCTCGGCCGTCGTCGACTGCAGGCGTGGTTCGAAACGGACCGAGGCGCGTTCACCGACCAGCTCGCGGGCTTGCCGCACGGGATCCGTCGAGGGCGCTCCGATCCACAGCACGGCCACCGGTGCGCTGGAGCCCGCCGAACCTCCTTGCCAGCGTTCCTCCGACCAGAGGCTGTCGGCGAAGAGGTCTTCCTGCCAGGCGAGCAGCTCTTCCTGCTCGAAGAAGGCGTCGAGTACCTCTGACTCCTCCGGCTCGGATCCGGGGGCCAGCAGCATTTCCTGGAGCTCTCCGGCGACATCGTTGGCGCCGGCGACGTGGTCGAGAGCGGCCCTTACTTCGGCGGCGTCTCGAGTGGGTTCGAGCACCTGCTGCACGACCGTTTCGGCGGAGAGCACCTCGACCGTGCCGAGCGCGACCAGACGTTCCGCCGCCTCGGCGGTCCATTCGAGGGCCTGGTCGAGAAGCTCTGGTGAACTCATCGGCAGGTCGACGTAGACGATGACGCGCCAGCTTCCCTCCGGGGCGACGGCGAGATCGACGACCTCACGCGCGAGGCCCTGCTCGAGGACCTCCGGCGGTTCGGTTCCGCGATCTCCCCAGATCCAGAGCGTCCGCAGGTCCTGGGCTGCGGACCCGGGCACGGATCCGAACAGGAGCGCCGACAGCAGTACGAACCCCAGGGCGCGGTTCGCGCCCTGCGATCTCCAGTGACGGCGTTGCGTGCTCACTGCCTTGCTCGCTTCTCAGTAGAGTTCGCGGCCTTCGATCGTGCGCGCGCGCAGACCGCGACGCTTCACCTTGACCTCGACGGGACGCCAGAGTGGCCCGCCAGGGGTGAGCGCGGGGTAGTAGGTGAGCAGGTAATGGGAGCGCAACTCTTCGGAGATCGCCGCGAAGATCGGCTCGAGGTTCTCCGTCGTCGAGACGTAGTAGACCTTGCCGCCGCCGGCGCGGGCCAGCCGATCCAGCTTGGAGACGAAGGCGCGGCTCGAGAAGCTGCGGCCCTCGGTGCGTGCCGCGGCGTCGTTCACCAGGATCAGATAGATCGGAATGCGGGCTCGCCGCGCGCGGCGCAGGGCCTTCTCGTAGACGTTCTGGCTGTCTTCGTCGTCGCCGTCGTAGAAGACGACGAGAGACTTGCGCCCGGTGATCCCCTCGAGCTGATCCATGGACAGCGAGAGAGCACCCCAGACGGCGGTCGTGCCCTGAGGCTCGAGCTCGTCGATCGCCTCCCGCACCTTCTCCAGGTCGCGGGTCGTCGGCTGACGCAGTGTCGCCTCGGAGCCGAAACCGACGAGGAAGGCGCGGTCCCTCCCGCTCTCGAGGCCGCGCACGAAGCCATTGGCGGCTTCCTGCACCGCGGGCATGCGGCGAAAGAGGCTGCTCGACGAGTCCATCGCGAGTCCGACGGTCAGCGGCAGATCGCCCGCCATCTCGAAGCTCTCGAGCGCCTGGAGCGCGCCGTCCTCGGTGATCTCGAAATCGCTCTGTTCGAGGTCGCGTACCGGCTTGCCGTCGCGGTCCGAGGCGACGACGTAGAGCTCGACGAGCTCGACGCCGATCTGCTCGCCGAAGCCCGGACGGTTCACCAGCAGCACGTCTTCGGCGATGCGGCCGTCGCTGAGTTTGGCTTCGACGCGAAGGAAGCCCTCCGGCTGACTTACCGGAATGGGCACCGAGCGGCGGTAGGGCGGTTCGTAGGCAGCGGCGACGCGCCGGTTGTTCCAGTAGAAGTCGACCTCGTCGAGCCGTGAACCGTTCGGCACTTTGACGCGCGCTTCGACGTCGGTCGGTCCGGCGTGAAGACCTGGTCCCGGCTCGACGATGCGCACCCAGAAAGACTCCGGCGGCTCGTTGATGACCAGCCGATCGCGGTCGATCTCGTTGCCGTCGCGATCGAACGCGACGGCGATCAGCTGCGCCGTGCGCCCGGCACGACCGACGTCGATTTTCGCCTTGAAGGGGCGGGACCTGCGGCGCGCTGCCGGCTTGCCGTTGAGCACGTAGAGAACGCGGCTCACTTCCTCGGTGGTCTCGACTTCGACCTCGACCCTCCCTCGCAGGACGCCTTCCGGGAGCGGCTTCAGCTGGAGGCGCTCGGCCGGTGCGCTCGTCTCCTCGGTGATCTCGGTCGCGCCGAGTACGTCGACGAAGTCGACCAGGGTCGAGCCGGTGCCGCGGTCGCTCTCCACGAACACCGCCGCGGCGTCGGTACCGCGCGGCAGGATGATCTCCGCAGTGTGACGGTAGTACTCGCCCTGATCAGGGTCGGAGAGCAGGTCTGCGGTAGGCTTCTCCTCGTGCCGGAAGACGACCTCGTCGTCTTGGGTGTGAATGCCGATCGTCAACCGCCAGGGCGGCGGGAAGTCAGGGGAGATGAGGAGCTCGAGCGTCGCGGCCGAGCGGCCGACCTGCTGCGGGTCGAACTCGATCTGCGAGACCATGTCGATCTCTTCCTCTTCGATCTCGCCCTTGAGCACGCGCCGAACGGCAAGCTCGGCCAGAGAGCGCGGACGTTCGGTGAGAGCGGCGCGCGAGGCCGAGAGCTTCACGCTGTCGCTCGTCAGGCGTAGCTCCGACTGGCGCGTCTTGGGCGACTCGTAGGTGACGTCGACGCGGTGCGGTAGCGCCGCAATGAGCTTCTCCAACTCCTCGACGTCGATGGCCGCCAGAGCGCCTGTGCTCGCAGCGAGCGAGCGAAAGCGCTCGACCGGTGGCTCTTCGAGGCCGACGGGCTGCTCCGGTTCGGGCTCGGGCTCGTCGCGGTCGCGCGCTCCGAGGCGCAGGCGAAAGCCGATCGGAAGCTCGGGGGACGAGGACGTACTCAGAGCGCGCGAAGCCTCGCTCTCCGAGAGGCCGATGGGAAAGACGGACCAGCCGGTGTGCAGTGCGGCTTCCTCGATTTCGGTGGTCGTCGGAGTCTGAAGGCTCAGAGCGGCGAGCGTAGCGTTACTGGTGACGTGCGAAAGGTAGAAGTCGAGGGGATCGTTGCCGAGCGCGTCGCTGACCAGCAGGAGCACGCCCTGGCCGCCGCGGCGACCGTTCTCGACCATCCAGTAGAGGAGCTCGTCGCTCTGAGCGCGAAGCATGGCGATCTCGTCACGTACGGCTTCCTCGGCGAGATCCTGCGGTGCAGCATCGGGGCGACCGAGGGCACTCAGGAAGGCGCGCCGACGCAGGCGCAGGGCGTCTTCGCCCGCGTCGCTGACGAAGGCTCTCTCGAGCGCCTGCCGAACGAATTCGACGTCCTGGCTCGGCGGCAGGATGGCGCGGGGCTCCGGGTCCGCCAGGACGATCTCGAACTTGCCGAGCGAAACGAGAGTCTCGACCTGTGAGATCAGGAGGTCACTGATGCGTTGGATCGTGCCGGGGCGCGAAAGCGAGGCGTCGAGGTAGAGCGTCACACCGCGGTCGCTCGCCGGAGCAACCTCCGTGACCGACGATGTGACGCCGTCGATCGTCAAGTCGAGATCCGCTGGGCCAAGGCGCTGGGCAGCCGCCGGGCGCTTCTGATCCGGAGTGGCGGTGAGCATGCGCAGCTCGGTCTCCTGGGCCCCGGCGGACCAGGGGCTCACGCAGCTCAGCGAGACGAGGGCGACGAAGTGGCGAAGGTGTCTGAGGCTCATGATCTTCTGTCGGGGTGCGCGGAGACCGGCGGCCGGCGCTCGGGGCGCCGGAACGTGGGCTTGGAACGGGGTCCCTCGGGGTGGGGAGTCTGGAGATGGGAGGACCAGGATCTTCGGCGTGGGAGACGCTCTGAGGCCCGGGCGGTGAAGCCGGAGGCGCGGTGCGCAGACGCAAGAAGGCTCACCGTGTCCCAATCGTACTCAGGGCCGTCGGTATTCCCCAAACGCCGCGAGCGGCGGTCGAAGTCGTCCTCAGGGGCGATCAGAAAGTCGAGAGGCCCGTGGCCTCCCCGAACCGGTACTTCCAGTAGCTCGAAACCTCGCGATCCTCGAATTCGGAATAGTCGAGGGTGAAGCGACCGTCCCGGTTGGCCCAGAGTCGCTGAAAGGTCTGCAGCAGGCGATTTCCCGGCTCCGCTCCGGCGGGGATGCGCAGGCGCACGTTGGCTTCCATGTTGAGGTCGCCGACGTTGCGCCGCGTCAGATTGGCGGAGCCGCCGTGGACGAGAAGCTCCTGCCCCCTGCGCAGCAGCAGGGCTTTGCTGTGGAACTGCTCGCCCTGAGTGGCGTACCAGCGCACTTCGATGGCGCCCTCGCTGCGCACCGTCAACTCATGGGCCACCGGACGGTTCGGCACGCCGCTTTTCTCGCGCCCGAAGGCGTCGCGGTTGGGGTCGAGAATCAGGCGCACCGAGGCGCCCCGCTCGGCGGCGCCGATCAGAGCTTCGATCACCGGCCGCCACGAGAGGTAGAAGAGCGTACCCGCGACCGCATCTCCGGGGCCGAGACTGTCGAGATCGGCGACCAGGGCGCGCCCGATGGCGCCCTCGGTCAGGAGCTGAGCCTCGACGAGGTCGGAGGGTTCGCCGGGCGCCTCGATCTCGTCGCCGGCTGCCGCTGTCTCTTCGCCCGCTGCTTCCACCGGCTCAGCGAGGGGCGCGGCGGGCAGCGCGCCTTCGTTCGGAACCTCGCGCAGCCGCTGGAGAAGATCCCCGGCGCTGCGTAGACCGGAGAAGCGCGCAACGTTGAGCTCGCTCTCGGCGAGGGCGTAGGCTGCCGGACCATCGACGACGAAGGCGATGTTCGAGTGCGCGGCGCTGCCGTCGTGCGGATTGGCGGAGGAGACGAGGGCCCGCGGGGTACCGTCCCGGGCGAGAGTCACGGCGACCTTGCGATGGTTGGCCTTGAAGTTGAGCAGGTGGAAGTAGCTGCGCAGGGAGAGTTTGTCTTCCGGGTCGAACGGGTTCGGCAGCGTCTCAGCCTCGGGGTCGTTGCCGGTCCAGGCGAGGAAGATGCGCCAGAAAGAGGAGTAGAGGGGGTTCGAGTCGCGCAGTTCCTCCAGCCGCGTGAAGACGACGTCGACGCCTGCGTCCTGGAGACGCTCCAGATGCTCCGTCTTGCGGCCGCCATAGACCGTGTTCAGAGGATCGGTGACGAAGACGACCGGCATCGCTGGCTGCTCCCGGCGTTTCACGAGCAGCGCTTCGGTGAGCTCGCCGCTCAGTGGGCGCAGCGGCTCGCCGCTCGCGGCGAAGTCGTTGAAGAGGAACATGTCGAGCAGCAGGAAGCCCTGCGCTTCGTCGATGAGCCGGAAGAGGCGGTCGAAGATCTGCTGATCGTGCACCTTGCTGCCGGCCGCGTCATCGTAGGTGAGATCGAGGAGGAGTTCGACCCGTGCAGGGGCAGGCTCGGAGGCCACCGAAGTACCGAGCGGCATCGGCTTGTTCGTCTGGTAGAGCCCGACGGCCAGGAGCAGCAGGAAGAGCGCAAAGGGCACCAGCAGCAGACGCTTGCGATTCGGGCTCAGCTTGGGGCCCGTCGGAGCGTTGGACTCGGCCCGTCTGCGGCTTTCGGCGGCTTCCGGATCGCGCGGCGGACGACGGTTCGGCAGACGCAGGCGCCGTCCTTCAGGGAAGTCGGCGGACTCGATGACCTCGCGCAGCCCGTCCTCGAGGGTCTTTCCGGGCACTTTGAGACGGCTCTTGGGGCGCTCCCGGCGCTGGGCTTCTTCGATCTGCAGCTCGGTGATGTTCGGAACCGACTGGCCCGGCTCGATCGGCGTGTTGCGAATCGCCATGAGTCGAGTCTATGGCCTTTCTCGAGGGTCTTCCCGAGGGCGACCGCTGATACTCTGAGCGGTTCAAACCGCTGGAGATTCTGCGTTGACTGAGAGTGTGCTGGATTTCGAGACCAATGATTGGCAGGACGAGCGCTCCGAGTGGCTCGAAGCGCTTTCCGACGTGCTGCGGGTGCACGGCCCAGAGGGTGTTCGCGAGATCTTGCGAGGCCTCGACGAGAAGGCGGCGGCCCTGGGCGTCGACCTGGCCGCCGAGTCGCTGAACACGCCCTACAAGAACTCGATCCCGGTCGCGGAGCAGCCGGCCTATCCGGGTGACGTCGACCTCGAGGAGCGCATCGAGAACGTCATTCGCTGGAATGCCATGGCGATGGTGCTGCAGGCGAACGACAACGGCTCCGGCGTTGGCGGGCACATCGCGACCTATGCCTCTGCGGCGACGATGCTGGAGGTCGGCTTCAACCACTTCTTCAAGGCGCGCAGCGAAGGCTACGGCGGCGACCTGGTGAACGTGCAGGCGCACGCCTCGCCGGGCGTCTATGCGCGCGCCTTTCTCGAAGGTCGTATCTCGCTCGAGGAGATGCAGAACTTTCGCCGTGAGCTTCAGCCCGCCGGCGGACTGCCGTCCTATCCGCATCCGCGTCGCATGCCGGGCTTCTGGCAGATGCCGACGGCGTCGATGGGGCTCTCGACCGTCAGCTCGATCTATCAGGCGCGCTTTGCTCGCTACCTCGAGAACCGCGGCCTCAAGCCGGTCGACGGCGCCAAGGTCTGGACCTTCATCGGCGACGGAGAAGCGGACGAGCCCGAGGTCGTCGGCACGATCGGCATCGCCGCGCGCGAAGGGCTCGACAATCTGATCCTGTCGATCAATTGCAACCTGCAGCGCCTCGACGGACCGGTGCGCGGGAACGGCAAGGTGATCCAGGAGCTCGAGCGCTCGTTTCGCGGCGCCGGTTGGAACGTCATCAAGGTGATCTGGGGCGGAGAGTGGGATGCTCTCTTCGAGCGCGACGACGACGGCGTGCTGCTCGCACGCATGGAAGAGGCGGTCGACGGCGACTACCAGATGTACTCGGTGCTCGACGGCAAGGCGGTGCGTGACCACTGGGTGCGCGACAGCGCCGAGCTCGCCGAAGTGATGAAGACACTGACCGACGAGACGGTGCGCACGATCAAGCGCGGCGGTCACGACCACCTCAAGGTCTACGCCGCCTTCGAGAAGGCGCTCGAGACGAACGGCCGTCCGACGGTCATCCTCTTCAAGACGATCAAGGGCTATGGCCTCGGCGAGCAGGCCGAGGGCCAGAACACGGCGCACCAGAAGAAGCGGATGTCGGACGATGAGCGCCTCGAGTGTGCCCGTCGCTTCGGCATTCCGCTCTCCGAGGGGCAGATCAAAGAGGCCGACTTCTACGCCCCGGACGAAGACGGCCAGGTCGTCAGCTACCTCAAAGAGCGTCGGGCCGAGCTCGGCGGCTACCTTCCCGAGCGCCACACCGACTGCCCGGCGCTCAAGACGCCCGATCTCGACATCTTCCAGGCGCTGCTCGACGGTACGGGAGACCGCGCCATCTCGACGACGATGGCGACGGTGCGCCTGCTCGCCAAGCTACTGCGCGACAAAAACGTCGGTCAGTACGTCGTGCCCATCGTGCCCGACGAGGCCCGCACCTTCGGCATGGACGGCCTCTTCCGCATCGCTGGCATCTATTCCCCGGAAGGTCAGCACTACACGCCGGTCGACGAAGGCACCCTGTCGCCGTACCGCGAGGCGGCGGACGGTCAGATTCTGCAGGAGGGCATCTGCGAGGCCGGCGCGATGGCGTCGTTCATCGCCGCCGGCACGGCCTACGCCAACTTCGGCGTGCCGACGATTCCGTTCTACATCTTCTACTCGATGTTCGGCTTCCAGCGCGTCGGCGACCTCATCTGGGCCGCGGGCGATCAGCTCTGTCGCGGTTTCCTGCTCGGCGGCACGGCCGGCCGCACGACGCTCAACGGTGAGGGCGTGCAGCATCAGGACGGCCACTCGCAGATCGTCGCTTCCTCGGTGCCGAGCCTGCTGAGCTACGACCCGGCCTTCGCCTTCGAGCTCGCCGTCATCGTGCGTGAAGGCATCCGCCGCATGTACGAAGAGCAGGAAGACGTCTTCTACTACCTGACCGTGGGCAACGAGAACTTCCCGATGCCGGCGATGCCGAAGGGTGCCGAAGACGGCATCATCCGCGGCCTCTACCGCTTCAAGGCGCCGCAGCGAAAGGTGGCGGGGGCGAAGCCTCTGCAAACGGCGCAGCTCTTCGGCAGCGGCGCCGTGATGTACCAGGTGCTCGAAGCGCGCGAGCTGCTCGAGCAGTACGGCGTCGCTGCCGCCGTCTGGAGCGTCACGAGCTACGGCGAGCTGCACCGCGATGCCGCCGAGATCGAGCGCTGGAATCGCCTGCACCCTGGCAAGAAGGCCAAACGTTCCTTTCTCGAGAAGTCGCTCGACGGCAAGCCGGGCCCGTTCGTCTTTGCCAGCGACTACCTGCGCTCGCAGGCCGATGCTCTGGCCCGCTGGGTACCCGGCCGCCTCGTCGCGCTGGGGACCGACGGCTTCGGGCTCAGCGAAGCGCGTCCAGAGATTCGTCGTCACTTCGAGGTGTCGGCCGCCGACATCGCCGTCGCCACGCTTTCGGCGCTGGTGCGTGACGGTGCGCTCGAGGCCGAGGTCTTCGAGTGGGCGGTCCAGGAACTCGGCGTCGAGACGGAGAAGGCCGGGCCGATGGCGTTGTAGGGGGTCGGATGACCCTGCCGAACACTCAGGATTCCCTCCACGCGGATCTGCGCTCTCTTGGTTTGGCTCCAGGCGACATCGTCATGGTGCACTCCGCGCTCGGCCAGGTCGGATGGACCGTCGGCGGGCCTGTCACCGTGATTCGTGCCCTTCTCGAAGCCGTTGGCAACGAAGGTACGGTCGTCATGCCCGGCGAGTCGCCGTCCGTCTGCGATCCGGCCGACTGGGACGATCCTCGCGTCCAGCCCGAGTGGCACGACGCAATTCGTGAGCACCTGCCGCTCTTTGATCCGCAGACGACGCCGACGACGATGGGCGCGATCCCGGAGGCCTTCCGGACCTACCCCGGCACGCTGAGAAGCTCCCACCCGCTCGTCTCGGTCTGCGCAAAAGGCGGACAGGCGACGGAGATCACGGCCGAGCACGCGCTCGAGTTCTGTGAAGGGCGCGGCACGCCGTTCGAGAAGCTCTACGACCTCGACAGCAAGACGCTGCTCCTCGGTGTGGGCTTCAACCGTTGCACCTCGCTGCACTACGCCGAGTCGCTCGTAGAGAAGCGGCGCACCACGACGAACCGCATTCCCGTCGAGGTGGACGGCGAACGTCGTTGGGTGGAGACCGCGAACATGGCCAACGACAACGGCGAGCACTTTCCCGTCGTCGGCGAGCAGTTCCGGATTGCCGGAGACCTGATCGTCGGATGCGTCGGCGAGGCGGAGGCGATGCTGTTTTCGACGCGCTCGCTGGTGGACTTCGCTGTGGAGTACTTCGCTCGCGTCCTCGTTTGAGCTGCCGCGAGCCTGGGCCGGCGCCTTGCCCTTTGTCGCGAGAACCGGATGCGCGCTGTGGCGGGTTCTCCTCGAGATCCTCGTACAGGGGGCGAGCGCAGAATGCACTGCGTTTCGACCTCGAGAGAATTGCCATGAGCACCCCACCCTCCCGCCGCGCGACGGCCACCGACAAATCCGGCTTCGAGTTCTTTCAGCAGGGCCTCCTGGGGGAGGCGCACGAGCTCGCTCACGAGCTTCTCGATGCAGGGCTCTTTGCCGTGGGCGCCGAGGCCCTGGGCGCCTTCCTCGACGAGCAGCGGAGGTCCTTCGAGCGAGGTCACTTCGACGAGCTGCGCAGCGACTGGGTTCATCTGCAGTGGCACATGGCGGTCTTCGAGATCGGTGTGGGAACCCTGCGAGCGGCGCACGAACGCTTCCGTCGGTACATCCTGCCGGCCGTCGAAGAGGGTATTGCCCTGACGGACGGACCCTCTCTGCTGTGGCGCCTGAGTCTCGCTGGCTACGAGCACGACCGCCTGGAATGGACGGCGGTGCGCCGGGCCGCTCTGCGCAGCGCGACGGGGGGTGAGGCGAAGCGCTACACGCAGCTGCACAATGTGCTCGCCTTCGCCGGCGCGCGCGACGTCGCTTCGCTGGACCGCTGGCTCGACCGCACGGTGAGCGGCAGCCTGTGTCCACAGCAGAAGCTTCTGCTCCAGGTCGCCTGGGCTCTGCGCCTCTATGCCAACGCCGACTTTGATCACAGCGCTCGGCTGCTCGAGCCGGTCTTGAATCAGGTCCCGACACTCGGTGGCAGCTATGGGCAGAACCGACTGTTCGGAGAGGTGCAGAAGTCGGCGTCGCGTCGATCCGGCGGCACTCTGGCAGCCTAGACTCCAGCTACAGCGCCAAGGCTCCGCACGAGGTCGATCTCAGCTCGCTTCGTAGTCGAACTCCAGGTCCTTGACGCCGTCGCCGACGAAGAAGTGCAGCCGGTCGTCGGAGCAGAGCCTCTGAACCAGCGGCATCAGCTCCTCCGTCGTGCCGAAGGAGATGCTCTTGTAGCCGACGACCCCGTTCGGGTGCACGAAGCCCTCGCGCTTGAGGTCGGTGTCGCAGGTGCCGAAGAAGGGGATCTTCATTTCGTCGGGCATCACGCCGGCGAACTTCAGTACGCGACCGCTCGGCTCGGAGCGCTTCGATCGGAACGAAAAGTACTTGTGGCCGGAGTCTTTGAGCAGCTTCTTGGTCTCGTCGAACCGATCCGTCTCGCACTCGAGCGCGAGTCCGATGAGGCCTTCGTCGGCGTTTTGCCAAGAGCTGATCCTCTCCGCGAACGCCCTCTTCCCGAAGAGCCTCAGCAGGCGGTTCGCCCAGCCTGGCATCGGGATGCCCGCTAGCAGCTCGAAGTACGAGCCGTCGGCGAAGTAGGCGAGCGCGTTGTAGGGCTTGTCGGCTTTGCCGTACTGGACGTCAAAGCCGTCGTCTCGGTAGCGCTTCACCGCCTCGTCCAGGTCCGCCACTTTGTAGACGGCGTGGCTGATCTTCATCATCGCTTCCTCCCTCCGACTTCATTCTCACAGCCGGAGCGCATCCCATTGTCAGCGATCTGTCGGATGCGGCGCTGGTTGACGGGTCCGCCTGCTGCCCCCGTGACGTCGCTGTGCCTGCAGTGACATCATGCGGTGGAACCGCTCACAGCTCGCCGCCTTCTCGCGCCGACCCGTCGGCGCTTCGCTTCTTTGGAGACCGCCTGTGCTCACTTCGCGCCTCGCCACGATGATGTTCCTCCAGTACGCCATCTGGGGCGTCTGGCTGCCGATCCTGAGTCGCTACCTGCAGGCCTCTCCGGCGGAGGGCGGTCTCGGCTTCACGCCGTATCAGGTGGGGCTCATCGGCGGCGTCGGAGGTGCGATCGGTGCGGTGACAGCGCCCTTTCTGGCCGGCCAGTTCGCCGACCGCTATTTCCCGACGGAGAAGTTCCTGGCGTTTCTCCTCTTTGCCGGCGGCGCCGTCAAGTTCTTCACCGCCTACCAGACGACGTTCACCGCGTGGCTGGTTCTCTCCATGGTCTACAGCGTGCTCTTCATGCCGACGCTGGCGCTGACGAACTCGCTCTCGTTCGCTCACCTCGACGACCCGGAGCGCCGCTTTCCGCTGGTGCGCGTCTGGGGCACGGTGGGGTGGATTGCGGCGAGCTGGATCTTTCCGCTCGTCTGGCTGCTCAAGGACGTCGGATTTCAGGCGCTGCCGCCCTTCTACAGCGGTACGGAGGTGCCGGACGCCGTCTCGCGTCTCGTCGATGCGCTCAAGTGGAGCGGCGCCGGGGCGATGATCTACGCCGTCTTCGCCTTCTTCTGCCTTCCGCACACGCCGCCCAAGCGCGACGGAGTCGAGAAGCTGGCCTTCGCCAAGGCGTTCGGCCTGCTGACGAAGCCGTCGTTTCTCATCCTCGTTCTCGCAAGTCTGCCGATCGCGGTGATCCACCAGATCTACTTCATCCAGACCGGCCCTTACTTCGGGGACGTGCTCGGTCTCGGTGCGAGCCAGATTGGACCGGCGATGACCATCGGTCAGTTCGCCGAGATCGCGGTCATGGTGCTGACCGGCTGGCTGCTGAAGCGGCTCGGTTTCCGCTGGGTCGTCACGCTCGGCGCGCTCGCATACTTCCTGCGCTATGCGATCTTCGCGAGCACCTTCCTGCCGACGTCGGTCATCGTGGCCAGTCAAGCGATCCACGGCCTCTGCTACGCGTGCTTCTTCGCCGCCGCCTTCATCTACGTCGACCGGATCGCGCCGGAAGACGTGCGGCACTCGGCGCAGACGGTCTTCGGCATCATCATCCTCGGCGTCGGTCCCGTGCTCAGCAGCTACGTACTAGGCGGCCTCGAGGGCATACTTCCGCACGACTCCTGGCCGATCGACTACCCGCGGCTGTGGGCCGTTCTGTCGGGCGTCGGTCTCGTGACGGCGATCTTCTTCGCGCTCTTCTTCCGCGATGCGTCGGAGAGTGAGGCGGTTTTGGAGTCGGAGCCGGCCGCAGCGGACGCGTAGCTTCTTCTAGGAGTCTGCTTTGGCAGCGTCGCCGACGGGCACGCCGGTGGGCAGGCCGTCGAGGCTCTCCTGATTCTTCTTGCGCCAGTACTCGCGAATGCCGTCCTCGCCGCGGTTGTCGGCCCAGCGTGTCAGCGTGTCGCGCGCCTCGACGAAGTCGTAGCGAGGAACGGCGAAGCCGCAGGAGGTTTGGACCAAGTCAACGGTGAGGTCGTAGACCTGGCGCGCGCCCGTGTGCTGCCCGAAGGGCGCTGAGAGCTCGTCCCAGTCCTGATCGCCGACGTGAACGCAGCGCGCTTGCCCGTAAAGCCGCAGGATGAGCGGCTTCTTCTCGAAGGAGCAGAACATCAGCGTCATGCGGTCGTTCTCGAGCAGGTGCGCCGCGGTCTCGTTGCCGCTGCCCGTCAGGTTGAGCCAGTGCACGCGTTGGTCGTCGACCACGCGCAGCGTGTCCTGCCCCTTGGGGGACAAGTTCACGCGGCCGTCGGCCGCCGCCGTCGCGACGAAGAACATCTGCTGTCGTTCGATGAAGTCGCGGTGGTCAGCTTCGATGCGGGGGAACTGGTCGGCCATTAGACTGCTCCTTGGTGTGACGTCCCGATGCTGCAAGATCGTGGTCGAGCCGGCAAGCGGAAGACCTGAGACGCATTCGAGTCGAGGAGGGATCATGGGAGAGCGACAGAAGCGTTGGGCGAGGTCACTGCTGGAGCGAACAGCCCGGGGCTTGTTCACAAGCCTCGCGACTGCGTTCGCGCTGCTCGGCCCAACGCTCGCATTGGGGCAAGAGTTCGCGGAGACGAGTTCCGCTGAACCACCTGTGGTGTTCACCGACTTGGCGGAGCTGAGAGGCGGCGTGCAGTATCTGGGGACCGGGACGCGATCCCAGATCAGGTTCTTTTCAGAAACCGAGCCGGGCGTCGGAACGAGGATCCTTCGCAGCGACGGGACGGCTGAAGGGACTTTCGAGGTCGCCTCGACGGCACTCTTCGACCCGCTGGGACACCAGATGATTGGAGACCTGCTGCTGTTCAGCGTTCTGACCGGGGGAACGTTGGATGACTCGATCGAAGTCTGGGCGACCAACGGAAGCCTGCCTGGCACTCAGAAGCTGTTTGAAGTCGAAGAGGCCGCGCTGAATGGTCCCTTTCCGCTCAACGTCAGCAAGCCGCGCCCCTTTGCGACGGCGTCCGACGGGCGCGCGATCTTCGTGCGCAGCAGCTTCTCGTTTCAGGAGGTCTGGATCACCGATGGGACTGCGAGAAGCACGAATCCGCTCCTCCCCGTGTTCACGGCCGGCGAGGTGCAGCAGGTGGTGGTCTCTGGTCGCAAGGTCTTTGTTCTCCTGAGGCAACGGCTCGGCGGCTGGGAGATTTGGAGCGTCGACGACAACGGCTCTGGCGCGGCAAAGCTCGCTGAAGCGGCCAAGAGTACGGCGCAATCGATGGTGGTTGTCGATGGCTCGCTCATGTTCTTCGTATCGGGAGGCTTTGGAGATCCTTCGAGGCTCTTTCGGACGGACGGCACCCCGCTCGGAACGGAGGTTGTCTCCCTCTTCCCGGAGAGTCAGGTGGTCACTGACAGTGCGACGAAAGGAAGCTACGCACACTTCCTTGTGGGCGACTTCTTTGGTGATCCTTCCGAGCCACCGATGAGTCTCTGGCGGAGCAGGGTCTCTGGGCCTCCCGAGAAGATCCTGGACTTGGAGGACGAGCCGAGAGTCCTGCACTCGGGTGGCGAGGCGTTCTTGGTCGACTCGCCGACTCGATCGGAGATCGTCAGACGACTCTACTCCTTCAAGGAGGATGGGACGCTCGATCTACTGGCTGAGTGCGAGTTGCCCTGTCAGTGGAACGATCGAATCGGCGCGGATGGCGGACTTCATCAGTTTCTCCTCTGGTCCGACCGCGAAGGCACTGCCTACGTCAGCGACGGAACGAGCGAAGGCACTCGCTCCGTCTGGCAGGGCTCCATGGAACCGCTGAGGCTGTTCGACGCGGTGTCCTTCGGTGAGCGCGATAGCGTCTTTGCGTATCCACTGGCACCAGGGCCACAGGTCTTGAGGCGTCTCAGTGCAGCGGGACGAGAGGACATCACGGGCATCGGTAGCGATCACTTCGCACTGTTGGGAGCCGACGATGGCGGACTCGATCTCTTGCTCGTTTCTCGGGGTGACTTCGGCACCCTGACGCGTCTGGAGATCGAGCCCGGCCCTTGCCCGGCCTCGCCGACCACGCTCTGCCTCGGCGACGGCCGCTTTGAGCTCGAAGTCGAGTGGACGGACTTCCAAGGCAGCGTCGGATCGGGAAGGGCCCAGCAGCTGACGCAGGACACCGGCAGCTTCTGGTTCTTCTCTCCGGAGAACCTCGAGCTGATCGTCAAGGTCGTCGACGGGACGCCGATCAACGGTCATCACTGGGTCTTCTACGGCGCTCTCTCCGACGTCGGCTATCGGTTGACGGTGACCGATCGGGTGACGCTGCGGCGCCGCACCTACGTCAATCCGCCCAGGACCTTTGCCAGCCGCGGCGACACGCAGGCGCTGCTGGGTGGGCCAGGGGAGGTCCAGCCCCGTTCGAGCTCGGCTACGGATCCAGAGCGAAGGCCTGAACTGCCCGACGTCGCGTCGGTCTTCTCGCAGCGCCCGAGCACGTCGAGTTGCGCGACGAGCGCTCAGGCTCTCTGCCTGCAGGATCGCTTTCTCGTCTCGGTGCGCTGGCAGGACTTCACGGGAGGCAGCGGTCGCGGAACGACCCTTCCGCTGACGACGGACACCGGCGGCTTCTGGTTCTTCGACACCGAGAACGTCGAGCTGGTCGTCAAGGTGCTCGACGGTCGCGCGCTGAACGGAAAGTTCTGGGTCTTTTTCGGTGCGCTCTCCGATGTCGCCTACGACCTGGAGGTGATGGACACCGTCACCGGAGCCGTGCGCACCTACACGAATCCCGCCCGGAACTTCGGAAGCGTCGGGGACACGCAGGCGTTCGACGGCTGACCGCCCGGCTTCGTCAGGGGACCGCCTCAACCAGCTCTGGAGTAGGCCTCTTTCAGCCAGGCGATCAGCTCCTTGTCGACCTCCGCGACGGAGGTCACCGAGACCTGATGGCTCGTCATGCCGCCGGCCTTGCAGGCCTCGAGACGGCCGTCGGCGGGATCGCCCTTCAGTTGGATGCCGACGTCCATGCGCGTCTTGGTCGCCGGTTTGACGACGCCGAACTGCTTCTTGCGGCGCAGACTGACCGTCGTCTTCTTTGGCGAGATCTCGACGTCCTTGCCGAACTTCTGCACGGCGGCGGTCAGCTTCTCGTAGATCGGCAAGAGGTCCGGCTTCTTGGCGTACTGATTTGCGACGAGGTCGTCCGGCGAGTCGGCGTGAATCGATGCCGACTTTCGCGATTCGTGCGCGATCAGGTTGGCGAAGCCGTGCGTGACTCCGTGCTCGCTCTTCAGGAACTTGACGATCTCACCGTGCTTCTCGAAGGACTCTTTGTCCAGAACCTTCTGCCACTGTGCGGCGGTCTTGCCGGTCTTCTCTTTCAGGTTGGCCAGCATCTTCTGGGCCATCTCTTCGGGGGACGCCATGGTCTGTTCCTCGTCTGTACTGCTAGACGTCGCAGATGCGCACCGCGTCGCGCAGCGAGGCGATCGGGTCCGGTCCCTTGGGGATGAACTCCTGGCCGACGAGGCCCTTGTAGCCCGTCGCGCGAATCGCCTTCATGATCGCCGGGTAGTAGAGCTCCTGGCTGTCGTCGATCTCGTTGCGGCCCGGTACGCCCGCCGTGTGGTAGTGCCCGATGGACTCGTAGTGCTTGCGAATCGTGGCGATGACGTCGCCCTCCATGACCTGCGCGTGGTAGATGTCGTAGAGGATCTTGAACCGCTCCGAGCCGACTCTCTGCACGAGCTCAACGAGCCACTCGCTGCTGTCCGCCATGTAGTCGCGGTGGTCGACCTTGCTGTTCAGAAGTTCCATGCAGATCGTCACGTTCTTCTGCTCGGCGTAGCCGACGACGCTCTGAAGCGCCTCGGTGCACAGCTCGAGGCCTTCCTCGTCGGACTGCCCGTCCCGGTTGCCCGAGAAGGTGATGACGTTCGGGTAGCCGGCGGCCGCCGCCGCGTCGATGCCGCCGCGGATCGCCGCGATGCAGCCCTCGTGGTTCTCGCGCTTGTTCAGCCCCTTCTCGATGGAGTGGCTGTTGACCATGGCGCAGATCAGGTCGTGCTCTTGCAGCACAGCGAAATCGGCGGGGTCCAGGATCTCGACCGACTCGAGCTCCATTGCCTTGGCGGCGCTTGCCAGCTCTTCGAGCGGCATCCGTCCGTAGCACCAGCGGCAGACCGACTGACGTAGACCTTCCTTGCGCGAGGCCTGATAGGCCGTCGTGCCCGAGCTCGCCTCGGAACGGCCGGCGGCCGTCAGAGCACCGGCGGTGCCGAGGCTCGCAAGAAGGATCTGTCGCCGGTCGACCTGGTTCGTTTCGCCCTGCCGGGCAGTGGGTGGATGCTGGCTCATCGGAGTCTCCTTGCCTGAACTGAGTCGACGATCCCCGGTGATACCGTGGCGACGCCGCGATGACCGAAGACTCTCACAAACCTCGTGCCGCGCCGCATCGGCCGGATGCGATCGCCTCTGTCCGTGGCGATGCGACCGAAGGCGAGGGGCGACCGGTCGAGGCGCGCGCCGACGAGGTCGAGCAGTGGACGCAACGGCTTCTCGGCGGCTCGTTGTCCGAGGTCGAGGGCGTGCTGCAGACCGCAGCCGTCTGGCGACGTCCGGGGAGCGGCGAGCTCGTCGTTCTCAAGATCGATGATGAAACCCCCAAGAGCGCCAGCGACTTTCTCCTGCTCCAACTCGGCCGCGCACGCGCCGAGGCGATCGTCACGACCGGAAGGATCCTTCGTGACGAACCGGACCTCGACTTCGCGCTGGGCTTCGCTCATCCCGAGCTGCCCGCGTCGAGGGCACACCTCGAGGCTTGGCGTGCCGACGCGTGCGGCTTGGCGAGCGAGGCCAAACTCGTCGTTCTGAGCTCGGGAAGGGATCTGCCGCTGCACCACCCCGCGCTGGAAGGTCGGGATGTCACGGTGCTCACCGGCGCGCTGGGTGAGGAGCGCCTCGCGAGCGCGTCGCGGGCCTTCGGGATCGAGGTCGTCGCAGTCCCTGACTCGGGTGTGCTGGGCGCGCTGGCCTGGCTGGCGGGCCAGGGCACTCGACGCGTCACGGTCGAAGCCGGGCCGTCGACCTCGAGTGCGCTCTACGGCGACAGCACCCACGTCGCCGCGCTGAGTCTGTCGACACTGCAGCAAGCGGACCTGCCGGAGTCGCTCCAGGGTGGTGCCTTTCTCACCGGCGCCGAGCTCCACGAGCGAATGCAGCCCGTGCGCGAAGCCAGCACGGTCGATGAGCAAGAGAGCCGCTGGAGCTTTCAGCTCTGGCGCTCGCTCGAATAGGCGCTCGCTTGCTGTCAGTCGGCGCTGCTGGACCGTGCGGAGCGCGCGCGCCGCGGTTTGAGACGAAGGGGACGACGCTCGGTTCCGAGCTCTCCGACGTTGCCGGACCGATCGAAGGCGCGGACCCAGATGCCGATCTTGCGACTGCCGTGCAAGGAGGGTGGGATGTTGGCGCGGTAGACGCGGCCGCCGACCTTCTCGATCGGCACGTCGAGGAAGTCGTCGCGTCCCGCGGGACGTAGCCGCAGCTCGACGGCGACGACTTCGTAGTCGTCCTGGATCTGCAGCTGGAGATCGAGTGCCTCACCGCGCACGAAGGAGGTCTCGTCGAAGGGGTCGAGGGACACCGTCGGTACCGACGAGTCGAGGCGCGTCAACTGCTCGTCGAGCTCCTTGCGTCGCCGTTCGTACTCTTGGCTCGCAATCTGTCCCTCGAGCTCGGCGAGGAGAGCGATCGCTTCGTGCGGCTTGTCGGTGTTCGCGGCGGTCGCCACCTCGGCCAGGATGCGCTCGTTGCGCGCCTGCTGACGTCGACCGGCGAGCCGGCGCAGCTTTTCGTCGATGTCCTGCCTCTCCGGCCAGAGGGCTCTCAGCGAGCGCAGCTGGCGGTCGGCGTTGCCGTAGTCGCCTTGGCGAATCAGCAGCTCAGCGCGCCGCTCCATCCCGGTCGCCGCTCGTTCGCGCAGAGCAGAGCGCTGGGCGAGCATCGGAAACTGCGATTCGAGTCGATTGGCCGACTCGAGGGCCCGGCTCCAGTCCTCGTCGTCGAGCAAGCGTTCGGTGCTCTCCAGTCCGGCCGCTGCGATCTCGGCGAACACGGCGAGCCGGCGTCCATCCTCGCGCTGCTTCAGCAGCGCCAGGTTGTCGTCTGCGAGTGCTTCGAAGAGCAGCTCCGGGTCGCCACCGCGGAGGGCGCCGTCGAGGCGCGTGAGCAGGACCTGAGCCGGGTCTGACGTTGTCGTTGGTCGAACGTTCGGAGTTGGTGTCGGAGCGGGTCGCGGCCTCTCCGCCGCGACGCGCGCTCCAGGGCGTTGGGTCGGCCGAGCCGACGGCGACGGCTCTGTGCGGTCGCCGCGCCGAGGCGGGTCGACTCGACGCGGCTCCGGGGGAGAGGTCTTCGGAGTCGGCTCAGGACGAGGCGCGCTGGCGGGAGACGAGGGCGCGTCGACCTCGACGCGAACGGCCCGGCCGTTGCCCTGCATGTCGTCGTCCCGCGAGACGATCTGCGTCGTCGGTACGACCTGCTCGGGCAGATCGGCGACGAGAGCTTCCAGCGGGGTCGATGGCTCCCTCTCGGCCTCCACGCTACCGGCGACATCGTCGCCTCCGTTCGAGGAAGCCGGCGGGGAGGTCTCGGCGGCCGTGGAGGAGGTGTCCTGGTCAGCTGGCGGCGGTGATCCGAAGCCCGAGGCGGACTGGGAGTCTGACGCTACCGGGTTCTCCGCGGCGGCACGCTCGACCTGGGACGTGTCGATCTCCAGCGGAGCCTGTGCACTTCGTGTCGGCGGTGCGCTCTCCGCCCGGTAGAACCAGCGAAAGAGAAGGAACGCACCCCCCAAGGCGAGCAGGAGTCCTGCCGCCAGTCCGATCTTGGGCCAGTCGAGGTCACGGAGGCTCTCCCACGGGTCGGAGCGTTTGGCGGCGTAGCCGGGGCGTGTCCAGTCGATCGCCGGGCCTCGAGAAGGGCTCGTGCTCAGGATCTCGGATGGCGCAGAGACGACGGGCTCGGGCCCTGCGAAGCTCTCCTCGGAGCGGGGGAGGGCCTCCGGCGGGATCTCGAAGGTCCTGGTGTGCGAGGCGAAGAGCTCTTCGACCTCGTGGTCGACTTCGCTGGCCCGAGCGTCCTCTTTCGGTACCACCTCACTCTGCTCCGGGGCAGGAACCGGTTCCTCTTCGGCCCTCGCGGAACGTGGCTTGCGCCGTTCGATGTAGCTCTTCGCCAGGGGCTCGGGGAGTCGAATCTCGGTCGTGATGTCCTGGTCGGCACTGATCAGCTCGCCGTCCGCTTCGCTGAGCACGATGTTGGCGCCTTCGTTCTCGATCGAGACCGTCGGCACCTTCTGTGTCCGCTTGGGGTCGAACGAGCGTCCGCCGGAGCGCAGGTCGATGTCGGAGAGTCCGTCGGCCCACATCTCCCGAAGCGATTGCATCGCACCCTCTCCCTGCTCGGTGGCGGACCTCTGCTCGGGCGGCGCCTCGATCAGAGAGCGGTCGAGGCAGTCGATCAGCGTGCCCCAGGAGTCCGGTCGACGGTCACCCGCCTCGTGGAGGGACTCCTCGAGCAGCAGGCAGAGCTCGGGGCCGCTCTCGAAAGCGCTCTCGAGACCGTCAGGAAGGCGAATGTGAGGCACTCGCGTCGATGCGCCGGTGACCTGAGCGTTCAGGAGCTCGAGGGCGGTGCGGGCCAGAGCGAAGAGATCGGCCTGCCAGAAGTCGCGCCGGAAGCCCCGCGGCGGAAGGTCGAGCTCTGGCGCCCAGTACTCATCTCCCTCGACGACGCCGTCGGGGGGCAGGAGGAAGCCGGTTCCGAGGCCGGTGAGCGCGAGCTGACCGTCGTCCTTGAGGAACAGATTGTCGGGGCGCACGTTGAGATGCGCGAGGCCGTGATCGGAGAACGGACGCAGCAGCCCTGCCGCTTGGCGCACGGCCGACAGTGCCTCGGCGGGATGCAGCCGGCCGGAGTCGACGAGAGGCTGGCCGTCCTGCCAGCGCGTCGCCAGGTAGAGATCGCCGGTGTCGGTCGTCCCGAAGTCGTAGATCCTGGCGTGCGACTCGAGCTGGGCCTCTCGAAGTTGACCGAGAAGTTCGAGAGCTTCTTCGGTCCTGGCGGAGGCCTCGGGCAGGCGGCTGGCGCGAACCACCTTGAGAGCAACGCTGGTGCGGGAATCCGTCTCGACGCCTCGATACGTCGAGGCGATCCGACCGTCGGTCAGAGGTCGGTCGAGCTCGTAGCGGTCGCGGAGATTGAGGCCTTGCGGCACGGGGCGATTCCGGTAGGGGAGGTTCCGGGTGGGGAGGGTGCGCCCCGGAGTTGAATCGTCGAGACGACGGCAGGCAGGGCGAGCGGTGGGAAGCGAACAGCCGACCCGCGCGGGCGAGTCGGCCGTCGAAATCTAGTTCTGTTCCTGGTACGTGACGACCCAGGCACCTTCGCGCTTCTCGAGCTTGAAGCCGAGGGCCAGGGCGCCGAACGCACCCTCGAGGCTGATGCCCGCGACCTCGGCGGAGTCGCCCTCGATCGTCGTCGTCATCGCGGAAGTGTCGACGTTGACGCCGTCGAGCATGCCCATCTCATCGGCCTGCTTGAGGAACTGCGCCATGCCGGCCTTGTCCATGCCCTGGTTCGAAGAGAAGTCGTCGGAGTAGGTCGACATCATGGAGTCGATGTCCTTGGCCTTGAGGGCGTCGAGCGAGTTGGCGATGATCTCCTGGATCATCTCTTCGTCAGTCGGGCCGGCCGGGGCCGCCGCTCCGCCGCCACCGCTGGCACAGCCGACCGCCACGAGGGCGACGGCGAGGAGGAGCATGGGAAGGGCTTTTTTCGTACGGATCATGACGTGGGTCTCCTGATGTCTCGGATACGTCTGCTGTATGGGTTCTTTCGAAGGGCGAACGAGCCTCGGGCCCAGGGGGCGGCCTGCTCGAAGCGGATGCCTTGGAGGCCAAGTAACCGTCGGCCGCGAAAGGTCACGAAAGACTACCACTTAACCCCTCTGGCCAACTGTACGACGGCCGCCGCAGAGGTTTCCGGCCGATCGTCTGCAGCGGCTTCGATTGGTCGACCGATCGAAACCGCCACCTCGTCTCAAGATCCGCCGGCGGGGTGCTGGAGGTCGGCGGCGAGACGCCGCAGCTCGGCAGGGTTACCGAGCAGCTGGCGATCAAAGCCGACTCGCTTGTAGAAGAGGTGCATGTCGCACTCCCACGTGAAACCGATACCGCCGAAGACTTGGGTCGTCTGAGTGACGGCGTAGCTTCCGACTTCGGTCGCGTGAGCCTTGGTGAGGGGCGCCAGCCACGGCACGTCGGGCGACTGCTCGTCCCAGGAGAAAGCGGCGAACCAGACGAGCGACTGCACCGGATCGAGCTCCGCAACGACCTCGGCGCAGACGTGCTTCAGGCCTTGGTAGGAGCCGATGATTCGGCCGAACTGCTCTCGTTGCATGGCGTAGTCGACGGCAATGTCGAGGCCCTGCCGGCTGGCTCCGAGCGCGTCTGCCGCGAGAGCGATCTGTGCAGCCTGGCGAGCTCTCTGCACCTGCTGGGTCGAGATCTCGAGCGGTGAGCCGAGGTTTCCGAACGTCGCGTCGCCGAGTCGGCGGGTGTCGTCGACCGTCTCCAGAGGCTCGGTGACTGCATTCTCGCTGGCGACGAAGAACACTTCGTCGCCGCGAACCACGAGAAACGCGTCCGCATGCAGGGCGTCGGGGACGTAGAGCGCGCGCAGACCCGCGTCCGTCGCTTCGAGCGCGCCGTCGGCGACGCTGACACGCGCAGCTCCGCCGGCGACCTTGGGCAGCCACTCCTCCGCCAGCGGCCCGCCGATCGAAGCGAGCAGGAGCGGCGCGAAGACCGCCTGATCGTGGAAGTTCACCGGCGTGCTGTGAGCGCCGAGCGTCTGGGCCGCGACGATCGTGTCGAGTAGACCCAGCCCAAAGCCGCCGTGCTCCTCGTCGACGAGAAGGCCGAGCAGCCCCTGGTCGCCGAGCTGAGTCAACAGCTCGGCGTCGTAGCCTTCCTTCGACTCCATGATCTGCCGTACGCGCTCGAGCGGGGCGGTCTCCGTCAGGAATTGCGCCGTCGTCTGCTGCAGCATGCGCTGCGGTTCCGAGAGTCCGAAGTCCATCAGGCGGTTCCTCCCTGAGGGGCAGCGTTCGGGATCTTCGGTTCTCGAGGCATGCCGAGTCCGACCTCGCTGATGATGTTCTTCTGGATCTGCGCGGTGCCGCCGCCGATGATCAGCCCGAGGGCGTACATGTAGTTGCCCTGCCACGCGCCGCCGTCGCGCACTCGTCTCGAGCCCGCCTTGAGGATGCCTCGCTCGTTCAGCGCGTCGATGGCGAGTTCGCAGACGTCGTAGTTCAGCTGGCAGCCGTTGAGCTTGGTGATCAGCCCCGAAACACCGGAGGGACGCTTCTTGAGCGTGTCGGTCAGAAGGCGGAGGCCGTGGTACTTCATCGCGATGGTGCGTCCCTGGACCTTCATCAGCCGGTCGCGGTACAGCGGGTCGTCGAGCAGTCCGGTCTCCCGCAGGATGTCGACGCAGGAGGCGAGAAAGGTCTCCGTCTGCGTCGTGCGTCCGAGCATCGCGCGCTCGTGCCGGAGCAGGTAGGTCGCGATCTCCCAGCCCTGGCCCGGCAATCCGACGACGTTGCTCCTCGGGACGCGGACGTCGGTGAAGAAAACCTCGTTGAAGCTCGACTCGCCGGTCATCGTCTTGAGCGGGCGCACCTCGATACCGGGGGTGTCCATGCTCAGCAGGATGTAGGTGATGCCGCCGTGCTTGCCCGCGTCCATCTCGGTTCGGATGAGGCCGAACATCATGTCGGCCTCGTGCGCCGTGCTCGTCCAGATCTTCTGCCCGTTGATCACGTACTCGTCGCCGTCGAGCACTCCGCGCGTCTGCAGACTCGCCAGGTCGCTGCCGGAGCCGGGCTCCGAGTAGCCCTGGCACCAGATCGTCTCGGCCGCCAGGGTCGGGCCGATGAAGCTCTGCTTCTGCTCCTCGCTGGCGTACTGGAGGAGTGTCGGGATGAGCATCGAGATGCCCTGGTTGGCCATGCCGAGAGAGACGCCGGCCTCGGCGAACTCCTCTTCGATCACGATCGCGGCCAGTAGATCGGGATCAGCGCCGTAGCCGCCGTACTCCTTGGGGATCGTTCGGCCGACCCAGCCGGAGTCGACAAGCTCCTTCTGCCACGCGGCCACGGCCGCGGGGTCCTTGGCGCCGACCGCGGCCGAGATGGCGACATCCTTCTTGGCGTCGAGGAAGGAGCGCACCTCGTTCCTCAGAGGTTCGTAGCTGGCATCGATAGTAAGTTGCATGGCCGGATATTACCGCCGATCCCGGACGTCGCCGCAAGAGGGCGGTACCGTTCGGTCGCGGTGCTGAGGCGTTGATACTCTGCGCCGACAGTCAACAGTCAGAGGACGCGGCGATGGGCACGAATTCAGCTTCACTCGAACAGCTCAAAGAGAGCGTGGCGCGCTCGGGGCTCGACGCCTTCGTGCTGACGCCGGGCCCGACCCTGCAGTGGGTCACGCAGCACGACTTCACCTCTCACGAGCGCCTCTTCCTGCTCATCGTCGGCGCCGACGGATCGGCACAGGCAGTCGTTCCCGCACTCGAGGAGTCCAACTGGCGTGAGGCGGTGCCGGCCGTCGATTCCGTGCACCCCTGGGACGACGCCGACGGCCCGGAGACAGCCGCGGCCTCCGCCCTCGCGCCGTACGCGAGTGCTTCCAAGGTCGGCGTGGAGCCGCTCGGCTGTCGTTTCATGGAGCTGGCTCACCTGCAGAGAGGACTGCCCGGCGTCGAGATCGTCGGCGCGGAGGAGATCTCGAGCTCGTTGCGTCTCCACAAGGCGGCGCACGAGGCGGAGGCGATCCGGGGCGCGGCCGACATCGCTCAGGCCGCGCTGGAGTTCACGCTGCAACAGGTCAAGGTCGGCAGTCGCGAGCGCGAGATTGCGGCGACGCTCTCGAGCCAGCTGCTGTCGCGCGGCGGCGAGGGCATCTCGTTCGGACCGATCGTGCTCGGAGGGCCCAAGAGCGCTCTGCCGCACGGTATTCCGGACGACCGCGAGCTGCGAGCGGGTGAGTACCTGCTGATCGACTTCGGTACGGCACACAAGGGTTATCACTGCGACATCACGCGCACGTTCGTCGTCGGTGCCGAGCCCGACGAGCGCACGCGTGCGGTGTACGAGGCGGTGCGCGCTTCGAATGCTGCGGGCTGTGCCGCCTCGAAGCCGGGCGCGACGATGCACGAAGTCCACACGGCGTGCCAGCAGAACCTGCACGAGCCGCAGTGGGACGAGTTCTTCAAGCACCGCACGGGCCACGGCCTCGGCCTCGACATCCACGAACCTCCGTCGGTGATGCGCGGCAACGAGGAAGTCGTCGAAGAGGGCATGATCTTCACCGTGGAGCCGGGCCTCTACCTCGACGGCTGGGGCGGCGTGCGTATCGAGGATGATCTTTGGATCCGTAGCGACGGCGCCGACAGCCTGACGTCCTACCCGCGTGAGCTGCAGATCCTCGGAGTCTGACGCGTGGCTTACGACGACGACAACATCTTCGCGAAGATCCTCCGCTCCGAGATTCCCTGCAAGAAGGTGTTCGAAGACGAGCACGTGCTCGCTTTCGAAGACATCAATCCGCAGGCCCCACATCACGTCCTGGTGATTCCGAAGGGTCGCTTCGCGACGTTCGACGAGCTCGCTGCGGACGGCTCGGCCGAGGAGATCGCAGCGTGGGTGAGGGCCATCGGCTCGATTGCGCGCGAGCGCGGTCTGCACGACAGCGGCTACCGACTTCTGGTGAACACGGGGCGCGACGGGCACCAGGAGGTCCCGCACCTGCACGTGCATCTGGTGGGCGGCCGCGACCTGGGCGGCATGATTCGTCGCCCGGCGTCCTCGCGCTGACCGAGATCAGAGACCTTCGAGCGCCCGGTCCATCGCCTTCAGGTACCAGTTGGCGAAGGCGTGCAGGCAGCTCTCGCCGTCTTGGTAGAGGGTCGGTAGATAGCCGGTCGAGCCGACGCCCTTCTGCGTCCGTTCGCAGATCGCCCAGTCCTGACGGTTCGTCAGGTCCCAGAACTGCACCGCGTCGTCGATGACGAAGCCGGGAGCCGCGATGGCGTCCGGATGCGCCAGCCAGAAGCACTCGATGCGGGTCCGACCCGCCTCGAGCGGCTCGAGGAGGTGCACCAGAACGTAGTCGCGGTGCAGGCTCAACCAGAGGTTCGGATAGAGCACGTAGTAGTAGACGAAAGCGTGGTCTTCCTCAGCCAGCCCCGGGATCGAGGGGCGGTTCGTCATGCCGCTGACGCTCATCGTGTTGAAGCCGTCGTTGAGCCTCATCGGCCCGCCGACGAAGGACTCGCCGTCCTCCTGGTCACCGCCGCTCTGGTAGTGCGTGATCCGGTGGAGCTCGGGGTGCACCAGGGCGCAGTGGTAGCACTCGGAGTAGTTCTCGCACAGCAGTTTCCAGTTGACCGCGACGTCGTAGTCGACGCGGGCCGCCGTGCGGAGATCGTCCATCAGAAAGCGCGAGACGTCGGGAGCGTCGGCGAACTGCTCTTCGAGGCTCTGCTGCGGGTCGAGGCAGACGAAGGTGAAGCCGTTCCAGCTCCCCGACGCGACCGGGAGCAGCCCCAGCGCGCAGCGCCGCTCCGGATCGCGGGTCACCTCCTTGAGCAGTGGAGCGCCGACCAGACGACCGTCGAGTCCATACGTCCAGGCGTGGTAGGGACACTGGAGGTTTGTCGCCTGGATCGATCTCTTGTCGGTCGAGCCCTCGACCAGTCGGGTGCCTCGATGCCGACAGACGTTGTAGAACGCTCGCAGAACGCCCTGTGCGTCGGCGCAGAGGAGCACCGACTCGCCGCCGACGGTTCGCACCGTCACCTGTCCAGGTCGATTCAGCTCATCCGTCCGGCCGACGGCGACCCACAGCTGTCGCAGCAGCGTCTGCGCTTCGAGCTCGGCAATCGAGTCGTCGGCGTAGACGCGTCCCGGCATCGGCGCGGCTTCGGCGAAGGGGAGCCGTGCTCGTGCCATGTCTTCGGCCTCGGGAGCGAAGGCTTCGACGAGCTGCCGAAGCTCGGCTGAGTTGCGTGGGGAAGTCAAAGTCGAAGGGGTACGCTGCGAGTGCGGGCGACGGGACCATGTTACCGTCCGTTGCGCCCGCTGTTGCGCCCGCGAGACCGGACTCCGCGGTCGCGCCGAAACCGTCGAAGGCAGTCCCCGTTGAAGGCACGTGCAGGAACCCCACCCTCCGGAAACCCTCCTTCCGGAAGCCCGCCCTCCGGAACCCAGGCGATTCAGCGGGCCCTGAGGCTGCTGCAGGACATCTCGGAGTCGGGGACGAGGGGTTTGACTCTGACCGAGCTCTCCGGTCGTCACCAGCTGGCTCGCCCGACCGTTCACCGTTTGCTCGCAGCGCTGCAGTACGACGCGATGATCGAGCGTCAGGACGCCACCGGTCGCTACACCGCTCTGTGGCGCCCGCCGTCGACCGCGGCGGCGGGTGCGAGCCAGCCGCGCTTCAGCCCCTTTCACGAACGCCTGACGGCGGCCTGCCAGAGCCACCAGTGGCGTGATTGGGCGGGCACGATCGCTCCGAGCAGCTTCGAACCGACGACCGAGCTCGAGGTCGCCGCGGTGCGCCACACGGCAGCTCTCTTCGACGTTTCGCCGCTCTACAAGGTGGAGTTCAGAGGGCCTGACGCCGAGGCGGCGACCAACCGGCTCTTCACTCGCGACACCCGCAAGTGTCGCAAGCACCAGGTTCAGTACACGTGCTGGTGCGACGACGAGGGCAAGCTCCTGCAGGACGGCAATCTCGTGCGTCTCGGAGGGGATCACTTTCGCATCACCACCGCGGATCCGAGTTTGGCCTGGTTCGAGGATGCTTGCCGAGGCTTCGACGTCGAGGTCGTCGACGTCAGCGACGACGTCGCCGCGCTGGCGCTTCAAGGGCCGCGATCCTGCGCGGTACTCCAGCGCGCGCTGCCGGGTGCCGAGATCGAGTCGCTGCGTTTCTTTCGCGCTCGCGAAGCGCAGCTCCAGGCCGCGACGGGAGCCGTCGAGGTGCTGGTCACGCGCACCGGCTTCACCGGCGACCTCGGCTACGAGATCTGGCTACCTGCCGAACGCGCCCTGGACGTGTGGGACGCGCTGATGAAGGCCGGGGCTGGTCACGGCCTGAGGCCGGCGGGGTTGGAGACGCTCGACCGCTGCCGCATCGAGGCCGGGTTGGTGCTCATCGAGGTCGACTTCGTCAACGCGTCGCACGCGCTGCTCGACGTGCGGCAGTCGACCCCCGACGAAACCGGCCTCGGATGGACGGTGAAGCTGAACCCAGGGAACGACTTCATCGGTCGCCGCGCGATCGAAGAAGAACGCGAGCGCGCCGCCGAGTGGCGGCTCGTCGGCGTCGAGATCGCCTGGAGTGAGCTGGAGCGCGTCTATCGGCCCAAGGGCCTGCGCCCGACGGTCGTCGGCGAGGCGCCCGACCGCACTCCGCGTCCCCTCTATCGCGACGGAAAACAGGTGGGGCAGGTGACGAGTCAGGTCTTCTCAGCACTGCTCAAGCGTCACATCGGCTTGGCGAGCGTGCACGCGGACGCCGCCGAGCCGGGGACGGAGCTGGAGATCGATCTCCTCGTCGACACAGAGTTTCGGCGGGCGACGGCTCGGATCGTACCGCTGCCGTTCTTCGACCCGCCGCAGAAGCGCGCGACTCCGGTGGAGACACCCGCTTGAAGAGCTACGACGCGCTGGTCATCGGTGCCGGTCACAACGGACTCGTGCACGCCGCGTATCTGGCGCGTGCCGGCCTCTCGGTGGCCGTACTCGAGCGCCGTCCGGTGATCGGCGGTGCGACGTTGACCGAGGAGGCCTACCCGGGCTTCAAGTACAGCGTCTTCTCGTACCTGGTGAGCCTGCTGCGCCCCGAGGTGATCCACGAGCTCGATCTCGTCCGCCACGGTCTCAACGTCACGTCGCTCGAAAGTACCTACAACCCGCTCCCCGGCGGCGGCGAGCTCTTTCGCGAAGCCGATGCTCAGCGCACGGTGCACAGCATCGCGCGACACTCCAAGCGAGATGCAGAGAACTACCCGATCTTCAAGCGCGAGATGACGTTCATTGCCCGGCTTTGCCATCGCCTCCAAGATACGGTGCCGCCGGAGATCGACGCTCGGGTGGGAGCGCTCGACGAGGCTCTTCTCCCCGAGCTGGCGAAGCTCTTTGCCGACGTCCCGGCTCGGCGTCGCAGGATCTTCCTGCAGATGCTCACCCAGAGCGCCGAAGATTTCCTGCAGCAGTGGTTCGAGAGCGAGGCGTTGATCGCTGCTCTGTCGACGAGCAGCATCATCGGTTCGTTCTTGAGCCCGAGGTCGCCGGGCTCTGCGTACGTGCTGCTTCATCACTACATGGGCGAGGTCGACGGCGTCTATCGCGGTTGGGGCTGGGCGCGCGGCGGCACCGGAGCGGTGGCGGACGCTGTGGCTCGGGCCGCGCAGAGTCACGGCGCCGAGATTCTGACGGACGCTTCGGTCGCCGAGCTGCTGGTCGAAGACGGCGCCGTCGGCGGGGTCGCGCTGGAAGACGGCCGAGAGCTCCGTTCGCGCATCGTCACCTCGAGTGCCGGCCCTCAGCTCTCGCTCGACCGTTTCCTCGGCGGCGCGGGACGTGCCGCCATGCCCGACCTCGTCGCTCGAGCTCGCTCCTGGCAGTCGGATGGCTGCTCGGGCAAGGTGAACCTCTCGCTCGACGGCGTACCCGAGTTTGCCAGCCGGCCGGGACTGGGGGCCCATCAGGCAGGAGGGATCAGCATTGCTCCCAGCGTCGATTACATTCATGACGCCTACGTCGAGGCGAAGGCGGGAAGGCCTTCGCGGCGTCCGTTCGTGGATATGGTCATTCCCAGCGTCATCGATCCGACGATGGCGCCTCCGGGCCGCCACGTCATGTCGTGCTTCGTGCAGTATCTGCCGCGTCGCCTGCGGGACGGCGAAGGGCGGCCCGCCGACTGGGAGAGCGAGCGGGAAGCCGTGGGAGACGCGGTGCTCGACGTGCTCAGCGAGCACATCCCGCGCATCAAGGAGCAGGTGCTTCACCGTCAGGTGATGACGCCGGTCGACGTCGAACGCGTCGCTGGCATCCCCGGCGGCAACATCTTCCACGGCGAGCTCAAGCTCTCGCAGCTCTTTCTCAACCGCCCGGGGGCTCGCGGCGCAGGCTTCGGCACGCCGCTGCCGGGCTACTACCTTTGCGGCTCGGCCACACACCCGGGGGGAGGCATCTCCGGGGCTCCCGGTCGATTCGCAGCACATCGCGTCCTGTCCGACCTGACGGGTGGGGGAGGTTCGTCGTGACGCTGGACTTCGCGATCCTCGGCAGCGGACACGAAGCTCTCGTCGCAGCCTGCTATCTCGCTCGGGCAGGCCGCAGCGTGGCCGTTTTCGGTGAGGCCCACGACAGTGCGCTCGCCGCGCGCACCGTTCGCGGTCGCGACGATGTCTTCTGGAGCGTTGCGCCGGAGGACCTGGGCCTCTTGCACGACTCGGTCCTCGAGGAGCTGGAACTCGCCAAGCACGGCTTGGCCTCCCGTGCCTGGCCCGTCTTTGCCGTGGCCGGCGTCGACGCGCTCCCGCTCTGCGGGACGGAAGCACCCTCGTCTCTCGGTCGCGTCTTCGCGGACGCTGCAGCGCTGCGTCGGCGCCTCGAGGGTCTTCTGACGGCTCCTTTCGGCGAGGCCGAACTGGCTCACTTCGCCCTCGATCCCGAACTCCTCGCCCAGGCGTCCCTCTCGGTCGAGGAGCAGCTGTCTACCGAGGTGCCGCCGACGGCTGCCGAAGCTCTGCGCGTGCTGGGGACCTGGGGGCAGCAGCTCAGCCCGGTCGATCAAGGCACCGGTCTCTTGCTCTCTCTTCAGATCGCGGACGCGGCGGGACCGCGCGACCATCGCACCGCGACGACGATCGACTCCGGGCTCGTCGCGAGTCTCGAGCGCTGTGCCGAGGCCGCCGGGGTCGAGCGACGTTCGTCGGCGAACGGCCTGTGGCTCGAAGGCGGTGAGGTGCTCGGGGTTCGAACGGGAGACGAGACCGTTGCCGCCACGCACGTCCTCTCTTCGTTCGATGCCCGACGGACCTATCTCGACTGGGTCGGTCGGCGTCACCTGCCTCTGGAGCTCGTGCGCGCCCTGGAGAGCACTCGCTACCGGAGCGGTCTGGCGCGGCTCGCGGTGCTGCTCGATGGCGATGTAGCGCCGCCGCGCTCCGACTGCGTGCGCTGGATCGTCGCGGAGCCGGGAACCGCCGACCACGCCTGTGAGCAGGCGCGCAGCGCGCGCCAGGCGCAGCGACCCTGGCTCGACGTCACCTGGACTTCCTCCGCGACGGAGGGCTCGGCCCCGTCAGGGACCACGTTGCTCACCGTTTCGGCGCAGTCCTTTTCGTACGCCCTGAGCGACCAGCGCGACCGAGGCGCGATCGAAGCTCTGCTGCTCGCGCGGCTGAGCGTCGTCGTGCCCGAGATCGGAGAGCGTCTCCTGGAGTGCGAGTTGGTCCTCCCCGAAGATCTCGAGGAGCGCTTTGGCTGGACGGAGGGCCACCTGCATGGAGGCGAGATGGGGCTCGACCAGCTCTTTGCTCTGCGCGGTCGCGGTCCTGATCTACGTCCAAGCCACGAGTGGCTTTCAGGTCTCGAGCTCTGCTCGGGCTCGGTGCACCCCGGCGGTCTGACGTTGGGGCTCGTCGGACGCAGCTGCGCCGCGCGTCATCTGGAGGCCGAGCCGTGAGGGATCTGTTGCTGCACGCCCGCCGTCACGAGGGAGCCGGCGAGCCGCTCGTGATCCTGCACGGCCTCTATGGCTCTTCCCGCAGCTGGAGCGGCGTCGGGCGCAGGCTCGCGGAGCACTTCGACGTCTGGACTCTCGATCTGCGGAACCACGGTCAGTCGCCGCACGATGGCGACTGTAGCTGGAGCGCCATGGCAAGCGACGTCCGGCGCACGGTGGAGGAGCTGGGCCTCGAGCGGCCCGCTCTGCTCGGGCACAGCCTCGGAGGCAAGGTCGCGATGCATCTCGTCGGGCAGTCGCCGGACTTCACGCGTCGGCTCTTCGTCGCCGACATCGCCCCTCGGGAGTACCGGCCCGATGCAGAGCTGCTCGAGGTGCTCCTCCGTCTCGATCTCGACCGGGTGGAGCGCCGCTCCGACGCGGACCGGGCGCTCGAGCAGAGCATTCCCGACCCGATTCTCCGAGGGTTCCTGCTGACGAACCTGACGCGCAGCGGTGAGGGCTACGCCTGGCAGTGCAACCTGGAAGGTCTGCACGCCAGCCTCGACGAGATCGGCTCCGCGCCCCTCGAGGTCGGCACGAGCTGGGACGGGCCGACGCGTTTCATCGTCGGCGGAGCTTCGGAGTACTGGCAGCGGGGAGACGAGCAGACCGTCCGCAGCTTCTTCCCGGCAGCCGACGTGGTCGTGCTCCCGGGGGCCGGGCACAACGTCCACGTCGAGGGCGGCGAGGCTTTTCTCGAAGCGCTCCTCAGCGTCTGAGCGGCGCCTCGGATTCGGCTTCCGCCTCGACGCAGCGTCAGCGTGCCTTGAGAGCGCCGCCGGCGACGAAGCCGTCCCGCAGCGAGTCGGCGATGCCCTGAAAAGACCAGCGTGCATAGCGACCGACCTGATAGACGCCTCGCTCCTGCAGAGCAGCGATCGCCTGCTGCTTCCACGTGGAGTTGGGCCAGGCCCACGTGTAGGCGACCTCGATCCACGTGGGGTCGACGACCTCGGTCTCTTCGATGAATCCCCAGCTGCGCATCTCCTCGACCACCTCGTCGGCGTAGCGACGCGTCTCTTCCTCGCCGGGCTTCTGGTTCGCCGGGAAGGCGCGCTCGACGTAGATGCTGGCCCGCTGGGTCGTTTCGGTGTTCGGGGTGGGGAGGAAGGACTCGTCGACGTTGCTGTAGAAGCCGACGCGATGAAAGCCCGACTTCGTGTCGGGCAGGTAAACCCAGTGAGAGTCGGGGCAGGACTCGCCGCGAATTGCGCCGACGTTCAGGACGAGCACCGCGGTGTGCGGATAGGGACGCTCCGGGAGCTCGAGACCGCACATCTCCATCATGATGTTGAGCGGCAGCGTCGAGGCGATCGTGTCGAACCCACAGCGATCGCCGTCGGCGAACTCGACCCGCTTGGCGTCGAGGTCGATGCGGGCGACGCGCTTGTTGTAGTGCATGTCGCACTCGTCGGCGAGACGACGAGAGAGCGAGTCGAGGCCGTCCTCCGGGTAAAGGTAGCTCGTGTTGTAGCCGACCGAGGGGGCCGTCCCGGAGGCGCCGTCGCGCGCCGTCTGCAGGTCGACCGGGGACTTGTAGGAGTCCTGCGGGGCGACCTCGCCGTGCAGCCCAGCCGTGTACAGCTCGTGGAAGCGCTCGAAGAAGAGGTCGCTGAGAGTGGGCCCGAAGCTCGCGACGAGCCAGTCGCGCATCGAGTGGATCTGGCCAGGGGGAGCCGCCATCTCCTCGAGAGCACGGTTCGCCACGTCCGAGTCGAGGTAGCGCAGGTGATACTGCAGCGGGTAGGGGACGTGCAGTTTGTCTTCGGGGAAGAAGATCGACGAGACGCGCTCGTAGCGGCGCACCGGTGCGACCGTCTGAATGAAGTGCAGGACCGCCGGGTCGCCGCCGAAGATCCAGTGTCCGCCGCCGATCTCGAAGCGATAGGCACCGCCGTCGGCTGGAGGAACGGCGAGGCGCTCTTCGCTGCCAGGCTTGATGTAGTACGACGAGCAGATCCCGCCGGGATCCGCAAGCGCTTCGAAAACCGGCAGGCCCGAGACCGAGCCCGCAGCGAGCCCGGTCATACCTCCACCTAGGATCAGCGTCGACATCTGAAACTTCCTCTCTGCGCCGCGGCGCTGATTACTTTCGTTGAACGAGCGTCGCGTTGGCTCGTGCGACTTGCTCGCTGATCGTCGGCAGCAGATCGTCGAAGCTCTCGTGGAGCTTCGCAGCGTTGCGCTGCAGCTGGTCGAGCCGTTTCTGCAGATGGCCGAAACTCTTGGTGCCCGGCATCCCCCGCTGCGCGAACGGCATCGGGAACCAACCGACCTGGCCGCCCTCGCGCCATACGCGCAGCGACATCTCGATGTCGAAGTGGATCGCAGGCCAGCCCACCGGCGAGTAGCTCATGTCGAAGCCGCCGATCTCGAGGAACGGTTTCTTGCGAATGAAGACCGGACCGACGTTGATGCCCTCGACGAACATGAACGGGATTCCATCTTCCGTCGCGTAGTCGGGTGTCTCGCCGTAGACGGAGGTGATGTCACCGGGGGCGTAGGGGTGTTCGTCGGAGATGGCGGTGCACGTCTCGAGTCCGCTGAAGCCGATGCAGCCACCGATCATGACCAGTTTGGGGTAGCGCTCGAAGAGCGCCACGGAGTGGTCGTACCAGGACGTGTCTTCCGGCGGGATGTCGTCATCCTGCAAGAGGCAGACGATCTCGCCACGGGCCAGGGTCATGGCGCGGTCGTAGGCGCGCAGCTCGTGCAGATCGTTGGAGCGCACGACGAAGTCGTTCGGACGGTCGAGGAGATCGGTCCAGGCCTGCAGCGAGCCGTCGATGGAGCCGTCTTCGCAGACGATGATCTCCTCAGCAGCGGTGCGGCGAAGGCCCGCGACGATGTCGGGAACGTGGTCGCGATGATTGAAGGACTGGATCATTAGCGAGACGCGTGGCTCAGGCTGGTAGACGTCGTTGCGAGCCAGGCGATCCGCTTTGCGCTTGCGGATCTTTCTCGCAAGCATCGCCCCGCGAGGATTGGCCAGAGAGCGCAGGAGGTCTTTCGCTGGCTCGGGAAGGCGACGCAGCATGCGCGGGAGGATATAACGCTCCCTCGGGAGCGACAACTGCGCAGCGTCGCCGTGCGTGCTGAAGGGGGACGCGCAGAGAAGCCGCCAGCCCGGGAAGTCTCTGCTCAGCCGGGACGGAGGTGACGTCGCTCCGAAGGCTGCTCGATTTCCGCGTAGAATAGGCGTTTTGATGAATCGGGTGGAGTTACACTCCGCCCCAATTGGATGAGCCCATGAACGCCGATTCGAGAATCGCAGAGCTGACCAAGGAGCAGTGCGAGATCGTCGTTGCTCGCTATGACGAGCAGACCGACTGGGTCACCTCGTACGCTCACATCGCCACGGTCTACAACAAGGGCAAGACGTCCGTCACCGAGGTGGATGCACTCACCTTGCCCAACGTGGGGCGCGAGGCGCATACGTACCTCACGCACATCGTCACCAACTGGGATCGGCTCGCCGATCGCACGGTCTTCTTTCAGGGGAGCAAACCCGAGGCCGGGATGACGGGGCACCTGATGCCCAACGTCTCCGTCGGCGACTACATCTTCACCGAGCGCGACCCGCATCTGTACATCACGTACTGCCAGGCACCGCGGCTCTCGTGGCTGACCTTTCGCAACGGCTACGCGCAGTGGAATGCCCACGACGTCGCGCCTCACCTTCCGAAGACGCCAGGAATGTGGCCTGACGACAGCCCGTTCGACTACTGGATGAGGCCCTTCTTCGTGCCGCCGACGACCCTGCTGCTGCGCCGTGACTTCGAGCGCGACTGCGACGCTCAGGACGTTCTCTCTCAAGAGGCCTTCTGGAAGAAGCGAATCAGCCAGAAGGTCCCCTTTCCGGAGTACATCTTCTGCGCGCAGGGTGCACAGTTCTCGGCGTCACGCGAGCTGCTGCACAGCAAGCCTCGCAGCTACTACGAAGGGCTGCTCGAGGAGCTGAGCTACGCAGCGAACCCATACCAGGGACATCACTTCGAGTACTTCTGGATGTACCTTCTGCAGCCCGATGAGGCGGCGCTGGCGGAAGTGGCGCAGCGCAAGCCGCAGATGCGTCGAGGGCCGTTCTGGAAGTTCCGACCCACGGCCTGGGCTCTGCTCGGCGCACGAGGCATATGGAGCCACTCGCTGACCTTCGCCGAGAAGGGAACCGATGCGGTGCTGCGCGTGGCCCACGGCTCTCGGCGCCGCGCCGCTCGCGCGCGGGTCTCTGCAGAGGCTCCCCAGCGCAAGATCCTCTTCGTCGCGCACGACGCGACCTGCGTACCGCCGTACGCTGCGGCGCGCCTCAAGTCGGCCCTGGCGGACAACAGCATCGCGGTCGAAACCGATTTCGCCGGGCTGATCGACGAGGAGCGGCCAACGCCGCAAGTAGCGGTCGAGGCTGCGGCGCCGCGGGGAATCGACATCGGCAACCTCCACGTCGGAGGCCTGGGTGCAGAGGCGCTCAGCGATGCCGATTTGGTGATCACGACGACGCACCAGGAGGCCAGCGAGCTGCGCAAGCTCTTTCCCGACGTGAGGACGGGCATCGAAGTCTTGTCGCACTTCGACTCGCAGACGGCCGAGCGCTCTCTTTTCTGTCCGAACACGGGAGCCCAGTGGTGGCGCGTCAATGAGGAGACGCTGGCCCGTTTCGATCGGGCCTACGATCAGGTCGACCGCTGTATCGAGCAACTCGCGCCGCTGCTGGCGGCGGACGGCGGGCACTGATGGCGGCCGGGAAGGCGGCGACGATGCCGACCGAGCCCGTCCTGTCCGAGCTGCTCGAGCGCGGGTCTCCGCTCGGGGGTGACCCGGGCTACGAGAAGGTTCTCGTCATCACGATCAACCACTCGTACGCAGGGTTCTTCGCCTACGTCACCTTCGTGATCAATCAGCTGATCTACGCTGAGAAGCACGGCTTGCTCCCCGTGGTGCACTTCGGCGCGCGATCGGCTGACGGACCCAACGCTTTCTACGATCCTGCGGTCGGCGAGAACACCTGGGACTACTACTTCGAGCCCGTTGCGGGCTGGCGCTACGACGAGATTCGGGCGCTCGTCGATTCCAGCGAGAGTCCGCTTTCGGAGAGCGATCTGATCCGGCTCTCGCGCGAAGAGCTCTGGTACCTGCATCGCGAAGATCCGGACAGCGTCTACAACTATCCCTACGGCTATTACCAGCACCTCGAAGGCGAGAGCCGGGACTGGTACCGCGAGCAGCGTCTCAAGGCGAGCCAGGTGATCGACAAGTACATCCGCATCAAGCCGGAGATCCTCGGCCTCCTGGACACTTGGACGTCCGACAACTTCACTGGCGAACGTGTGCTGGGCCTGCACATGCGCGGCACCGACAAGGGCGGTGCCGGTCCCGTGCAGCCGCACCTCTCGCGGGTGATGACGCCCGACAAGTACTACCCGCTGATCGAGCGCGACACGCAAGAGCACGGAGAAGGCAGGATCTTTCTCGCTACCGATCAGCGCCAATTCGTCGAGCTGCTTCGCCAGCGCTACGGTGATCGCGTCCTGGCCCTCGAGGCCATTCGATCGGATTCCTCGATCAATCCTTTTCAGGTGTCCGATTCGAAGAACTACATCAAGGGTCGCGAGGTCCTGCTCGACTGCCTGATCCTCTCGCGCTGCGACTTTCTCTTGAAGTGCACCTCGGCGGTGGGTGAGTACGCGATGTACTTCAATCCGGAGCTCGAGTGCATCGACGTCAATCATCTGAAGCAGGCGCCGACCTTCGAGGACTCGCTCGCGGTCTCCTGGAACCGGGCGAAGAGCCTCAGTTGGCGGGGCGAGCCTCAAGGGCTGAGGGACCGCGTTCGACAGCTGACGAGCGGCCCGATTCGCTTCTTCGCAACCGAGGCGATCGAGCAGCGTCGACACTCCACCAACTCGCTTTGGCGCGGACTCGTCATCGCCAAGGACGCCGCCGGTTCTCTGGCGACGCGCGGCGGGCTGCCCATGGACGTCGTCCGTTATCGCGCCTCGGTGGCCAAGCGTCGTAAGGGATCTCCGCCGTTCGACCCGGGCAATGCGAGCTTTCACAAGGTGCTCGAGATTCGCATCGACGAGCCGGGTGACCGAGAGCTCTTCGATCAGGTGCTCGCCGTGCTGGAGCAGCTGCACTTCGCCGAAGCACACCGTCTGGAGCCGGTCGTGCGACTCGATCAGCCGAACCATCGCTACCGAGAGCCCGGAGCCGGAGCGAACGTCTGGGAGTACTTTTTCGAGCCCGTTTCGCAGCGGACGGCGGAGGAGCTCGAGGCGATGCCGGCCAGGGAGCTGACTTCCCTCGGCCCGATCGAACAGCGCTGCGTCGCGCTCGGCGCAGGGAACCACGAGGCCGATCCGCCCGAACGACTCGACGCGGAGGGCCGGCTCTGGTTCGATCGTCGGCGCGCTATGGGAGCCGACCTGGTGCGCCGTCTGGTGAAGCCGGCTTCGGAGCTTCGCGAGGCCGCCGATCGCTTCTGGAAGGCCGAGTTTGCCGAGGTCGAGCACGTCCTCGGAGCGCACCTTGCTTCTGGCCATGATCATCCGGTCCCTCCGCCGGGTCGCAACATCGACGTGCTGCCCGGCGCCTTCATGCCTCACTTCGAGGCCTACCTCGAGCGCCGACCGGAGGGCCGGATTCTGATTGCAGCCTCAGATCCAACGCTCGCCGATGCCGTCAAGACTCGACTCGGCGATCGCGTGGTTTACCGCCAGCGCAGCGGACCCGCCCGCGGCCGAGCCGGGGGTGAGGACGCCGTCGTCGACGCCTTGTTGCTGGCGCGCTGCAGTGCCCTGCTCCATGGCGGTCGCGCGCTGGGCGAGGTGGCGAGCTTCTTCTCCCCGCAGCTGCCGGTGATCGATCTCAGCTACCCGGCTTCTCCCGACGCGCTCGTTGGGCTGGAAGGCGGCTAGCGGCTCGATGCGAAGTCTCAGGGAAGCCTTCGGCATCCTGTGGGCCTACCTGCGCCAACGCTTCGGCGGCGAGCGTTGGCTCTGGGGCCTTCTCTTGCTGCTCAACCCCCTCACCGAGGGGATGACGGTCCTGCTGATCTTGCCGCTCTTCCAGGCGATCGGGCTGCGCGCCGAAACCGAGGAGCCGCCGCGCCCTGCGCTGACCGAGTGGTTGGGCATCGAGAACGATCTCGGCACCATCCTCATCATCCTTCTGGTCTCGATCGTCGTACACGAGTGCGTCAAGTGGATGCAGGTACGTGCGCATTCGCGACTTCACTGGCGCTTCATCGCCGGACTGAGAGAAGAGCTCTTCCGGGCGATGGCGCGTGCTCGCTGGGAGACGCTGGGTCGACTGCGGAGCGCGACGCTGCACAAGACGATCACGGAGGATGTCGATCGTGCCTTTCAGACGTTGACGGCGATCGAGGCGCTGACGCTCTCCGGACTCGTCTCGACCGCCTATCTCGCGATGGCGCTCTTCGTCTCTCCGCTTCTCACCTGCACGCTCGCCGTCGGTTCGCTCGCCTACCTGGCGATGGTGCGCCGTCCCGTGGGTGCGATGGACGAGCTGGGACGGCGTGTCGCCGGAACCTACGGCGAGCTCTACGAGACGATCGCCGAATACCTGACCTTCATTCGCACCTTCAAGACCTACGGCAAGGTGGACGACGCCATCGCCCGGTTCGAGTCCTCGAGCCGTGAGATCGCGGAGATTCACGTCCGCGAGATCGACATTCGCGTCAAGCTGGACGCCGTTTACAAGGTCGCTGGCGCCGTCGGCCTGTGCGGTTTCATCTACGTGGCGCTCGTCATCCTGAAGATCCCCGCCTCCTCGTTCTTTTTCCTGACGGTCGTGCTGTCGCGCGTCGCCCTGCGCATTCCCGCCTTCGTCTCGGACGCGCTGGCCATCGCGCTGAACACGCCTTCGCTCAAGCAGGTCTTCTCGCTGATCGAGGAGTGTGACGCGGAGCGCGAGAGCCTGGCTTCCGTCGGATCGGTCGCCAAGGGCGGGCCGATCGACGTGCGCTTCGACGGCGTCGGCTACAGCTACGTTGAGGGCACACGGGTACTGGACGGACTCGATCTCCACCTTCCGGCTCGCCAGACCACCGGCATCATGGGTCCCTCAGGGACGGGGAAGTCGACCATTCTCGACGTCCTGGCGGGCTTGCTGGAGACCCAGGAGGGGACGATCTGGATCGACGGCGAACGCGCCACTTCGAACGACCTCGTGGCCCTGCGAGCCGCGACGGCCTACGTCGGTCAGGAGATGTTTCTCTTCCACGGTAGCGTGCGCGAGAATCTCCTCTGGGGCGCTGAGTCGGCGTCGGCCGAAGAGATCGAAGCTGCCTTGGATCAGGCTCACGCGGCTGACTTCGTCGCCGAGCTGGCCGAGGGGATCGAGACGATCGTCGGCGACCGCGGCGTGCGTCTCTCCGCCGGCCAGCGCCAGCGTCTGGCCATCGCGCGAGCGCTGCTGCGCAAGCCGCGGTTGCTGATTCTGGACGAGCCGACGAGCGCCCTCGACATCGCGAGTGAAGAGCAGATCACGAGATCGCTCGAGGCCATGAAGGGCTCGACGACGATCGTTCTCGTCAGCCACCGCCTGACGGCGATCCGCGCCGCCGATCAGGTCTACTCCCTGACGGCGGGCTACGTTCAACCGATCGGCATGGGCAAAGAGGTCTACGAGCGAGCCCGCGATCTGGTGGGGACCTAGCAGCCGCAGTGGAACTCCCGTACGGCTGAGTTTTGCCATGCCGGGTACACGCTTTGGTCCCGCGGGTTGGAGCGCTCCTCCCGCAACTGGCTTTGTCGACGATGGCACCGCGTCGACCCTCTCAACGACGCAGGAGAGGAACGCTCAGATCCCCGCGCTCTGCCCTACGCGAGCTTCACCACGCCAGCCCGGCTACGGGCGGCTTCTCAGTCAGCCTCGCCTTCGAGCTGCCGGCGAATGCGACCGAAGTGCTCCAGGTCTTCCGGATCCGCCTTCGGGTATTGAAGGTCCAGGCCTCGCAGCGCGTCGCGGACGATCGTCGCCACCTGCAGTCGCATGAAGGGCTTGTCGTCCGCCGGTACGGCATACCAGGGAGCCCAAGGCCTCGAGGTTTCCGACAGCATCGACGCGTAGGCGTCCATGTAGTGGGGCCAGAGGGCTCTCTCCGCGAGGTCGCCACGCGAGAACTTCCAGTTTTTCTCCGGCTCGTTCAGGCGGGCGAGGAAGCGCTGGCGCTGCTCCTCGAGCGACACGTTGAGCCAGAACTTGAGGATCTTGGTGCCGTTGCGCGACAGATGACGCTCCAGGTCGCGGATCGACTCGAAGCGCTCGTCCCAGATCGTGTTCCCATCGACGTGGGGCAGGTTCTGCCCCTCGAGGTACTCCGGATGCACTCGGACGACGAGAACCTCCTCGTAGTAGCTGCGGTTGAAAATGCCGATGCGGCCGCGCTCCGGCAGCCGCTTCGTCGTTCGCCAGAGGAAGTCGTGCTCGAGCTCTTCCTTCGAGGGCTGCTTGAAGGAGTGGACCTGGCATCCCGCGGGGTTGATGCCGCTCATCACGGCGCGGATCGTGCCGTCCTTGCCCGCTGCGTCCATCGCCTGGAAGACGAGCAGGACGGAGTGATGGTCGTGAGCGTAGAGGATCCGCTGAAGCTCGTCGATCTCCTTGACGACGCTCTTCAACTCCTCCTTGGCCGCCTTGCCGGTCAGCGCGCCGTCCGGCGGGGAAGTCGGCAGCTGGCTCAGGTCGAGAGGCTCTTCGGGAGCGATGAGGTAGGGGCTGGACGGAGCTTCGGACATGAATCGGACCCTCAGGGAAGATAGTGCGTAAGAGGACGATACCTTGAGCAGCGCGCGAGGGTGTCGGCCGTCGCGCTCTCCGGAAGGACGCGTCGATTCAGAAGCTCGTCGACCTTCGCCTGGATCGTTCTCGCGGTCGACGTCGCCTTTCGGCTCGTGCGTCTCCTGCTGAACCCGCCCCCGATCCGCCTTGGGGCGAGGACGCGGCACTGGGTGGAGGATCGGCACACCCTATGGAGCACCGGCACGTCGAAGACGGGGTGCTGATGGATGGCACGGTGCATTGCGGCCTGCCGCCAGAGTTCAGTCGTGCGTCCAAAGGCCAGCCGACGCCGAAAGCTCGGGTATCGTGACCCCGCCGGGCAACCGGCACTCCAACAACGACAAGGAGAAGACCATGGCCAAGAAGGTCTCGTGGTACTACCAGCGCAAGGGCTGAACAACTTGCACCAAAGCGTCCAAGTTCATGGACGCACAGGGCATCGAGCCGACCGAAGTCGTGTCGGCCTCGAAGAAGCTTGGCGAGACTGACGCCAAGAAGCTGGTTCGTGCCGCCAGCAAAGTGATCGTCGCCAAGGGCAAGAAGGTGAACGAGTTCGATGGTGGTCGCGCCACCAAGGACGTTGTCTCCGCGCTCCTCGGGCCGACGGGAAACCTGAGGGCTCCGACCCTCGTCTCGGGGAAGACCGTACTCGTCGGCTTCAACGAAGACGCCTACGCCGAGGCGCTCGGCTAGGGCTGTCAGCGAGCCGCCCGTCGGCACGACGAGGGCCAGCTGCTCGAGCAGCTGGCCCTCTTTGCGTGCGCTCCCGCTCGTCTCAGTGAGCGCTCAGCGAATCGACTGAAAGCGGCTGGATCGTCGCCGGGTCATCGCCGTCGAAGAGCAGCTTGCCGTGCTCGAACGAAGCGTCCGGGAGAGCGATCGCCAGGACCTCGCCGAGTTCCTCGACGGGGTAGACGTCGATTTGCTTGCGTACATCCTCCGGAAGGTCCTGGAGGTCGGCTTCGTTGGCCTTCGGCAGCACGATCTTGGTGATGCCGGCGCGGACGGCGCCGAGCACCTTCTCCTTGACGCCGCCAATCGGCAGCACCCGACCGCTGAGGGTCAGCTCGCCGGTCATGGCGAGCTCGTGGCTCACCGCTCGCCCAGAGAGCGCCGAGACCAGCGCCGTTGCCATGGTGATGCCGGCGCTGGGGCCGTCCTTCGGGATGGCGCCTGCGGGGACGTGGATGTGGACGTCGCTTTCGGCCAGGCGCGTCTCGTCGATGCGCAGGGCCTCGGCGTGCGAACGGGCGTAGGTGAGTGCAGCGCGCGCCGACTCCTGCATTACGTCACCGAGCTGGCCGGTGAGCTGCAAAGCTCCCTTTCCCGGCATCGAGGATGCTTCGACGAACATGATGTCGCCGCCGACCGGCGTGTAGTACATGCCGGTTGCCAGTCCGACCTGGCTTCGCCGCAGCGCCCGCTCCGGGTGCACTCTGGGCCGTCCGAGCAGCTCCTGGACGTCGCCCTCGTCGAGCGACGTGAGCGCCTCGTCGCCCTCGGCTCGGCGGCGGGCCACCTTGCGGACGAGTCGGCCGAGCTCTCGCTCGAGCTGCCGGACGCCGGCTTCGCGCGTATAGCCCGAAACGACGCTGCGGATGGCTTCGCTCTCGATCGTCAGGTCCTCCGGCGACATTCCGCCTTCGGCAATCTGCCGCGGGGCGAGGTAACGCTCGGCGATCTCGAGCTTTTCGCGTTCGGTGTAACCAGAGAACTCGACGATTTCCATGCGGTCGAGAAGGGGCTGCGGGATGTTCTGGACGAAGTTCGCCGTGGCGATGAAGAAGACGTCGCTGAGGTCGAAAGGTACGCCCATGTAGTGATCCGTAAAGGCGTGGTTCTGCGCCGGGTCGAGGACCTCGAGCAGCGCCGACGCCGGATCGCCCTGCACGGAGACGCCGACCTTGTCGACCTCGTCGAGCAGGAAGACCGGGTTCCTGGTGCCTGCCTGGCGCATGCCCTGGATGATGCGACCTGGCATCGCGGCAACGTAGGTGCGGCGGTGCCCACGGATGTCGGCCTCGTCGCGAACGCCACCGAGAGCGATGCGCACGTATTCACGGCCCATCGCCTTGGCAATCGACTTGGCGATGGAGGTCTTGCCGACGCCCGGAGGGCCGGTGAACAGCAGAATCGGGCTCTTGCGCAAATCGCCATCGCCCGTTTCCGTCGACGCGGTCTCCTTCGATCTGACCTCCGGCTCGTCGCTCGCTTGCCGCTCGTGCAGCTGGCGCACCGCGAGGAATTCGAGGATGCGGTCCTTGACGTCGCTGAGGCCGTAGTGGTCGGCCTCGAGGGTCTCGGCCGCGGCGTGCAGCTCCAGCTGGTCCTTGCTGCGCTCGTGCCAGGGGAGCTCCAGCACCGTCTCGACGAAGCTGCGAATCACCTGCGACTCCATCGCCTCGCGCCCCATGCGCTCGAGCCGCGCCAGCTCGCGATCGACTTCGCGGTAAACCTCGTCGGGCAGGCGAGCCTTCTCGACCTTCGTGCGCAGCTCGGCGGTCTCGTCGGCCGCGTCGTCACCGAGCTCTTTCTGAATCGCCTTCATCTGCTCGCGCAGGTACATCTCGCGCTGTCGATCGCCAAGCTCTTCCTCGACCTGGCTCTTGATGTCCTGCTGAGCCTCCAGCAGGTCGATCTGCCGCTGGGTCAGCGTCAGTACTCGCCGCAGTCGTTCCTCGATCGAGAGGGTCTCGAGCAGCGTCTGACGCTCCTGGGACGACAGGTCGAGGTAGCCAGCGACGGTGTCGGCGAAGCGCCCCGGTTCCTCGATCGAGGAGATCATCTTCTGAACGACCTCGGTCGGCAGGCCGATCTGCTCACCCAGGGTGCCTGCGCGGTCGCGCAGCTCCTTGTGCATCGCTTCGAAGGCGAGGTCCTTGGCGTTGAGGGGCTGGAGCTCTTCCGCTGATCCGACGGTGGCGGTCATGTAGCCGTCCTGCTCCTCGATGCGGAAAGCGATGCCGCGGTCCTGGCCCGAGACCAGCAGCTGCGTGCCGCCGATGCCGCGTTGGACCTGCTCGATCCGAGCGATCGTGCCGATCGTGTGCAGGTTGCCGGGGCTCGGCAGGTCGGCGTCGTCGCGCTGTAGCACCGTGAAGACGAGTTGGTCCTCGGTCTTCAGCGCCGCTTCGATCGCTCGAAGCGTCGGTGGGCGCCCCGCGGCGATCGGCAGGGTCACGCCGGGAAAGAGGACCAGCTCGCGCAGGGCGATGACGGGGATTCGGGTCTTTCGGGAGCGGGGTGCCGCGCTGGGCGCCCGGTCGGTTGCATGGGTATCGTTTGCGTCGGTCGACGTCTCGGATGTCATCTTGAGAACCTCGTATGCAAGGAGACCTCAGCTTCCGCGGGATCGAAAGCTGAGCGTGTTACGCAGAGAATAACGAACACCAAGCCCAGTGTATTCCCTGATTGAGTCTGAAAGACTCAAATACGTCGCTTACCGTCGGTTGTTTCAGTGGAGAGGCCCTGTTCGGCCTTGGTACAGAGCGGCCGAGGAGCTGTCTCCTTTCCGCACGCTGGCTCGCCGAGCGCTGTGATTTCGCTGCAGAAACCTCAGATTGCATGGCTTTCTCGCCTGGTAAGGCCTTTGCAGTCGCGTTCGTTACACATCATGAGTACGGACACTCTCCTCTCCTGGGCGCCCGATCTGTCGGCGCCACCGCCGGGCTTCGCTTCGTCTGCCGTCGGCCTGTCGACGATCTTTCTGTTGGCGGCTTCGGTGGCGGGCTGTCTCGTCGTTCTTTGGCGGGATCTTCGAGCCCGTCGTCTCGAACAGGCTGAAGAGACGATCTGGCGCCGCCTGGCCCCGTACCTGAGCGGCAGGGAAGGCCTCGTCATGGCTTCCGTCGAGCTCCTCGACGAGTTCCCAGAGCGCGCCGTGGCGCGCGCTTTGCGCCGCTGCCGTCGTGAGTTTGGTGGTGAGGCGCTCGATGGAGCGGCGGTCGCTCTCGCGATGATCGGGGAGACATCGCGCCTGCGTCGCGGCATCGAATCACGGGTACGCCGCCGTCGGCTCGCCGCGGCACACTGCCTCGGCGACTGCGGCGGCCCTCGCGCGATCGAGGGCCTTCTCACCCTGCTGGCTCACCGGTGTCGTGAAACACGCCGCGCCGCACGACTCGCGTTACTGCAGTGTGGAGGCGAGACCTCCTTGCGTCGCGCGCTCGGCTCCTACGTCGCCGACGAACCGTCGCCGCGGCGCATCGAGAGCGTCTTCATTCGGGAGCTGGTCCGCAAGGCGCCGGCCCTTGTCGTCGACGAGCTGAAAGGGTGCGCGCTCCCCGCGCCGCATCGCCGGCTGATTCTCGACGCTCTGGCTGAGATCGGCTGGCGCGGGGGCGCTGACGTTCTCGACGACCAGCTGCAATCGTCGGATCCTGAGGTGCGCGCCGCCGCTGCACGGTTGACGTCCCGGCTTCGCGACTGGCGGCAGCGGCGGCGACTCATCGAACTGCTGCGCGACGACACCTGGTACGTGCGGGCCGCGGCAGCGAGCGCTCTCGGTCGACTGCCGTCGCAGGACGCGGTCGCCCCCCTGTCTTCGATGCTCTCCGATCGGCGGTCCTGGGTGAGGAGGAGCGCGGCAACGGGACTGGTGCGCCACGGCGAGGCCGGCATCGGCGCGCTCGTGCGGGCCCTCGGCCAGCCGGGCTCGGCTGCGGAGGCAGCACGTCGAGCTCTCTTCGAGGTTGGTCTCGGTCCCGAGGGCTCTCACGCGAAGGAAGCTTCGTGACCGGACTGCTCTCTGCGGCCTTCGCCCTCCTCTTGGTTCTCTCTCTGGCGGGTCTGGTGGTAGAGGTGACGATTCTGCTGTTCGGCCTTCGCCGATGGTTGCGGGTCCTGAGAGTTCCGCGACGATCGGCGGTGTTCGCGGGCGGCGAGAGTGTGCCGGTTTGCTTCGTCTTCGTCGGCGTCGAGCCAACCTCTGTGGGTGTCCTCGAGGTCGCTGATCGGCTCACTGCGGAGTTCGGCCATGGGGCGCGCCCCTACGAGCTTCGCGTGCTCTTGCCGGGCGAGTCCGGGCACTCGTTGGACCTTGTCGAGGAGCTGGGTGCCGTCCGTCTGCCGAGGGGTCCATTTGGGCTTTCAGAGGTCGGCGAGGCCTTCGCGCTGAGTTCTGGCCGGGGTGGCCAGGTCCTCTTTCAGCGGCAGGCGGGTTTCGGGGAGCTCCTCCGGTCCGTCGCGCAGAGCGCAAGATCGCCCTACTTCGCCGTGCTGCCGGTCGACGCGCTGCCTCGGCGACGCGAGTTGGAAGCGATGATGCGCATTCTGGCGGAGCGGTCCGACGATCCCGTCGTGCTCGGCAGCCCGGCGGCCCTGGCGTTCCGAGGCGAGACTGCCGGCGCGTCCTGGAAGGAGCTGCGCAGGAGCACGTCCTACCGATCGGCGCTGCTTGCCTGGGGTGGCCCGGGCACTCGGGGCATGTCGGCCTTCTGGGCCGCGCCGCTTCTCCTTTCGAGAGAGCGCCTTCTCGAGACGACACGGCAACCGACCTTCGATCGGTCCGACTGGCTGGAGCGGTTGGGTGCTCGCGACGTTGCCGTCGCGGTGACGACGGTTCCGTCTACCGAGCGCGCGGCCCTCGCGCCCTTCTGGGTTTCAAGTAGCGGGATGGGCATGGGCCGGGCGACGTGGAGGCTGCTCTCGGTGCTCGTCGCCGTTCGTTCTCTGTTGCTCGGCGTCGCGATTGTGCTGCTCTTTCTGGGTGAGGTGCACCCGGTCTGGGGGCTCTCCGCCTTTGCGGCAGCGCTCGTCATGCCGTCGTGTCTGCGGCTGCTGGGCCATCTCGGTCTCGAGCTGGCTTTCGGACTGTCGAACCCCTCGCGACTGCTTCGGCTGGTGATCGGCTCGGCCTGCCTCGCACCCTTCGCGAGTGGCTTCGCCCGGCGAGGCTGGATCTGATGGGAGGGAACGTGGCTTGCCGAGGGTCAGCAGAGTCGTCGGGCGAGGTCGAGGCACTGCGGCAGATAGCTTCCCCCAAACAGGCTGACGTGGTTCAGCAGGTGGAGAAGGCGATAGAGGGCGACACGATCGCTCGTCCCGGGGTCTCTCGGGAGAACCTCGTGGTACGAGTCGTAGAAGTCGCGGCCGAATCCTCCGAACAGCGACGTCATGCCCAGCTCGAGCTCGTGGTGGGCGTAGCAGGCCGCCGGGTCGATCAAGACCGGCTCTCCCCGCTCGTCGCAGAGTACGTTGCCGCTCCAGAGATCTCCGTGCACGAGGCGTGGAGTGGGGGCGAGCGGTTCCAGGAGGTCGCGCGCCCGCCGCAGCAGACTCTCCGCAAGTCCGTCGAGACGATCGCTGCGGCCGCGAACGGCGCGCAGAAGCGGTTCCAGGCGGCGGCTGAGAAAGAACTCGGACCAGTCGGCGAGCCAGTCGTTGGCTTGCCGTGTGGCGCCGAGAAAGGTCGGAACCTCGAAGCCGAAGCGCTCGCTTTCGCAGGCGCGGTGCAGCCGTGCCAGCCCGCGGCCGAGTCGCCGATCGAAGCGGAGATCTTTCTCGCCGCGGGGGATCCCTTCCATGATCAGGCCGTTCGGCCCTTCCAGGACGGCCGGCCGGCCGGGGACGCGCAGCGTACCGCTTCCGGCAAGTCGTACCAGGGCGAGCGCTTCGGCCTCGAAGACTTCTCTCTCGGCGCCCCATTTGACGAAGGCAGCGACGCCTTGCTCGTCGAAGACGAGTGCCGTCTGAGCGAAGCCGGAGCCGCCCGCACGCTCGGCCCGAAGCGCGCTTCGTGCGGGCTCCGCGCTGCGGAGCCAGGCGTCGACGTGTCGCTGCACGTCCGAGGGCAGCGTGGGCCGAAGGTCGATGGCTCAGCCCGCCTCGCCACGAAGGTGGCTCAGCAGACCGGGACAGGCAGACTCGATGAGGTCGAGAACCTCCTCGAAGCCACGCTCTCCACCGTAGTAAGGGTCCGGCACGTCGACCGGCGCTCCGGGTTCGAGAAAGTCGCTGAGCAGACGGACTTCGGCGGTCGCGTCGGACGGAGCCTGCGAACGCAGGTCGCGAAGGTTGTTGCGGTCCATCGCCACGATGAGGTCGAACGAGCGAAAGTCGTCGGCGACGGTCTGGCGCGAGCGGCTCTCCAGCGAGTAACCACGACGTGCGCCTGCCTGCCGCATGCGCGCGTCGGCTGGTTCTCCGGCGTGGTAACCGCTGGTCCCTGCCGAGTCGACGCGCACGGGGGTTGGGCCCTCGGCCTCAGCGTAGGCGCGAAAGACAGCTTCGCCCGTCGGCGAGCGACAGATGTTGCCGAGGCAGACGAACAGTACGGACGGGGTGAGGGGCTCCGGAGGCGGCGTCGCTGCTGTCATCGGTCTGATCTTGCTCCCGAGATGGGGGGATGTTGCGGCTTCCCCTCGAACCATCGTTGCGAGGGTGTAACGTCCTCCGCAGCGCACAGTCCAGGTGCCGTCTTGCGGCGAGGAGGTGAGAGGTGAGTCTGCCAGATTGCAGCGACGAGCTGCGGCCTGTCAAACGGATGGACGACTCTGAGCTCGTGGCGAATTTCCAAGCGTCCCGGAGGTCCGAAGAGTCCTTCGCAGAGTTGATGGCGAGGCACCGAATCTTCGTGCGAGCGGTCTGCCGTCGCTACGTCAAGGCGCCCCAGGACGAAGACTGCGTGCAGGAGATCTTTCTCAAGGTGTATCAGGCGCTTCCTCGCTTTCAGGCTCGGTCCAGCTTCAAGACCTGGCTGCGCCGGATTGCGGTGAACCACTGCTTGAATCTCCTCCAGAAGCAGCGTCGTTCGAGGCACCTGTCGATCGAGCAGCTCGCCGAGGACGGCGTCCCTCTGCCGTCCGAGCGCGCCCTGCCGGAGCTGGCAGCCTGGGATCAGCGTCGGCAGATGCAGAGGGTCTTCGTCGGCATGAGCGACACGCTGCGCGAGCCCCTGCTGCTCAAGGAACTCGAGGGGCTCTCGATCGTCGAGATCTCCGAGCGTCTCGAGATCGGCACTTCGGCGGTGAAGATGCGACTGCTTCGCGCGCGGCAGAGCTTCCGAGACGGTTGGGACGCCGGCGGCGGCGATGTGAATCGCCTTCGGGCGTCGGCGACGGCCTGAGCCCGGCTGCGGGTCCTTCGAGGTCTTCGTCGCGACCGTAGACTGCGATCGTGTCGAAACTCAGGAAAACGCCTCGCGCTCTCAGAGCTCGGAAGAAGAGGGCACCCTCTCGTCCCGCTACGACGGTGCCCGGGCTCCTTCTCTGGCTGCTGATCGCGGGCGCAACGGCGGCACTCGTCTTCGGGGGATGGCCGGGCTTTCCCTGGGACGAGAGTGAGGAGGCGCGAGTCAAGGGGCTGGTCGCGATCCTCGTGATGGCCCTGCTGCTCGGGGATCTGCGCAGAAGCGGCGGTGAGCTCTCGGGCGCGGCATCGTGGCCCGCGTTCGTGGCGGCGCTTCTGGCGCTGGCCGCGTACGTGAACTTCGGCGTCTTTCACGGCGACCGCCTGCGCCACGATTGGGAGCAGTTTCACTACACGCTGAGCGCGAAGTACTTCGAAGAGCTCGGGTACGACGGCCTCTATGCGGCCTCGGTACGAGCGCAGCTCGAGCGTCCGGTCGTCGGTCGCGCCGTTCACCGCACGTCGCGGGACCTGCGCACCAACGAAGTGGTCGAGTCTCTTTCGCAGTCCGGCCTGAAGTTCCAGGAGAAGGTCAGGGGCCGGTTCTCGGAGCAGCGCTGGCAGGAGTTCCTGAGCGACCATGAGGTCTTCCTGCGAGACGTGACGACGGACCGCATGGCAAGCATGCGTCTCGACCACGGCTTCAACGCGCCGCCGAGCTGGCTCTTCCCCGCGCGCGCCGTCGTCGGCGACAAACCCCTCAGCACCGACCGTCTCGATCGACTGGGCTCCGTCGACCTGCTGCTTCTGCTCCTCGGCTGGGCCGCGGTCGGCTGGGCGTTCGGTACGCGGATCGGTTGCTGGTCGGCGGCGCTCTTCGGCACGTCCTACCTGGCACGGTTCTTCTGGATCGGTGGCAGCCTGCTGCGCCAGGACTGGTGGCTGGCTGTGGTGCTCGCGGCTTGTCTGCTCCAGAAACGCTGGCCGCTGGCGGCGGGCTGCGCTCTCGGGTACGCCGCCGGAGTGCGTCTCTTTCCGCTGCTTCTGGGAGTCGGCCCGCTCCTCGTGTGGGCTGCGCGATCGCGTGACGCCGAAGCGCGATCCGAGGCGGGGCGGTTTCTCTTCGGCCTGGGCGCCATGCTCTGCATTCTCTTCGGCCTGGGTGCGGTCGTCGCTGGGGATGCCGAGATCTGGCAGGAGTACGCCGAGGTGATCACACTGCATCGAGGAACCTGGCTCACCAACAACGTTGGCTTGGACAACCTTCTCTTGCACGATCGCGACACGCTCGGTCGCGCCCTGGTCGACTTCGGCCGGGACGAGCCCTGGACCGCCTGGCAGGAGCGCCTCGATCGGAATCGTGCCGGGCGAGGTCCGTGGAGCCTCGGAGCCAAGACCCTGGCTCTTCTGCTGTTCTTCTTCGCTGTTCGTCGGCGCTCGCTCGCCGGCTCGCTCGTTCTCAGCCAGTCGCTGGTCTTCGTCCTCTTCCTCTCGACCTGCTACTACTGGCAGATGCTGGCGCTCCTGCCACTGACCGGCTCAGCGGTCGCCGCCGTCGGCGGACTCGTTCTGAGCCTCGTCCTCTGGGGCGTGCATCTGGCGACCGAGGGTTTCGAACTACGCTACGTCGTAGCGTCCGCTCTCCTTGGCGCGGTACTGGCTGCCGAGTTGGTTCGCGGTGGACTCCGTCGCTCGGAACAGGCGAGCTGAGGGTCGGTCCGGACGCCTTTGCGCGGCGTCCCCCGTATTCGGACGGCGGCGAAATGGGTGTAAGTTGCTCGGGCGCCGGCTGGCCCGGCTCCGGACTTTCTCCAGAGGGACCCGTATCCATGTTGAGAACCGACTCGCTGGAGCGCCGTGCCGCTTCCGCATCGCAGCTTCGAGGATTTCTCCTTCTCTACCTGCTACTGGCCGCGGCTCTCGCCTGCGCGCCGGGAGCCGATTCCGAGGGCACGAGCCGCAGTGACGTCGAGGCCCGCGAGCTGGCAGACGAGTACATCCGGCGCTTCCTGAAGATGCATCCGACCCGCGCGACCGCGGCGGGGTGGAGCGAGGCCGACCG
>JBCCLJ010000011.1:0-64317 GCA_039026915.1 Acidobacteriota bacterium
CTGGAGCGATCTCCTCCGATCGATCTGCTGTTCGTCGATGGCCACCACGACGAAGAAGCGACGGTGAGGTACTTCGAGCAGGCGCGCTTCGTCCTTGCGCCCGATGCTCTGGTGGTCTTCGACGACATCGACTGGTCCGACGGCATGCGGCGGGCCTGGAGGGCGGTGACCGAAGCGGAAGGGGTCGAGGCTTCGGTGGCCCTCGGCGACCTCGGCGTCGTGGCGCTGGGCAACGGGGCGAGGGAGACGACGCGACTCCAGGTACCAGCGAGGATGGTTCGCTACTCGCAGCCGTGACCGCCGAGCTTCGCGCGCTCGCCGCGGTTCCCCTTGCTGAGCCGGAGTCCGCCGCAGGCGAGCCTGGCGCTTTTCCGCTCGCTGCGCCGCAGGCCAAGCCGGTCCTGATCCTCGGCGCCGTCGACCTCAGTGTGGATGTGCTTCGAGGTGCTGGCGCAGCAGGTCCTTGCCGTAGTCGTTGCCGTTGGGCGTGCGCACGACGACGTGGATGTGCTGCCGACTCGGGACCGGCGGCATGAGGTGCCGCAGGTTCGCCGGACGCTGGTGGTCGAACTCGATGAGGATCACCGGGCTGTGGATCCGGTAGTAGTAGACAGCGTCGTCCTCCTGGCCGCCGATCCAGGCGAAGTAGGTGCGGTCGAGATGGGCCTCGATCTCATCGAGCCAGACGTCCGCGTGCTCGTCGCGCAGGTTGTCGGTGTAGAGCTCGATGAGCCGCAGCAGCGCCGTGCGGCTCTCCGGCGGCAGCTCGTTGCCGGCTACACCCTCATAGTCGAGGGTGAAGTTGTCCTGACCGGCTTCGCCCTGATTGTTGTTGCCCTTCTTCTTCGCGCTGAGCACCGCGCGCTCGCGCAGGCTGTCGGGTAGCGAGCGTAGGAGCTCCAAGCCCCGGCTCTGCTCCTCCTGCAGGATCGTCGTGCCCGCGTACTTGCCCGATTCGGCCGTCACCGGTTCGGAGCCGACAAAGGTCGGCGTCATCACGACCTGGTCGCCGACGACGAAGAAGTTGACGATCAGGTGATGACCGTCGAGCTGCCAGCCCCAAGGATTCGTGGCGTGCGGTTCACCCATGAGGGTCAGGTGGTAGAGCCATTCTCCGAACTCGACGAAGTTGTCGCCGTCGAGCTCGCCGAGCGTGTGGTTGAGGCGCATGATGTCTCGGCTCAGCTCGAGGCCCTTGGCGGAGAGTGACGTGCGGAGCAGGTTGAGAGCGAGCTCGCGCTGCGCTTCGTCCATCTCTTCGAAGCTCACTCCGTGGCGCACGTAGAAGTGTTGATTCATCCAGCGACGCCACTCATCGTCGTCGACGGCGAACTGCGTCGATGCACGCTGCTCGTCCGAAAGTCCCCTGAGGAAGGCGAATGCGGCTTCTCGTACCGGCTCGGTGGACACACCGTCGGAGCCGAGGTGGAAGAGATCTCTCTCCATGCCGTTCGAGGTCGCAATGCCGACGTACGGCGTTTCGGCAACGCGCTTCTCGAAGCGGTCCGACATCTTGCGGAAGCGCTCGAAGAGCTCTTCGTGCTGAGCCGCGAGGAGGCCGCCGGACGCGACGGCCACGGAGAGCGCGGCAGCGATGGAGCGTGGCGAGAGCGTTGGATTCATGGTTACCTCGCTGTGTCTTTACTTCACAGCTTAGTCTCTCGGCGGCTTGCTGAGCCACCGACTTACCGTCTTCTCGTCTCGAGCTCAGAAGCGGTAGAAGACACTGAAGCGCACGACGGGGAAGATCTCGTAGTCGTCGACCTCCTCCTGAAGCTCGCGCTCCTCCTGTTCGAGAAAGGACTGCGCCAGAAAGTCGAGCTCCGGAATCTGATCGAGAGGTAGGCCGGTCTGTGCGCGTACGTCGACGTCCGGCTCGCCGAAGAAGATGGCGCCGAGGTCGAAGGCGAAGCCGATGCCGCGGTCGGACCGAGACGAACGAAAACCGAGCCCGGCGTACGGCGCGACGGAGTCGAGGTCTGCGCTGGCCTCGAGCGTGCCGAAGTCGACCGGACCGAGGATCTGACGAATCTGCTCGAGCGCTCCCGGTCCGAACTCGCGCAGAGCGAGATCCTCCAGAGGGGCGCTGCCGCGAATGTCGTGGTCTTGGAAGACGACGCCCGCGCTCAGGTGGAAGCTGCCACCGAAGGGAGAGACGTCGATGACGAGAGCGGCCGAGCGCAGGTCGGCGTCACCTTCGTAGCGAACGTTGTCGGTGGAGAAAGACTCCGAAGCCGAGAAGGCGGCCGCGGAGATACGTCCTCGCAGCCGGCGGTTCCAGGCGTGGGCCAGTTCGAGACCCCCGCCTTCTGTCGAAGCGACGAAGCCGAGGTCCGTTTGGGCGTTCTGCGCCGCCGCCGGTGCGAGACAAGGGAGAGTGAGGAGAGCGAAGAGCCAGAGACGGCTTCGGATCATGGGGGCCTCCTGTGGAGCGCCAAAGACGCAAATATGCAGTAATGGCATGAAGTCTATAAGAGAGCTACAAGCCACCCGAAGGCCCCCACAGGCCGCGCCCACTGATCGAGGGCTTTGTCCCGAGCTACTCGAGGGTCTCGGTCAGCGCCTGGTAGGTCGCCACCTTGAGGTCCGAGCGGAAGGGATAGGGCGAACCCATCAGCTGGATCATTCCGACGACGACCACTTCCTCGACCGGATCGATCCAGAAGACCGTGCCGGCAGCGCCGCCCCAGTTGTATTCACCGGCGCTCCCCATCACGCCGCCCGCCGCCGGGTCGGTGACGATGCCGAAGCCGAGCCCGAAGCCGAAGCCACGCAGCGGCTGGCCGAGAGTTGGCGTCTCACCGTTGCCACCCGAAGTGATGCTGGCCGGTAGGTGGTTCGACGCCATGTAGGCGACCGTCTTCGGCCCGAGAATGCGCGCATCGCCGAGTCTTCCGCCATTGCGCATCGCCTCGGCGAAGCGCATGTAGTCGCGCGTCGAGCCGACGAGTCCGCCGCCGCCGCTGAAGAGCGTCACCGTCTCGTAGTTCTGCATCGCCTCCATGCCGCCCATCGGGATCTGCGTCAGCTTCTGAGTCTGCGGATTGATGTAGTGATTGGGGAGAAAGCGGCCCAGCTTCTCCTTCGGTACGGCGAAGAACGTGTCGACCATGCCGAGCGGCTCGAAGATGTTCTCCTGCAGGTACTCGTCGAAGCTCTTGCCGCTGATGCGCTGCACCACCAGGCCCGTGACGTCGACGGCGATCGAGTAGTGCCAACGGTCGCCCGGCTGGAACTTGAGAGGCAGCTCGGCGACCTTCCGTGCGAAGTCGTCGAGGTCTTCGGAGGCCCACAGCTTGGCCTTCTCGTACTCCGCGTCGACCGGGTCGTTCTGGGGGTCGAAGCCGTAGGAGAAGCCGGCGGTGTGCGTCAGCAGGTGCTGCATCGTCATCTCGCGCTCGACCGGCACGCGCGTGCCGTCCTCCTGCAGCACTTCGAGCTCCTTGAATTCGGGCACGAACTTGGAGACCGGATCGCTGAGATGGAAGCGGCCCTGCTCGTAGAGCTGCATGATGGCTGCCGCGGTGATCGGCTTGGTCATCGAGTAGATGCGAAAGAGATCGTCCTTTTCGAGCGGACGCTCGTCGCTGGCGCCCTTCTGGCCGACGGCTTCGAAGTGCACGACTTCGCCGCGTCGCGCGACCATGGTGACGACGCCGGCGAGCTGACCTTCGTCGACGTAGGCCTGGGTCATGTTGGTGATGCGACCGAGGCGTTCGCTCGAGAACCCCTGCGATTCGGGGCTGACGACCGGCATCTCTTCGGCGAAGGCGGCGCCGGAGAAGGCGAGTGCGACGGAAGCGAGCGCGAAGGACAGCGGCGTTGCAAAGCGCGACAGTTTGCGGGTCATGTTGTCTCCTGGATGTTCGTGTCGAAGGATGACACACACCTTCGCTTTCAACCGATGCGAGGCCTCCACGAGCTTGCCGACGGGAAGCGTTGCGGTTCAGCGGGCAGCCAACGCGTCGTCGCGAGGAGCACGAACCGGCTCGCGGCTCCGTCGATTTCACACTGACTACAATGATCGGCGAGACCCCGAGAGAAGCTCCTTGAAGGAGGCCGAGATGCTGCATCCCATCCTCAACCGTCGATCGCTGGTTCTGAGTCTCGCCTTGGCCGCGTGTCTCGCGGCCTGTGCGACGAACGACGAGCAGGTACCGTCGGAAGTGCCCGGCGCTTCGTCGCTCTCCCCCGAAGCCCTCGAGGACCTCGCGACTTCGTTTCAGGCCGCCCTGGAGGAAGCTCAGGCCAGTGCGGCGGGGGGCGAAGACAACTTTCCTGGCGGTACCGCCGCCTTTCTTCTGCCCGACGGAACGCTCCGTGCCTTCGCCGTCGGCATGAACGACGAGGAGCGCGGACTCGAAATGACGCCCGACCTGCTGATGCCGTCGGGAAGCATCGGCAAGACCTACGTCGGTGCGACGGCTCTGGCCCTGGCGCGCGAGGGCCGGCTCGACCTCGACGCCAGGATCGCCGACTTCTTCGGCGAGGAAGAGTGGTTCGCCCGCCTGCCGAACGGGCCGGAGATCACGGTTCGTCACTTGGCGACACACACGAGCGGCCTCATCGACCACGCCTTCGACTCCGAGGCTTTCGTCGCTGAAGCGAAGAAACGCACCGATCCGGACGACTACTTCGAGCCGCTCGAACTCGTCGAGCTCGTGCTCGATCAGGAGCCCCTCTTCGCGCCGGGCGCGGGGTACGACTACACCGACACCGGCTTCATCCTGCTCGGGCTGGTTATCGAGAAGGCTGCTGGCGCGACGTTCTACGACGAGGTGCGAAGGCTCTTCCTCGATCCGCTGGGCCTCGATCACACCGTGCCCGCCGATCGTCGCGACGTACCGAACGTCGCGCAGGGCTACGCGCACACCGGTGCCGAGTTCTTCGGTACGCCGTTCGAGATGATCGATGCCGAGGGCAGGCTTGGGCTTCATCCGCTCACCGAGTGGACCGGAGGCGGGTTCTACAACAACCCGCAGTCCCTCGTGCGTTGGGCCAAGGCGCTCTACGAGGGCGACGCGATCGCCGGCGACTACGTCGACGAGCTGGTGACTCCGGTCTTTCCCGAGAGCGAAGAGGTCGCCTACGGCTTGGGGCAGTTCGTGGCTCGAACCTCGCGAGGGCCGGTCTACGGACACTCGGGCTTCTTCCCCGGCTACAACTCGCGCGTCATGTACGTCGTCGATCACGGCTTTGCGGTCGCTCTGCAGATCAACTCGGACACGACGAAGGTCGGTGAGCATACGGAGACGCTGGCGCGCGTCGTCATCGAAGCACTGGAAGCGGCGGGGAGCGTGCAAGACGCGGCGTAGGGAGGGTGGGGATGACAGGACCGAGACGTCGTCGTTGGCTCTTGACGGCAATTCTTCTGGCGGGCGCGACGGCGACGGACGTCTGGCCGTGCAGCAAGGCGGACCCTCGAGGTTTGGGCCCGGTCTGGACCGGCGAGTCCTTCGGCTACTTCGGGAGCGCTCCGCCAGGTCTTCGCAGGCCGCTGGCGCCCTGGCTGTCTGCGGGCTCAGTCGTGATTTACAGCACCAGCGGCGAGCAGTTGCTGGCCGAGCCCTACAGCGCTCCTGAGCTTGTCGAAGGACGGTTCTTTCCGCGCAAGATACTCCCCGATGGATCGGTCTGGGGCAGCGTTCGATGTGATTCGAGCGGTGCCACTCTGGAGCCACTCTGCGGCGAAACGCTCCGAGTCAGCGCGCGAGGTGACGTCCTCGAGACGTTGACCGAGGGCACGCCGTGGCCCTTTTCGCAGGATCTCCCGACGGAGCTGCGCGGAGGTGGCAGGAACGGCGAAGACGGGCCGTATCGCTTGCTCGTCCAGTGGCCGGGGCGGGAGGAGCCTGTGGTGCTCACCTCGCCCTTCACCGAGAAGCGCTCACCCTACGGTCCGGGCTGGTCCACCGGACGGGACGGCGAGCTGGCGGTAATGTGGTTCTCGGACTCGCGGGTCGCGGTGGTCCTTTTCGACTCGCGGGGCGACGAAGTCTGGCGCCGCGAGTATCCGCGTTCGTTCGACTCCAGACGTGAAGAGGGAGCGGAAGCAACTCTCGACCTGGCCGAGGGCCGCATGATCGTGGCCCCGGATGGTTCCCTGGTCATTGGTGCCTGGGGCATCAACCCGGACTGTTCTCCTCGCCACCGCTCTTCGTTCGTCGTGCTCGATGCCCAGGGAGGTTTGCGCGCTCGCGTCGACGGACCCCAGGTGGAGGGGATGGCTCTGTCGCCCGAGGGTCGGCTCGCCGTACGTCGCGGTCCGTTCACCCAGGATCTGGAGCTCTTCAACCTCGACGGAGAGCTGATCGCAGAGCTCCCTCAGCCGTCCCAGTGGAAGGAGGAGGAGGCACGCCTCCGCGCCGAGGCGAAGCGGGTGACGGAGGAGAGCGATCCGGCGGATTGGTTTCGCTACTTCGAGTTCATGCCGAGTGCTTTCTCGAGAGTGAGAGGCTGGGTCGTCGAGACTTGGCCCTCAGCCGCTGACGTGCTGCCTGCCAGCCTGGCGCTGCGCTTCGCTGAGGACCTCTGCGCCCTCGAAGAGGAGCGCGCTCCGGGCGTGGTGCTGGGCGCCTTTCTCGAGGAGAGGCACTTCTCGCGCCGACTCGTGGCCCTGTCCGGATTGAGCCAGTGTTTCGAGGAGCCGCCGGCGGAGATCGCGGACTTTCTCGAGGCTCTCCTTGCGAGAAAGGATGGTGAGGCGATGTACTACCTCGGGAAAGCTCGGGAGCGTTGGCCTTCTCTGGGCTCGGCAGCTGCACCGTCGAAGGCTACGAAAGACGAGGGGCCCTGAGCAGGCGATCCGCCTCCCTCTGCCGAGGGCGTCTTCGACTCTGTCAGGGCTCCCGCGACGCTCGCTCGAACCCCCGAATCGCCGAATCGAAGTCGGCAAAGTCGATGTGCCGGGAGATCCGTCCCTCGCGGATGCGCAGCCAGGTGACGGTCAGGCCGGAGCCCACGAGCCGCTTCCCAGGCACTCCCCAGTCTTTACCGTCGACAGTGGCCGTGATGTCGACGAGAACGACGACGTTTGACCCCGCGACGAACGACTCCCGCACCTCGGGTACGACCTCCTGAGTTCCGGAGCTTGCGTTGGCCGTGCGGTAGAAGTCGAGGACGGCGTCGCGCCCCTGGAAGCGATACGGCTCGATGTCGAAGTACTCGGCGGTGTAGTCCTCGTAGAGCACGTCTTCTGCGAGCAGGCTTGCCATCGTTGCGTAGTCGAACGACCAGACCGCCTCGAGATAGCGATCCGCGACGTTGCGCAGCGCAGCGACCTCTACAGCGTTGGGCTGTGGAAACTGCGGCCTGGTCGGAGAGGTGCTTGCGGTCTGCGCCGATGCGGCCGAAGGCGAGGTCGAATCGGAGCGGGCGGCGCTCACCTGTCGATCGACCTGCGCCATCAGCGTCTCGTAGTCGATGTGGTCGTGGTGCTTGGCGACGACCCCTTCCCGCACTTCGAGCACTGTGACGGCCGGCACACGTAGTTCGATACGGGTTCCTGGCGAGCCGAAGGGTGCCGCATCGCCTTGCGACAAGTACACCAGTTCGAAGACGACCTGGTTGCCTGCGCTGAAAGCGTGCTCGACTTCGAAGCCGCTGCTGTCGACGGACTCGACCGAGCCACGGAAGAAGTCGAAAACCGCTTCGCGCCCCTCGAAGCGCCAGGGTCCGCCGGGCAGTGCCGCAGACGTGTCATCGACGAAGAGCAGATCCTCGGTAGTGAGCGCAGCGAGCCGGTGGAGATCGGCTTCGTAGAGGGCCTCGAGGTATCGCTTCCCGAGCTCCACCGCGTCTTGCTCGTTTGGCGCGGAAGCCCCCTGAGAGACCGAGCTCCATAGGAGAACGGCGACGGCCAGCGCGAGTCTCAGTCCGATCATTCTTTGCTACTCCCTCATTCTCTTCTCGTGCTGCGGATCAAGACCGCCTCTCCGACGCTGACAGATTCCAGCCAGTTACGTCATCTTCGGCGCGGGGTTCGGTTGGGCCTGCGCAAGAACGCAGCGAGGAACTGTCGGCCGCCCACGCTGGTCTGAGCACCTGGGAAGTGCACACTGGATACGGCCTGAGTCGTCCGAAGGGTTGAATTGGCTTGTCTAGGACCATCACCATGGAGATTCGTTCAACTGCAGATCGCTTCGCGACCCGTGCGCGACGCGCAGTCGTCCTCAGCGGGGTCTCAGCATTCGTAGTCATGCTGCTGCAGGTCTCTCCGGCAGCGGCCTGTCTCAAGTCGAATGCAGGGCGCTTTGGCATTGTGTGGACTGGAGAATCGTGGGCCTTCTACGGCTCGCCGCCGCCCGCGCTTCGGCCGCTCGATCCGGAGGCCAAGACGCCGAAAGCGTCGATTGTGTTTTACGACGACTCCGGAGTAGTGCTTGGCACGGAGGCAGTCTTCGATCCATCTCTCGCCGCCGGTCACTTCGTGCCGAGGGCGGTGACTCCGGAAGGCTATCTCTGGGGCGTTGTCTCCTGCGTCGATGAGTCGCCGGAGGCGCGCTGCGGCAAGGCAATCCGCGTGGCCGCAAGTGGCGACGTCCTCGAGGTCGCCGAGGCCGGTCCGGCTCCGTGGCGCGAGGTCGATCTGCGTGTCGAGTGGCTGACCGACGGCGGTCGGTCCCATCTCGACGTCGAATGGACTGGTTCGGGTCGGACATCCCGTCTTTCTTCTCCGTTTCGCTCGGACGCGGCCCCGATGTGGGCGAAGGGGCGGCGCGGTGATTTGGCCGTCGTCTGGTTCGGATCGGATCGGGTCGTCCTTGTGCGTTACGGCCCCTCCGGCGACGAGGAGCTGCGCCGGTCCTTTCCAAGGTCGCTCCGGCCTGGTCTCGAGGACGGGCCGGAGGGTCCAGTGAAGATCGGGCGAGGTCGGATGGTGCTTGCCGACGACGGCTCTGTGATTGTCGGCGGCTGGTCCCTAGACTCCGACTGCACTCCCGCGCACGCCGCTTCGTTCATCGTTCTGGGGCCCGATGGCGATCAACGGTCTTGGGTGCGAGGAACGGCCGCTCTTGGGATGGTGGTCTCGCCTAGCGGAACTCTTGGTGTGCATCGCGCGGCGGGTGTCGAGCTCTTCGATCTCGACGGTCGTCGTCTTGGATCGCTACGGCGCCCAGCGGAGTGGCAAGAAAGGCAGAGTAAGCTCTTTCGGGAGGCCGCTGCCTTGGGTCCTGAGAGCGAGCCCGCCGACTGGATTCGCGACTACAAGTACTTTCCTCGGCAGCGGTCCTGGCTCGTCGACGACTGGATCGTGTCGGCATGGCCGGCGAATGCGGGCCAGTTGGCTGTCGACTTGCTGCTTGAGCTGTCGCCGCGGATCTGTGAGTCCGAGAAGCAGATCGCCGGGCGGGAGCTCTTGGCAGCCTTCCGGTCGGGCAGAAGCTCCGGTCTCCGCGTCTCGTTTCTGCGGGCTGCTGCTGCATGTCTGGACCGCCCGCCCACCGATGTCGTCGACTGGGTGAGGAGCGTCGCCGATCGCGGTAGCTCCATGGATTCCAAGCCCGCGCGCGAGGCTCTTTCAGTCTGGGGGCTGCTGGAGACCGACGAGGAATCGTTGGATCCCAGGAGGGCTGCTCGCGAGGCGGCGTGGTCGGCCTTGCTGTCCTCGCCGGTGGGCGGCCCGCTACCAGGAAGTCGAGAGTTCGAGATCGGGCGCCAGCTCCTCTTGGTCGAACTGCCTCGCATCGTTCCGGACGTCCTGTCTGCCGTGCAACGAGGCGGCGACGAAGCGGAGAGGGCGCTCGATTTCATTCGAGAAACTCTCTTTCGGGTTCCGCGGAAGAGCTCTCCCAGGAACGAGGATCACCGGCGGGCGCTGAAAGCTCTGGCCAGCGGGCTCAAGAGTGTCGATCCTTCGGCCGGTCGTTCGGCGGCCGCGTCGAGGGTAGGAGACCTGCTGGCGCTTGCGCTGGATGGTGACGCGGGTGCTCTGGATTCTCTGCTCGCCAGGCGAGGCTTCCTGGAGAGCGACCAGGGTGCCTTCTGGCTTGGATTCGCAATCGCGGCGGCCAAGGAGCACGGGCTCCTGAGTCAGGAAGTGCTCGAAGAGACGGCGGCTCGATACGTTGCTCTTGGGGCGTACGGTGGCCCGGACTGGTGCTGGCGGGACGAGGACTTTCTCCGCTGTCGGGGTCGTCCGGCGGGGGACCCGCTCGCAACCATGCTCCGTCTCGTGGGGCGTGAGGGCTTCCCAGGCGTCTGGCTGCGAGGGTTGGACGCGTCGGCGTCCGTCGGCGCGCGGACGGCGTTGCTCACCTTCGTCAGCTCCGATCCCGGAGTGTTGTCCGAGGAGCGTTGGGTTCGCCTTTTGAGGCAACCGTGGCTTCTGGAGGTCGAACTCCTCCACAGCACGATCGAAGTTCTACGCGTGGCGCCATCCGAAGGACCGGTGTGGGCTGAAGTGTCCCGGGTCTGGCGCCAACTGCTCGACGATCACGGCGTGAAGCGAGTGCTCAGGGTCGGCGGCTTCAGTCGACCGAGAAGAGGCGCGGGTTGGTCCGAGCTGACCTCGTTGTTGGAGCCCGAGGATTTGATGGAGGCGGTCAGCACGTTGAGAGACCTTCGGATCTGGGTGCGCCTGGTCGCTCGAGTCGGAGCCTGGCAGGGGATCGCGCGAGAGCTCGAGGTTCTGGCCGAAGGCAACTCTCTCTACGCCACGGCCGGCCTCGCGGGGCTTGGCGACCGGCCGGCCTTCGAGCGACTTCTCGCGCAAGGTCTGTCTGAGCTACCCGACGTCGAGTCGGGTCTGCAGTTCTTCCGCGCGGAGGCCGTCCAGCGCCTCACACCTCATGCGAACCACTTGGATTCCGACCACCGCACAGCTGTGCGACGCTGTCTTCGCAAACTTGGGATGCCGGCGGATCTTGCGAGTGATCTTGCCGACGAAGCGCGACGTCGTCTCGAGGCTGGTGAGCTTCCCGAGCTTCAGTCACTTTTGATTCTCGCAGAGCAAGACATGGAAGCTGCGGCCCTCGCGGTTCAGGGTCTGGTTGATAGTTCGCGCTTGAGCAGTCTCGGTTCGCGGCTCCATCGCCCGGCGAGTAGCAGAGATCTCGCTCGGCTCTTGGGGCGCATCGCGCGGTCCGACGCTACGGCGAGCCGGGCCGCCCTCGCTGCTCTCGAAGACTACGCTTCGATGAGCCCCGAGGCGGCCCGACAGCTCAGCCTCTCTCGCTGAAGTCAGCCAGCTTCGGCAAGCGGTTCTGCGCAGCTCGGTTCGGGAGAGCGGGGCGGCGCCGCCGCCTTCCGCTGGGCGAGCACGAAGACGTTCCCTGTGAGCACCAGCGCCGCGCCGGCGACCATCGTCCACTCGATCCGCAGCCCTTCGAAGAGCGCCGACAGGATCAGTGCGACGACCGGGAAGGCGACGGTCGCATAGCCAGCGCGATGTGCGCCGATGCGGCCGATGAGCGTCAGGTAGGCACCGAAGCCGACGACCGAGCCGAAGATCGACAGGTACGCCAGAGACAAGAGGTAGCTCGGTCGCAGGTCGACGGTGAAGGGGTGTCCCTGCGCCGCCGCGATGAGTGCGGTGAAGAGCGCGCCGTAGGCCATGCCCCAGGCGTTCGACTGCACGATCGGCAGACCGCGGCCCTGTGCGGCCTGCGAGGCCATGTTGCCGAGCGAGGCGATGAAGGCGCCGGACATCGAGAGGGCCGCCCCCGTCAGCACGCCGTCGGTGAGGGAAACGTTGGCGACTTCCGGTGAGAAGAGCACACCGATGCCGAGCAGACCGAGGGCCGCTCCGACGAGCGTGCGTGGATCGGAGCGCACGCCGAAGAAGAGCCGCGCGTTGAAGATGTTCATCCACAGGATGGTGGAGAAGGTGATCGCGGTCAGCGCCGACGTGATGTGGACCTGTGCTCGATAGGCAAGCACGTAGTTCAGGCAGAAGAGCAGGAGACCGAGAAGTGCGAAGCGGAGGTGGGCACTGCGGTCGAAACGCAGACGTAGACCGCGAAACAGGCTCCAGCCGAAGAGCAGGAACGAGGCACTGGCGTAGCGATAGACGATAGAGACCTCGGGGGCCACCTGGCCGAGCTGAAACTCGATGGCAAACCAGGTCGATCCCCAGATCAGGACGGTTGTGGCGTAGAGGATTGCGTTGTTCATGGTGGGCAGTGTAGGGAGCCATGTGTATACTAAACAGATGCAGAAAGAAGAAAGTTTGACCTGTACAGATGGCTGACGCAGCTCAGCGCTCCGCTGGAACTGATTTCCTCTACCGCCAGGTCATGGAGACGGTGCTCGGCTCCGTCGAGGATGGAACGCTCCAGCCTGGGGATCGCCTGCCTTCGCTGCGCCGAATGAGCCAGATGGCCGGGGTCAGCGTTCCGACAGTGCAGCAGGCCTACGTCGAGCTCGAACGGCTGCGTCGCGTCGAGTCGCGCCCGCGCTCGGGCTACTTCGTGCGTCACGCAGCCGAAGCGCCGGTCGTGCGCCAGGCCAGTCTGCGCAGGCGACGCCCGACCGAATACGTGTCGAAGCCGCTCGTGCAGAGAGTCTTTGACGGCATCGATCGACACGAGCTCGTGCCGCTCGGCATCGTCAGCCCGAGCCGTGCGCGACCGGCGAGCGGAGCGTTGGGCCGTGCGACGCGGCGGGTCATGAGTCGGCTGGGAGACGCAGCGCTCGAGTACGCGCCGACTCTGGGCGAGCCTTCGCTGAGGCGACAGATCGCTCACCACACCTTCGACACGCTCGGCGCTCACCTCGACCCTGACGATGTCGTCATCACCAACGGCGCTCAGGAGGCACTCCTTCTCGCGCTCAGCTCCGTTGCGTGTGCCGGCGACGTGATCGCCGTCGAGACGCCGACGTACCACGGGCTGCTGGAGCTGATCGACAGCCTGGGCATGCTGGCTCTCGAAGTGGAGACCTGTCCCGAAGAAGGCATCGATCTCGACTGCCTCGCTGAGGGGCTCGCCGACCACCCGGTGAAGGCCTGCCTCTTCTCGACGACGCTGTCGAACCCGCTGGGAGCGACGATGCCCAAGCCGCGGCAGCTAGACCTTCTGGAAATGCTGGCGAGATGCGACGTGCCCCTGATCGAAGACGACGTCTACGGCGAGCTGCTCTTCGACGGCTCGCGGCCGACGCCCTGTCAGTTCCTGGGCAGCGAGGCGCGGATCCTCACCTGCAGCTCGTTCTCCAAGACGGCAGCGCCGGGCTTTCGCATCGGCTGGGTGAGCGCTCCCGGACACGCGGCGGAGATCGCTCGGCGAAAGCGAGCCTTCTCTTGCACGTCGCCTCGACTCAATCAGCTGGCGCTCGCCGACTTTCAGGCGTCCGGCGACTACGGTCGCCATCTGGCAAGTCTGCGCCCCGTGCTGCGTCGCAACGCGGAGCGCTGTTCGGCGCTGGTCGAAGAGCACTTTCCCGAAGGCACCAGGCTCTCTCGGCCGGTCGGCGGCTCGGTGCTGTGGGTACAGCTTCCGGGGCGCACCTCGGCGGAGGAACTCTTCGAGAGGGCTTTGCAAGAGGGAGTGAGCGTGGCACCGGGCAGCATCTTCTCTCCGGCTCGTCGGTTCGCAAACTGCCTCAGGTTGAGCTTCGGTCACCCCTGGAGCGGAGAGATCGAGCGGGCTCTGGCGCTCCTGGGGCGCTGCGCAGCAGAGTTGGCCACCTGACGTCCTCTCGCAGCGGGCCACTTTTTTGAGATCGAGTCTCAGGAGAGTGGACTGTTGCCTCTCCGTTGGGAACAATAGGACCCCGTCGGTCCTGATTCTCCGCAGAGACGAGCCATGCGCAAACTCGCTACCAGCCTGCACCGCTATGTCGGCCTGACAACGGCCGCCTTCCTCTTTGTCATCGGACTCACGGGAGCGCTGCTCGCCTTCTACGACGAGCTCGATGCTTGGTTCGCCGCCGATCTTCGCCGCGCACCGGCGACCGACAGTCCGCTCACCGTCGGTCAGATCGTGGACCGGGTGGAGACCGCAATCCCCGAGGGACGCGTCACCTATGTGCATACGCCCCCGGAGCCGGGTCACTCGATCATGGTGCGGGTCTCGCCACGCCCCGGATCGGGAGTCGAGAAGTTCGATTTCAGCGAGATCTTCGTCGATCCGGAGAGCGGTCGCGAACTCGGTCGACGGGACTGGGGCTGCTGTCTCGAGCGCAAGAACTTCATGCCCTGGGTCTACAGGCTGCACTACACCCTGCACGCGCCGGGTCGCATCGGCGTCTGGCTGCTGGGCGGCGTTGCTCTGCTCTGGGCGCTCGACTGCTTCGTTGCCCTCTACCTGACGCTGCCGCGCAGGCGTCCCTTCTTCCTGCGGTGGTGGCCCGCTTTCAAGGTCAAGACCGACGGCGGCGCCCAGCGCTTCAACTACGACCTGCACCGAGCCAGCGGCCTATGGCTCTGGGCGGTGCTGTTCGTACTGGCGTTCAGCGGCGTTTACTTCAACCTGAATCGCGAGGTCTTCCGCCCGGTCGTCGAAGTCTTCTCCGATCTCACGCCGTACCCCTACGAGTACCGGGACGCCGTGCCTCCGGAAGAGCAGGCGCCGATTCTCGGATACGACGAAGCGCTGCAGCGCGCTCTCGCGGAGGCGGAGCGACAGGGGTGGCCGACCGAGGCGAGAGGCGTCGCTTTGAGTCATGCGCAGCAGTACTACTCGGTCTACCTCCAGCCCTTCGACGATCTGCGTTTCGGTATGGCTGGCCCGACGCTCTTCATCGACTCGATGAACGGCACCCTGGTCGATGACCGAGTGCCGCTCGAAGGCTCAGCGGCCGACGTGCTGTTCTCGCTTCAGTACCCTCTTCACAGCGGCAAGATCGGTGGCCTCCTCGGACGCATCATTATTTGCCTCGCCGGTCTGGCGACGGCCGTTCTGTCGGTGACCGGCGTGATCATCTGGGCCAGGAAGCGCCGGGCCCGGATGCGAGGCGAGCGCGCGCGACGTCAGAAGAGGGCACCCGCCCTGGAGGGCGCGCTGCGCCCCGAACCGGCCCAGCAGTCTCCAGCAGCCTTCGATCGCGCAACTTAGCTACCATCGGAGGCCTTCAGCCTCAGATCGAGTCTTCCGTCCGTGGAAGAGACAGTTAGGAGGAACGCCATGCACGTCCTTTCCGCAGGCCGAGTTGTCGGTGCTCTGCGCCGAACCCTCGTCGTCGTTACGGTTCTCGTGACCGCTCTCGTCAGCAGTGCCGCCGCCGAACAGCGCCTCTACATTCACAACACCTTCAGCGGTGAGATCACCAAGATCGGCATTCCCGACGATCCGTCGGGCGAGCACGAGATCCTCGGCACGATCGAGATCGGCCACTACATGGACTACATCACCGCTTCGCCGGACGGGCGGGTGATCTACGTGAACCGCGTCGACACGCTCGGCGACGAAGGCGCGGCACCGAATATCGGCGAGTCGGGTGAGCTGATCGCCATCGACGCGGCGACCGACGAGATCCTCTGGCGCCTCGCCATCGAGGGCATGACGCACCACATGTCGGTCTCGAAGGACGGACGCTACGTCTTCGTTCCCCTGTGGGACTCCTTCTGGCTCGCCGTCGTCGACACGGAGACTCGCCAACTCGCAAAAAAGATCTACACCGGGCACGGCGGCCACGGCAGCAAGGTTTCCCACGACGGCAAGCGGCTTTACGTCGGATCGATGCTCACCGACCAGCTCTGGGTCATCGACACCGAGAGCCTGGAGCTCGTCGATCGGATCCACTTCGACGACGGCGTGCGCCCCTTTGCACTGGCGAAGGACGATTCGCGCGTTTTCGTCCAGCTGTCGCGGCTGCACGGCTTCGACGTCGTCGACCTGCCGAGCAAGCGCAAGGCCGGGCGCGTCATGATGCCGACGCTCGGCCGTTCCTTCGAGATCCCCGAGGAGTATCCGCACAACGTCAACCACGGCATAGCCGTGTCGCCGGACGGCAAGACACTGCTGAGTGCGGGCAGCATCATCGACATCGTCGCCAAGTTCTCGCTGCCCGACCTGCGGCTCCAGGGAACGATCGACGTCGGCAAGGACCCGAACTCGATCGTCTACTCGAAGGACGGTACCTTCGCCTACGTCAGCAACCGCAAAGAAGACACGCTGTCGGTGCTGCGCGTCGACACGCTGGAGGAGGTCCAGCGCATCTCTCTCGGCAAGTACCCGCAGCGCATGGTGGTGATCGATGTCGCGACGCCCTGACGCACTTGCCGCACGGATAGGACCCGTCGAGGAGAGGAGCCCCGGGCCGCGCTGCAGTCTGGGCCTCGTTGCCTTCCTCGTGGTCGCTCTCTCCTGTCAGGGAAGCCCGCCTCCCCAATCCGCTGCACCGATTGCTGCCTCCGACGTGCTCAGCAGCGCGCTGGCGGCGAAGCGTCTCTGTTCGGGACTCTGGGTTTCGGGTCGCGAGCGCGACGAGGCGTGGGAGTGGAGCGCTTCGGCCTGGCTGTCGGAGCGGGGCCTGTCGGCACTCGACGCCGGCGAGCTCACCTTCGACGTCGACGAAGCACGGCAGATCGTCACCGCGCAGTGGCCGCATCGTGCGACGCGCGCTCGTTTTCATGGCTCGCAGGGCTGCGTGATTCTTCCGGACGACTCGCTGGACGTCTTCTTCAACCCTGTCGAGGTGACGACCCGCCTGCCTCCCGCGGAGACGACCCCTTGGCCGATGGGGGACCAGGACGCCGTAGCGACGGCGGACGAGCTCGCCGACTTCGGCATTGACGCGGCGGCTCTCGAGGCCGCCGTCGAGACGGCTTTTGCGAACGAAGAGGACGGTACGGCCGCCTTCGTCGTGGTCCACCGCGGTCGGATCGTGGCCGAGCGCTACGGTGCTGGAGCCGATGCGTCGATGCAGCTCGAGAGCTGGTCGATGGGCAAGAGCCTGACGACCGCGCTGGTCGGCCTGCTGGAGGCCGAAGGACATCTTGATCTCGAGGCTCCAGCCCCGGTGCCCGTCTGGCAGAACGCTGAGGACGACCCGCGGGCCGCGATCCGCTTGATCGACCTCCTGCAGATGTCGAGCGGTCTGCGCATGACGCACCCGTCGCAGAGCTCGCCGGAAGAGCTCGAAGAGGCGTTCGTGCCCGGCTGGGCCGATCACTCCCTGGCCTACGGCCGTGCGGTCGACGCCTTCGAGTTCTCCGAGAGTCGCCCCTTGGAGCATCCGCCGGGAACCGTCGGTCGCTATCGCAACTGCGATCCGCTGATCGCCGGTTCGATCGTGCGCCGCACCGTCGAGGCGATGGGTGAGGAGTACCTGAGCTGGCCGCAGCGAGCGCTCTTCGATCGCATCGGTATCCGTCGCCAAGTCCTGGAGACCGACGCCTACGGCAACTTCGTCCTCACCGGCTTCGACTACGGAACGGGGCGCAACTGGGCCCGTCTCGGCATGCTCTTTCTGCAGAAGGGGCTCTGGCAGGGCGAGCGCCTTCTCAACGAGTCGTTCGTCGAACAGACGGCGACGGCGGCACCCGCTTGGGACGGCGGCCGCTACGGCTTCTTCTTCTGGCGCAACGGTCCGACGCTTCCGGAGGACGCGTTCTTCATGAACGGGGGCGGTGGCCAGCAGGTCGCCGTCGTGCCGTCGCTGGACGCCGTGTTCGTGCGTCTCGGTCACGCAAAAGGCTTTCCTTTGGTCGGGGGCAGCGGGGCTCGCGAGCGCCGGGATCAGTCCTTCGGTGAAGTGGTCGCCGTGCTGCAGAAGGCGATGCAATGAGCCACAGTCTGGCGTCGCTGGCGCTCCTGATCGCCACGGTGAGTCCGGTTCAGGGCGCCGCTCCCGGGGCTCTCGAGAGCAACGTGCTGCAGGTAGGGGGGCAGTCGGTACGGGTCGAGACTTTCGAGATTCCGTCGCCCGTTCCGGGGCCCGACGGCGAAACGGCCGTCATCGCGCTGACCTCGTTCCGCCTCGAGGGGCAGGACGATCGTCCGGCGCCCCTGGTGCTGCACGCGAACGGCTTCGGTTTGCCGCGTCTTCAGGAACTCGGTCCGCTGCAGGCTTCCAAGGGCGCTTCGTTCTGGGGCCAGCTGCGGGCGCTCGCCAGCGCCGTCGTCCTCGACGGCTACCACCTGGTGAGCTTCGACCACCGCGGTCACGGCGGTTCCGGGGGCGTCAGCCGCTCGATGGACCCCTTCTACGAGATCGTCGACGTCCGGACCGTGCTCGACTGGGCGGAGGAGAATCTCTCTGTGGCCCGCGACGACGCTGGCGACCCTCTGATTGGCACGATCGGTGGCAGCTTCGGCGGCGGGTATCAGCTCCTGCTGGCCGCCTTCGATCCGAGAGTCGACGCGATCGTACCGACGATGACGTGGAACGATCTGCCGCGCTCCCTCTTCGGCTTCGGCGTGCTCAAGCAGGGCTGGCTCGAGTTCGAGTGCCAGATGGCGGTGCGCGGCGGCACGCGAACCGACCGCTTCTTCGAGCAGGCCTGTGGCGGTTCCGAGCAGCCGGGTGCTGCGCTCGTCGAACAGCTCGGCAGCCCTGAAGACGTTCGCTCGATGCTCGAGACCTGGGGCCGCAGCGGGTTGGGTCACCTGGAGACCGTCTGGGATCAGGAGGCGACGGGGCGGGTGCTCGATCCGCGACTCGCGAACGTCGAGCCTCGCCCGATCGATGCACTGCTGATGCAGGCGAGCGAGGACGTCCTCTTTCCCCTGAACGAGGCCTTGGCCAACCAGCGGGTCCTCGAGCGCGGCGGCGGCGACGTCCGTCTGGTCGTTCTACGCTCCGGTCACGCGAACCCGGCCGCCGGCCAGGGCAACGGCCCCGCGACCTGTGGCGACCTCGGCGCCAACGAAATGACGCTCGCCTTCTTTGCCAGGACGCTGCGGGGTGAGGCGGATACGACGGACCTTCCCGAGGTCTGCGTCGCCGTCTCGCGCAGTGCTTCGCGGAAGCTCGTGCGACTCCCCGAGCTCGTCGCCGGGCGCAAGGTCGCCGTGACGGAGAGCGACTGGAGCGAGGGTGCGTGGGTCTTCCATCCGATCGAGACCCTCGCCGAGGCGAGAGACCTGATCGGTGTTCCGCGTTTCACCGGCACCGTCGCCGCGGTCGAGGGTGCGGACCAGAGCATCGGGCTCGTGGGCCTTGCGGTCCGCACGGACGGTGGCGATCCTGCGCTGCTCTCGGGTCAGCTGGTGGCTCTGCGCCCCGGCCGCTACGTCGAGGTCGAGCTCGCCGGCGTGGCCGATCGACTCGATGCGGGCACAACTCTCGGTCTGTTGGCGTTCGAGACGCACCCGCAGTTTCGCCGCCCTGCTCGCGGCACGCCGACAGCCGGCGTGCTCGAGGGCAACCGCTTCGTCCTGGACGGCGAGGTGCGCCTTCCGCGCCTGTTGGAAGTCGAGTAGCTCGACGCGGCCCCTCGAGCGCCGTCATTCGGCGGCGTAGTCGGGGGGTGGCGTGAAGCCGCCCAGGGGCTCGGCGACGAGGCGTGCGAACTCGAGCGTCGTGCGGTCGCCGTAGGCCGGGCCGATCGCCTGGAGTCCGATCGGCATGCCGCTGCTCGACGGCCCGGTCGGAAAGACCGTCGAAGGCAGGTAGCAGAGCGTGGCAAGCCCAGCCCAGAAGATCTGCTGGAAGTAGGGAACGCGACGGTCGTCGATCGCCAGGGTGCGGCTGAAGATCGGGCTCTGGTCGTGCGGGAAGCCCTCGGTGGCCGAGCTCGGGCAGAGCACCAAATCCCACTCGTCGAAGAACTCCTGCCATGCGACGCGCAGCGCGCCGCGCTGTGCGTGCTCCGCCATCCAGACGCGGTAGCCGATGTTGGTCGCTGGCGTCGTTCCGACGATGGCGTTGAGAAGCGCCATGTAAGTCTTCTGGTGATGGGCGGGATCGAAGCTCGGCCGCGCCGTGTCGGAGACCTTGGCGCCCAGCTTGGCCAGGCGGTCGGCGACGTCCAAGACGCGGCCCGCCATCTCGTCGCTCACCGGCGCGACCTCGTCCGTCGGCCAGACGGCGATGCGCAGCTCGCTCAGGCTGGCTGCCCGCGGTGCCGGCAAGTCGAGCTTCCAACCGGGGGAGTGCAGGATGTCCGGGCCTGCCAGAAGCTCGAAGGCAAACGCGAGATCTTCGGCGCTGCGCGCCAGCGGTCCGACGACGGCGAGGTCCGCGTCCTGCGGGACTGCAGCGGCGCCCGGCGGCGTGTGACCGCGCATCGGCACGACGCCCCAGGTCGGCTTGTGACCGTAGACGCCGCAGAAGTGAGCCGGGTTCCGGATCGAACCGCCGATGTCCGATCCAGCTTCGAGCGGGGTGAAGCCGGCCGCGAGCGCCGCGCCGGCGCCGCCGGAGGAGCCGCCGGGCGTGCGCTCGACGTTCCAGGGATTGTTCGTCGTGCCGTAGATGGCGTTGTAGCTCTGTGTGTCGGCCAGCAACAGCGGCACGTTCGTCTTGCCGAGGATGTGCGCTCCCGCCTGCTGCAAACGCTCGACGACGACGGCGTCGCCCGTAGCGACGTTCTTCCCGGCGGCGGCCGGAATGCCCCACGTCGTTTCCAGACCGGTGACGTCGAAGGACTCTTTGACGGTCATCGGGATACCGTGCAGGGGTCCGAGGTCCCGTCCAGCGGCGAGCGCTTCGTCTGCGGCTCGTGCCGCGTCCAGGGCGCGTTCGAAGTTGCGAACGACGACGGCGTTGAGCGCCTCGTCTCGCTTCTCGATGCGATCGATGAGGTACTGCGTCAGCTCGACCGACGAAATCTCGCGCTCTCGGATCTTCGAGGCGAGCTCCTGCAGCCCGCTATGGGCGTGAGCCGTTTCTCTGTTCGTCGGCTGGGCACCAGCGCGTCCGAGAGTGCCGACCGCCGCGGTCGCCGCGAGGCCCTGTGCAAAGCGTCGTCGAGTCAGATGCATGTTGGTTCTTCCTTGAGTGAGTGTGGGGAGGTCAGACGGAGTGCGGCAGAACCGTCCCTACCGTTCCGACGGCGACCGGTTCGCTTGCCGCCTCTGCTCTGCGCGCAGTCCATCGATCACGAACGTCAGCGACGTCTGGAAGCTCCGTTCGAAGTCGAGGTCGAGCGCCGGGAGCGCTGCCGCGAGAGACGGAAAGCGCTCCCGCTCCGCGCTGCCGAGCTCGAGCACTCGGTAGGGCTTGGGGCCGCGCTGGCGGTTGAGCGCCTCGAAGCGCTCCTGCCGCTGCACGGAGTGGATCGTGTGATGGATGACGAAGACGTAGGCGATCCATGCCTCTCGCGGCGCGAAGCCGGCTCCTCGGAGGACTGCCAGAGCTCCCTCGACCAGGGCGAAAGCCTGTTCCGAGGCCGGTCCGATCGCGCTGGCGTAGTCGGCCGCTCCGGGCATTTCGAGGAGCGCAGAACGAAAATTGACGGCGAGTTCTTCGAGGTAGATGTCCCAGGCCTCCGAAGTGGGGCGTGCGACCCGTGCACAGAAGTGGTCCATGGCGGCCGCCAGCAGCGCTTCTCTCGATTCGAAGTGTCGGTAAAGCGCCGTTGCACTCACACCGAGGCGTCGCGCCAGCGAGTGCATCGAAAACCCTTCGATACCGATTTCGAGCAGTGCTTCGACGATGCGGTCGCGGTCGAGGCGTGAGCGTACGGGCGCTTCTACAGGCATGAACTCGAGGTCCCGGAGGTTCGCTGGAAACCAGTGTTAACGGCGTTAACATCAGGTTAGCAGAGCTTGGAGCACTGTGCAGCGGCACTCGTGTCGGAGAGAATCGAGCTCTCGTGAACGACTCTCGTGCTGCTGGCGTCGCGGGGACCGCCGCGACAGGCTCCTCGCAGGCCTTTCGAATCACTCTGAAGGGATTGGCTCGTCTGCTTCTGTCGGTACTCCTCGTTTCAGCGCTGTGCTTCTTCCTGGAGGACCTGGCCCCGGGCGACGTGCGCACCGCGGAACGTCTGGAAAGGCCCTGGACCCCGGCTGAGCGGCTCGCCGCCCACGAGGTCTCACCGGGTCGATCCTTGGTGGCCTGGCTTCAGGGGATCGTCCGGGGCGATCTCGGACGAACCGCTTCGACGGGTGAGCCCGTCAGAGAGCTGCTCTTGCCGCGCCTCGGAAGCAGCTTGCGCCTTGCGTCACTGGGCTGGCTCTTGGCCTGGACTGGGGCCTTGATCGTGGCGTGGATCGAGGTCGCGCGCCCCGGGAGCGTTTTGGCTGTGGCTGTCGAATCCCTCGGAGCGGCGCTCTTCAGCGTGCCCCCGGCCGCGTTTGCACTCTTCGGAGCGCTCGCGGCCGCCGAGCGGGGTTGGCTCCCGCCGCTCTTCTCCGACCGCGTCCCGTTCACCGGCTGGATCCTGCCGTCCTGGGCGATCGCGCTTTGCCTGCTCCCTCGACTGAGCCGCCTCGTTGCCGATGAGCTCAAGAGCGAGGTGTCGAAGCTGCACAGCCTGCAGGCGCGCGCCTGGGGTCTCGGCGGGCATCGCGTGCTGCTGCGTTGCCTCCGTCTCAAGGCGCCGGTCTTCTGGACGCGGGCGGGTTTGAGCTTCGGAACGGCGATCGCCCTCGGAATGGTCGTCGAGATCGCCTTCTCCTGGCCGGGAATCGGAGCCCTCGCGCTGCGTTCCTTCGGCGAACAGGACGCTGTTCTCTTGGCGGGGGTGCTGTCCCTGACGACTGCTTGCTCAGTGTCCGCGACGATCGTCGGCGACCTTCTCGCAGCTGCAGCCGATCCCCGGGTGGAGTCGTCGGGAGGGCTGCTTTGAGTCGTCGCGGCTGGTCTTGGGCAGGCCTGCTGCTCTTGCATGCGATGCTCTTCGCGGGAGCTTGGCTGCTTCCCAACGACGCGACGGTTCAGTTCCGCAGCGATCTCGACCTGAAGCCCTCCCTTCCCAGTCTGCTCGGGTCGGAGGGTGAGCTCACCGTCCTGGCCCGCTCGGAGGGCGAGTGGCGGCGCGCACGTCTGAGGCTTTTCTGCCGGGGCCCTGCGCTCTTCTGCGTCGACGAGCCTCTGCGCTTTTTTCCGCTGGGCACGGACTCTCTGGGCAGGGACCGACTCAGTCGCATCGCTCGAGGTGGGCTGATCTCGCTGACCATCGCGACGGGCGCCACGGCCCTGTCGCTTGGGATCGGTCTCTTGACGGGCCTGCTCGCCGCGCTGGGGAACTCCTGGCTCGGCGCTGCGCTCACGTTGATTGTCGACGTCGGTCGCTCGCTGCCCTGGCTGCTCCTGGTACTGGCTCTGCGAGCTCAGCGACCGCTCCAGATGGCCGCGTGGGAGTCCGTGGCGTTCTTGATCCTGATCCTCGGGCTCGGTGGCTGGTTCTCGACGTCTCGCCTCGTGCGAATGCGGGCACTTCAGGCTCTGGCGGAGCCTTGGGCCGAGGCGGCTCGCGGCCTCGGCCTGTCGCGCGTGCGGATCGGTTTGACGCACGTGTCGCCCCACCTCCGGCCGGTGCTCGTTGCGCAGGGCCTGGCCCTGGTTCCGGCGTTCGTTCTGGCGGAGACGTCGCTCTCTTTTCTCGGCCTCGGGATCGCCGATCCGCTCGTCAGTTGGGGAAGCCTTTTGGCCGAACTGCGCTACCGGGACGTTATTCTCTCCCGCCAAGGCGCAGCGTTCGTCCTGCTCCCTCTTCTTCTCGTCAATCTCGCCTACCTATGGACTGCCAAATCGTCCCGGTCGACGCACTGAAGCGCTGCTGCGTGCTCGTCCTGCTACTGACGCATTCTCTGGCATCGGGAAGCCTCTGGGCCCAGCCGGCAGCCGGCGGGCGGCTCGTCGTCGGTCTCAAGTCGGAGCCGCGCACCCTGAACCCCGTCTTTGCCAGCGATCGCGCTTCGCTGACGGTGAACCGCCTGCTGCACTCGGATCTGATTCGCATCGATCGCGAGACACAGCGCCCTCTGTCCTGGCTTGCGAGCCGCTTCGAGTCCTCTCCCACGACGCTCGACGTCGAGCTGCGTCCCGGGCTGCGCTTTTCCGACGGGCAGCCTCTGACCGTGGACGACGTGCTCTTTTCGCTCCGTCTCTACCTGGACGAAAGCGTTGGCTCGCCGTATCGAGAGCTCCTGGCCGCCGGCGCTGAGCCGCCGATTCTCGAGCGACGGCCGAATGGCGTACGCCTGCGTACGGGCGCTCCGCGAGCGGTCATGGAGAGAGTGCTGGACGGCCTGCCGATCCTGCCGCGCGCGGCCCTGTCCGAGCGCCTGGACTCCGGAAAGCTGGCGGACTCCTGGGGCTTGGGTGAGTCGAAGCAGGTGGTTGGCCTCGGACCGTTTCGCGTCGCCGAATACTCCGCCGGCCGGTTCCTGCGCCTGGAGCGCAACCCGTACTACTGGCGCACCGACGCCGACGGCCGAGCGCTTCCCCTACTCGACGAGGTCGTCTTTGTCTTCGGCGATGCTGCGGCTCTCGCGGCGCGTTTCGAGCAGGGAGAGGTCGACGTTCTCGACGGTCTGTCGGGCCAGGACTTCAAGCTGCTCGAGCAGCGGGCGAGCAGTCAGCGGCTCGTCGACCTGGGCGCTGGTCTCGGCTACGAGTTCCTGTTCTTCAACCGGAACCGACCAGGCCCACGCCCCGAGGCCGTGCGTTGGTTTGCCGACACGAAGTTTCGCAAGGCGATCTCACGGGCGATCGACCGAAAGATCCTCGTCGAGGCGGCCTACGGTGGTCGCGCAGAACCTCTCTCGCTGCATGTGAGCAGTGGCGATCGGCTCTGGTTCGACCGCGCGTCAGAGGCGCCGCGCCGCTCCCTGGCCGGCGCGCACGCTTTGCTCGCCAACGCCGGATACGTTCTGCGAGACGGTCGGCTGCATGACCCAGAGGGCTTGGCGGTCGTACTCAATATCGTGACCAACTCGAGCAATCGATCTCGTCAGCAGGCCGCGAGTCTGATTCGTCAGGACCTCGAAGAGCTAGGCATCGAAGTGAGCGTCGCCACCTTGGAATTCCGGTCCTTCCTCGAGCGCATCTTCGAGGCGCGCGACTACGACCTCGCGATCCTGGGGCTGGCGCGCGGCGACGTCGATCCCAATCCGGACCTCAACGTCTTCAGGACCGGTGGATCGAACCGTGTCTGGGAACTCACAGGTGGAGCAGAGGAGGATGCGCCCTGGCAGCCGGAGATCGATCGTCTGCTCGTGGAGCAGCGCAGCATGCACGAGGCGAGTGCGCGTCGTGCGGCGTATTCCCGCGTCCTCGAACTCCTGCGGCAGCATGAGCCGGTCGTCTTCCTCGTCGCTCCGCACGTTCTCGTCGCAGCCTCCGCCGGTCTGGGCAACTTCGCCCCGGTCGTGCTGGGTCATCCGACGCTCTGGAACGCGGACGAGCTCTACTGGGTGGACCCAAACCGCCGGACGCGCCGATGATCGAAACGACGAAGACCTCGGACGAGGAGCTCGTCGAGTCGTGTCTGGAGGGATCAACCGAGGCCTGGGAAGCCCTCGTTGATCGCTACCAGCGACTCGTGTGGGCGATCGTCACGCGTCGCGGCGTCGGCGAGGCGGACGTCGCGGACGTCTTCCAGTCGATCTGGGTCGACGTCTTCAACGATCTGGGTCAGGTACGCAATCGCCGAGACGTGCGTCCGTGGTTGAGCTCGATCGCGGTGCGGAAGTGCTCGAGATGGCATCGTGATCGACTCCGAGCAGGGGACGGTGATGCGTCGTCCGACACGGTCGAAGAGGTCGAAGAGGCGCCATGGCTCGAAGATCTGCTGCGGCGCGATGCGATGCTGCGCAGCGTCGAGCGTCTTTCGCCGCGCTGCCAGGAGCTCGTTCGGCTACTCTTCTTCGCCGAGCCGCCAATGCCCTATCAGCAGGTCGCCGAGCAGCTCGGTCTCGCCGTCGGCTCCATCGGTTTCATTCGTGGGCGCTGCCTCGAGAAGCTGAAGGCCGTGCTCGAAGAAGAAGGGCTGTGGTGAGCGCGGCCGAGGCTCTGGCCGAGCAGCTGATCGCCTGCGGGAGCCGCGACGATGTCGAGGCTTTCGTCCAAGGGCAGCCGGAGCTGAACACGTCGGCGACCATCGACTCACTCGTCCCACAGGTCCTCGGCAAGATCCGCGTCGATCTCGGTGCGGCCGAGGCTCTGCTGCAGCGAATCGAGTGGTTGGCAGAACCGGTTGCCGCGGGTCCTCGCCGTGCACTGCTGATTCGCACTCGAGCCAACGTCGACCACTTTCGCTCCGACTATCCGAAGGCGCACTCGGGCTACCTGCGCGCCATCGAGGCCTACTCGGCGCTCGGCGACGATCTGCAGGTGGCGATCACCAAGAGCAGTGGGCTCGTCAACGCGTCGTACCTGGCGGAGCAGGGGCTCGTCGGCCGCTGGTCCGACGAGGCCGAGGCGGTCTTCGTCGAGCGCGACGATCCTCAACGCCTGGCTTCGTTGATGAACAACCGCGCGGGGGCCGCCTTCCGTCGCGATCGCTGGGAAGAGGCACTCGATCTGTACGGGCGAGCGGCTGAGCTCTTCCGCAGCCTCGATCGTCCGGGTGACGTCGCGATCTGCTACCGCAATCGCGCCACCTGCCTGGTGAGCCTGCTGCGCTTCGAGCAGGCTCTGCGCGAGTACCGGGAGTGCTTGGACGCCTGCGCGTCCTTGGATCTCGCGGCGCTGGCGGCGGAAGCTCGCTACAACATCGCGTACCTCTACTTCCTGCGCGGAGAGTACGAGGAGGCGAGTCGTCGCTTCGGCCGCGCTCGTCGGGCCGCGCTCGATCGAGGAGACGCCTACCATGCTTCGCTCTGCGATCTCGATGAGTCCGAGCTCCATCTGGAGATCAATCGGACCCAGGAGGCGCGTGAGCTGGCACTGCGCGCCGCGGATTCGTTTGCTCTTCTCGGTCTCGACTTCGAGCGGGCGCGCTCGCTCGAGTTCGCCGCGGTGGCGGAGGGCCGTCTGGGTCAGGACAGCCGTTCGATTGCACTCCTTTCCAGGGCGGGCTCGTTCTTCGAGGCGGACGACAACCCGGTAGGCCTGGCGCGTGTGGGACTGCGTCTGGCAGAGCTGCGCGCTCGGCGCGGGCGCTTCGACGAAGCGTCGACGCACCTCGAGACTTCTCGAGAGCTCTTGCCCGCTGGAGAGGCTCAGTTCTTGCGGGCGCGGCTGGAAATCCTGGCAGCCGAGGTCCACCTCGAGCTCGGAGACCGTGCTTCCGTCCGGCGTTGTCTCGCAGCGGCCCGTCGCGTCGGAGCTGAGCAGCACGCCGTGCTCTCTTGGCAGCTCGACCTGGTGGAAAGCCGGGCTTCCGAGGACGAGGGTGACCTCGAGGGCGCCGTGGACTCACTGAAGAGAGCGTGTAGCGCGCTCGACGCGCTCTGGTCCCAGCTGGGAGGTGACGAACAGCGTTCGCACTTTCTCTCCGACAAACGCCACGTGTACGAGGGTCTCGTCGTTCTCGGACTGCGACAGGGGAGGGCGAAGGCCGCGTTCGAAGCGATCCAGCTCGCGAAGTCGCCGGGGCTGGCGGAGCTCATGACCTACGGCCTCGACGAGGATCGGCTGGCGGCCGTCGGCCTCGATGCCGCGACCGTCGAGCGTGCGCGCGAGCGTCGGGCCGGGGCGCTGCGGCGTGAAGGGGCGGCAAGCCAGCCCTCCGCCGATGGAGTCCTGGAGCCGCGTTCGGTCGATGTCGCGCTTCTCCAGGAGTCGATCCCTGAGGATGCGACCCTGGTCGAGTATTTCCTTGCTCGCGGGCAGGTCTACGTCGCGCTCGCCGCCCGAGAACGCCTGGAGGTCCGTGCGCTCGGGTCGGCGCGTTCTGCTCTCGAAGCCCAGCGCCTCCTGGCCTTCCGACTCACGCGCAGCGCGGAGTCTCTCGATCTGTCGGCGCCGGTCGACCGTCGAGTGCAGAAGTCCGTCGAGTCGCTGCACGCACAGCTCGTCTCGCCCTGGATCGATGATTGTCCGACTCCCTCTCTGGTCTTCGCCCCCCACGGCTTTCTTCATCGCGTCCCTTTCCACGCCTTGCAGCAGGGCGAACATGCACCGCTGGGCATCGAGCGACTCGTGTCCTATGCGCCGAGCGGGTCGATTCTTCAGATCTGCCGGCGTCGCGAGGCTTCTCTGGGAACGGGTGCGCTCGTTCTCGGATACGCGGACGCCGATGCCCCGCAGCTCGAGGCCGAGGCAAATGCGGTGGCCAAGCACGTCGAGGGGAGTCGCCTGTATCTGGGGACGGAGGCGACGCGATCCTGCCTTTCAGACGAATCGGAGAAGGCAAGATTCGTCCACGTTGCTTCGCACTGCCACTTCCGTGTGGACAACCCTCTGTATTCGGGACTTCGACTTGCCGACGGAGAGTTGACGGCTCTGGACCTTCATCGCGCTCGCCTCGTGGCGGACCTGGTCTCGCTCAGCGGCTGTAGCACCGGTCACTCCACCCTCGTCGGTGCCGACGAACAGCTCGGTCTGGTGCGCGGAGCGCTCTTTGCCGGTGCGCGCTGCGTGCTGGCCACTCTCTGGGACGTCGCTGACTCGGTAGGTGCCGCTTTCATCGATGAGTTCTACCGACAGGTGGGGCAGGGGGTTTCTCTCGATCAGGCGCTGCGCTCGACGATGACAGGAGTCCGAGAGACCTCCCCGAATCCCTTCTACTGGGCGCCGTTCGTGCTCCTCGGCGCCGCAGGCAATTGAGGAGCTCGCGCCCTCCAGGAACTTTTTTTCGGGCGCCTATATTTTTTGCTCGCGCTTGCGCCCCTATTAGACCGAACGTTGCCTGTCCGCTCCGGTGATCCGGCCGAACTCTAGAGACCTCAATTCCGCATCATGACTTCCAAACCCCCCGAAGACAGTCGAGACCGCGACCTGAGCCTCGAAGCCTTGGTGGACCTGGCGCGCGGCCTCGGTGATCCCGCCGAGACGACGCGAGCCGGTCGCGAGCGCACCGAGGCATCCTCGAAGGCTCTGCGCGCCTTTTCGGAGCTCGCTGCTGCGACCGACCTCTCCTCGGAGGTTGCTGAAACCGAGGAAGGCGCTGCGGCGCTGAGGGCGACGCGTAGCCTGGCCGGCCTCCACCACGCACCGATGGTTGCGGCTGTGCAGGAGATCGTTCAGGGAGCTGCGGGTCTCCGGTCCGAGCGTTCCGCCGAGCGGCGTCTCAGACTGCGGTCCAAGGGCGTCGTCGTCGAGGTCCTGGTTGATCCGCAGAGCGTCCAGGACGGTGTGGTGGTCGTCGGCGAGCTCTTTGGCGACTCTCCCGAGCGCCCGGCTCTGTCCAACGTTCCCGTGGTTCTTCAAGACGATGACCGCGTGCTGGCGTCTCTACGCTCCTGCAGCGACGGGGAGTTTCAAGCGGACGTTCGCGCCGAGGGAAATCTCACTCTGTCGATCCTTCTGCCTCAGGACGAGGTGCTCAGGATCCCACTCCTCGAAGGTACTCTCTGATGCCCCCCTACAAGACTCCCCTCTCGCTGATCACTCCCCGCTCGCTGATCTGGGTACTTCTCCTTGCCCTCCTCGCGCCTGCCCTCGCGCTTGCCGGCAACGGCGATGAGTCCGTGCTCCTCCGAATTGCGGAGTCCGACATCGAGGACGTCGAGAACCTCTACGGCTTCGACTTCGACGACGCGGACGGCTTTCTCGAGGGAGGCCAGTGGGTCTTCGAACTCGAGGTTTCAGAGGTCTCCGTGAACGTCTTCGAAGCGCTCGAGTTGGATGAGCGAGTCACCGTCGACACCGCTGGCCCTGCGCGCATCCCTACCCTCGACGCCGCGGGCTTCGCCGGCCGCGATCTCGGTTCACAGGAGTTGGCCACCGGCCGCCTTTCGACAGGTTGTCGTACTGGAGGACTCGTCCCCAACTGGACCGGCTACTCGCACCAGTTTGCTCTCGGGCAGGTCGGCGTGGCGCCGACGGAGCGCCTCCAGGGAAACTGTGGTCGGAGCGTGGTCGTGGCCGTCATCGACACGGGGATCGCGTCGACGCTGCCGAGCCTCGACGGCGTGCTGCTCCCGGGGTATGACTTCGTGCTCGACAGGGAAGGGGCGAGCGAGTGGCGAGCCGTGGGGCACAAGAGGAGAGGCTCTTCCCGCAGCAAGGTGGAGGCCGCTGTGCAGCAGTCGATTACCGCGATCGTCGAAGGACAGGGTGTTCCCGTCGTCGTCGATCAGTCGATCACTGCGATCGTGGAACAGTCGATCACCGCCATCGTCGAGGACCTCGAGCTGCCGACCGCTTTCGGGCACGGCACTCTCGTCGCCGGTTTGGTTCACGCGGTCGCCCCCGAAGCCCGCATCCTCCCGATTCGCGCCTTCGACGGCAAGGGCGAGGGTGACGTCTTCGACATCGTGCGCGCGATCTACTACGCCGTCGACCGGGGCGCCGACGTCATCAACCTGAGCTTCTCGACGACCTCGAATTCTCCCGAGCTCCTCCGTGCGATCGAGTTCGCGAAGGGCAGGGGTGTGGCCTGCGTCGCCGCCGTCGGGAACCAGGGACGGAACGTGCTGACCTATCCGGCGGCATTCGACGACGTCGCCGGTGTTGCCGCGATCGAGGACAACGACAGCGCCGCACACTTCACCAACGTCGGTGAGGCGGTCGCGATCAGCGCTCCCGGCGAACGTCTCATCTCGCTCTTCCCTGGAGGCCTCTATGCCGCGGTCTGGGGCACTTCGTTCAGTGCTCCTCTCGTCTCCGGCGCAGTAGCGCTGGTGATCGGTCGGTCCTACGGTGATGCGCAGCCGGGCGAGGCCCTCGGCGTCATCAAGGAGGCCGCTCGTCCTCATGCAACCGAGCAAGAGCTTGGAGAAGGCGTTCTGGATATCGCGGAAGCACTCGTCCAGATGCTGCGCAGCCGTGACTCCGTCCCGGACTCCGATCCCCTTTCCGACCTCTCTGATGGCCCCGACTTCGACCCTGAGGACGAGGATGAAGAGGAGGACGAGGAGGAGGACGAGGACGAGGACTTCGAAGAGGACGACGAAGAAGACGACGACTGATCGTTGAGTACGCCGGTGCTCGCCGGCGCCGGAAGAGTTTTGGCTATTTCATAGTAATAAAGCAATAACACTATTTAAGAGAGCATCATGAACTCCGACCCCTCCGAACTGACCGTAGCGACCGTTCACGACGCGCTTTCGAGCACGAAAGACGCGACCCCTTCGAGTGCCGTCGTCAGCGTTCGCTTTCCAAGGCAGCGGACAAGCCCGCCCTCGCCGGCGCGTTCGAACGCCTCCAAGGTTGCCTTCACCTGCCGGCACGTCGATCTCTCGAGTCTTCGCGGTCTGACCACTGCGTGCGTTCCCCGCGCTGGAGATCTCGTCTTGGCAGAGGTGGTGCGCAGACGGCAGCACCCGCGGATCGAGCTGACCGACGGTCGAAAGGCGACTCTCTTTCCCGGCGATGAGATCCTCGTCGCCTACGGCAACCGGTACGCCAGCGATCAGTTCGAGTCGCTCGTTCCGGAGGACCTCGATCCTTGCCATCTCGTCGCTTCGGGAGGCGTTGCGAGCCGGGTTCGTCACCGTCACAACGGCGTGCGTCCCGCGACCAAGATCCGACCGATCGGCCTGGTCACGGACTCCTCGGGTGTTGTCGTCAACCTTTCCTCGTTCGGGATCGAACTCGAGCCTCCGGTCCGGCGACCGCCCAGCTTTGCCGTCGTCGGGAGCTCGATGAACGCGGGCAAGACGAGGACAGCGATGCAGCTGATCTGGGCGCTCAAGAAGGCCGGTTTTCGCGTGGGAGCCGCCAAGATCACTGGCACCGGCTCCGGCGGCGACTACTGGAAGTTCGTCGACTCCGGTGCCGATCGAGTCCTGGACTTCGGCGATGCGGGACACGTCTCGACCTATCTCGTCGAGCTGGACGAGCTGCTGCGGATCGCTCGAGGACTCGTCGGTGAGCTCGAACGCTCGGGAGCAGAGGTCGTCGTCCTGGAGATCGCCGACGGGGTCTTTCAGGGCGAGACGGCCGCGCTCCTCGAGTCGCCGGAGATGCGAGCTCTCGTCGATGGCTATTTCCTCGCCGTCACGGACTCGCTCTCGGCGTCGGCGGGAGCTGATTGGATGCGTCGACGCTCGCTGCCTCTCCTCGCTCTCTGCGGCACGCTGACTCGGGCGCCGCTCGCCATCCGGGAGGCCTCGACAGCGACCGAGGTTCCGATTCTCAGCCTCTCCGAGCTCAGCTGCCCGAACGTCGCCAGCTCTCTCTTCTCGGTCACGGCCTCCGTCGAGCGCCCCGGTGCCTGACACGAACTCAACCCGGTCGGATGGCGCGCCACAGCTTCCCGGCGTGCTCCGAGGCAGCAACGGAGTTCTGCTGCTCGGCGTGGCCGGGGCCGGTCTGGGCCAGGCGGCCCTCAGTGTCGCCGTACCTCTCAGCGTTGCCCGTGCCTTCGATCAGCTCGTCGCGAGCGAAGCGCTCACCGGCGACTGGGCGCCAAGGCTGGGCGTGCTGTTTGCCGCTCTGGGGTGCATCGCGTTCGTGGTTCGCTGGGCCGAGCGTTCGCTCTCGGAGGAGCTCGGCCAGCGCTACGTTCACCGAGTTCGACTGAAGCTCTGGGATCACATGGTGAAACTGCCGACGTCAACGCTCGTCGGTCCCCGGCGCGCCGGTACGCTGCTTCGGTTCGTGGGCGACCTGAACGCTCTCAAAGCCTGGGTCAGTCGCGGTTTCGTCGCCAGCTCGATCGCGATGCTCAGCTTGTCTGGCGGTCTGGGTGTCCTGTTTCATCTGAGCCCTCGCCTGGGTGCGCTGGTTGCGATGGCCTTGTCGCTCGGGCTCGTCGTGCAATCCGCCATCACTCGTCAGCTTTCCAGGCGGGTGAAGCGGTTGCGCAGGGACAGAGCCCGCCTGGCCGATCACATCGTGCAGCACGCAGGCACACTGGGTGTGATCCAGGCTTCGAATCAGCGACGCCGCGAGCGTCGGCGGATGCGTCGAAGCTCTCAGAGGGTCGCGCGGTCCGCCGAAGCCGTTGCGAACCGGTCGGGTTGGCTCGTCGGCTCCGGTGAGCTTCTGTCGATCCTCATCTTGGCTCTCGTGCTCGTCGGGGGGGCGGAAGCGCTGCGCGACGGACGCCTGTCTTCCGGCGAGGTCGTGGCGGCTCTACTGCTGGCCCGCTTCCTGGGGCGCCCCGTGCGGCGACTGAGTCGCGCTCAGGAGCAGTGGCTCAAGGCGCGGGTCTCGAAGCGCAAGCTGAACCAGTTCTTGTCGCTCGAGACGCTCGAGGAGCCGACTCGTGCGAAGCGACTCAAGTCCGGGACTGGCGCGGTCAAGCTGCGGGAGCTCGGGCTTCACTCTTCGGGGCCGCTCCTCAACGCCACGGTCCGGCCCGGAGACCGCGTCGAGCTTTGCGGTACCAACGGCATCGGCAAGTCGACCCTTCTGCGCGTCCTTTCCGGGCTCGGCCGTCCAGCGCGCGGCAGGCTCGTGCTCGACGGCCGCGACGTGGCGAACTGCCGCCTGGAGGCGATCCGAGGAGCCGTCTCCCTGGTCACTGCCGACCTGCCGCTTCTGCGGGGATCGCTGCGCCGCAATCTTCTCTACGGGCTGCCCTCGGGCGAGGACGCCGATCTTGACGTGGTGCTGCGTCTGCTCGACCTCGGATCCTGGATCGAAAGCCTGCCGCGCGGACTCGAGACCCGCGTGCAGGAGGGGGGTCTGAACCTCTCCGCCGGGCAGCGACAGCGCGTCGCGATCGCGCGGGCTCTGCTGTCTCGGCCTCGGCTTCTGCTTCTCGACGAGGCGAACACGACTCTGGACAAGACCGGTGTCGCCTCCTTGCGGGAGGTCATCGAGGACTTTGAAGGCACCGTCATCTACATCTGGCCAGGGACCGACGCGCCCGAACCGACCGTGCGCTGGAAGCTCAGTGAGAAGGGACTCCGATCCCGTCGTTTGAGTCCCCCGAAGACGCTCCGCGCGAGTGTCGAAGAGAGCCCACCTTCGTTGGATCACCGCGTCGATCTCGCCGAACTCAGACTGCAGGAAGCCTAAGCCATGCTCGATACGACACAGTACGTTCAACCCCCGGTCGCCGGTCCGCAAGTGCACCGCATCTCGCAGATCGGAATGCGATACGCGCTCCATGCGCCGGAAGACTGGCATGGCGGCCCGGTCGTGGTCGCCGTTCATGGGATCTCACGAAACTGGTTGGAGGTGCTGGAGGCGTTCACTCCGCACTGTGCCCGTGCCGGAGCGGCATTGATCGTGCCCCGGTTCAGCCGCAGAGGCTACCGCGGCTATCAGCGACTGCGCACCGGCAGTCGCGACGTGGCGGCAGATCGAGCGCTCGACCTCGTCCTCAAAGACGCCGAGATCCGTCTCGGTGAAGCAGTCGAGCGCGTCCACCTCTTCGGTTTTTCCGGCGGTGCCCAGTTCGTACACCGCTACACCCTCGTCAACCCGGACAAGGTCCTTCGTCAGGTGCTCACTGCGGCCGGCTTCTACACCATGCCCGACCCGCGGACACCTTTCCCCTACGGCCTGGGCGCAACGAAGCAGCGCCCTGCCTTCGACCTCGACGGACTGATGGTGCCGACCAAAGTCTTCGTTGGATCCGACGATACGGAGCGTGACGAAGATCTCCGGCAGCACGGCGATCTGGACCGCCTCCAGGGCGTGCACCGGGTGGAACGAGCAACCCGCTTCACGCTCGCGGTGCGCGCCGCGAGCAGCGTTCAGGGAGTGCCGCCGGCATGCAGTCTGGAGGTCCTGCCGTTCTGCGACCACAGCTTCCGGCGGTGCGTCGAAGTCGGAGATCTGGCGCGTCGTGCTGTCGACTTCCTGCTCTCGGGCAGCTCACGATGATTCTTCGTTGTCTTCTGCTCGCCGTCCTCGTGGTCCGGCCGGCGTCTGCTGCCGAGGAGCGCGACGCCGATGTTCTGAAGCGACTTCGCGTCGGACACTGGATCGAAGTGCGCGGCGTGCTCGAGTCGGACGTTTTCGAGGCGGACCGTCTGGAGCTGCGTGCCCCCGATGACCGACCGTCTCTCTGGGGCGTCCTGGAGGAGGAGAACGGCCGACTGGTGCTTCTCGGTCGATCCATCGAGTCGGGACCTTGGACCGTTTGGCGTGGCGGCGATCCGACTCGGTGGGTCGGATCGCGAGTGAAGATCGTCGGCTCTCGTGCGCCCGATGGGCAGCTCTGGGCTCACGAAGTGCAGGGCAAGAGGGCTGGCGTCGAGCGCCTGGTCGGGCGCATTGACGAGCTCGAGCGGCTCCGTGACGGTCGTCTGAAGCTCGAGGTGCTCGGCTTCGAGGTTCTCGTGCCGGAAAGCGTGCGGCAACGCTCTGCCGGAGATCCGCGCCTGCATCGCCGCGTGCCGCCGCAGGCCCTGCGCTCGCCGAGCTCGCAGTTCGTCGACGGCGACGATCTTTTCGGCGAAGGCTACGTCGTCGGGGATCGCGCGCACATCGGCCTTCAGCAGCAGCTCGCCTTCACCGATCGCTCGAACTTCGAGCTCGATGAGCGTGACGATACGGACATCGATGACGACGACGATCGCCGCGATTCGTCGCACTCGTTGAGGGCTCGGCTGCTCTGGCGGCCCGGCGCACGCTTCGAAGCGGTCGTCGACGGCTCGGCGCGAACACGCCATCGGGATCTCGGTGACGGCGGAGAGGTGTCCTCTCGCCTGCGCCTGAACGAGGCCTTTCTCGTTGCGCGTAACGTCGGTTTCGGTCTCGATCTGCAGGTCGGTCGGCAGGACCACGACGACATCAGGGAGTGGCTCTTCGACCAGAACCTCGACGGCGTCAGGCTGTTCCGAGACACGCGGCGCCTGCGGCTTCAGCTGTCGGCGAGCACGACCCTGAGCGGCGGATCGGCTCGGGACCGAGACGCCTTCAACACGATCTTCTACGTCTCCAACCAGGCCCCTCGCCGGCACCTGGCCGCTTACCTCGTCGACCGCCGCTTCGGTGGTGGTCGAGACGAGATCCAGACGCACGTCGGCGCACGGTTCTTCGGACCGCTGGCCGCCGGCTGGCGCGGTTGGCTCGAGCTGTCCGCTCTCGACGGGCGCCGCGACGGTCGTCCGGTCCGAGCCTTCGGTGGTGATCTGGGGCTGACGTGGAGCTCGCGATCTCCCCGTCGTTGGACGACCACTTTCGGTTTCGCGCACGGTTCTGGTGACCGCGGCGGCAGCTACGACGGCCGCTTCCGGCAGACCGGCCTCCAGGACAACAACGGGCGCGTCGGGGGCCTGACCGCCGTGCGCTACTACGGTGAGATCTTCGATCCGGAGCTCACCAACCTCCAGATCGCAACGATCGGCTTCGGGATGCGACCCCTGCGCCGAACGTCGGTCGAGATCCTCGCGCATCGCTACTGGCAGGACGTTGCGACGCGCACGCTCGGCAACAGCGACCTCGACCGTCGTGCCAACGGGGTCGACCGCGATCTCGGTTGGGAGGTCGATCTCGTGCTCGGCTTGCGTCGCTACCGACGCTGGGACCTGGAGCTGGTTTTCGGGCGCTTCGAGCCCGGGCCGGCCCTCGAGGGCGGCGACGCCGCCCATCTTGCAAACCTACAGGTGCGGCTTCGCTACTGAGCGATCGACGCTCTCGAGAGACATTCATGCGTTTTTCCTTCTCTGGGCGCCCGTGGTTCGCCCTGGCGCTTGCAGCAGCCTGCGTCTCCGTCCCTTCTCTGGGCCAAGAGCTGCTGCTCGAAGCGGAGCGCGTCAGCTCCGCCGGCCCCGACGGCGACGTTCGCTACGACGCCGCTCACGACGGTTTGGCTTACAACAGCCTCGATGACGAATACCTCGTCGTCTGGGATGCCGACGATCGGCTGCCCGGCGTCGGCGCGACGTTCAATGGCAAGCGTGAGGTTTTCGGACGTCTCGTCGATGGTGACGGGACTCCGCTCGGAGCGGAGCGAGTGTTGGCCACCGCCGGACCCACGAGCGACGAGAGCTGGGACGCCGAGAACCCCGAAGTGGTCTTCAATGCGACGAGCGGCGAGTATCTCGTCCTCTACGTCGGGACGATCGCGAGCGGTGGTCTTCAGGCGAAGCAGGAGATCTTCGCGCAAAGAGTCTCGTCCATCGGGCAGGCGGTTGGCTCGCCGATTCGCGTCAGCACCACCGGAGGTGACACCAACCTGCGTCTCGACAGCCGAGAGCCCTCGGTGGCGTGGGACAGCAACTCGAACGCCTACCTCGTCGTCTGGCAGCGCGAGATGAGCGATACGGCTTCGCGCGCAGAGATCGAGGTCTTTGCTCGCCTGCTCGACGGCCAGGCCCGGCCCGTCGACTCGCAGTTCCGCGTCAGCAGCATGGGGCCTGACGGGGATACGACCTACGATGCGCTCGATCCGTACGTCGCGTTCAACTCTTCCAGCGACGAGTATCTCGTCGTCTGGCGGGGCGATGACAACCGCGGCGGCGTCGTGCAGGGCGAGTTCGAGATCTTTGGCCAGCGGGTTGCGGCCAACGGCACGCCGGTCGGTGCCGACGACTTTCGCATCAGCTTCATGGGGCCGCGCGGCAACGGCCAGTTCGACGCCTCGGATCCCGCAGTCGCACATAATCCGACCCTCGACGAGTACCTCGTCACCTGGGCCGGCCTCGACGACCCGGCGGTGGGCGAAGAGGTCTATGCCCAACGCCTTCGAGGGGACGGAAGCGCGTTGGGTACCGTCGTTCAGGTTTCCTCGATGGGTCCCGACGGTGGTGGGGCTGATGTCTACTCGGTCGACGAGAGCCTCGTCAGATTCAGTCCGCAGAGCGATGAGTACTTCGTCATCTGGATGGGCGAAGACAACCGCGAGCTTCTCACCGAGGGCGAGTTCGAAGTCTTCGGTCAGCGTCTCGCGGCGGACGGCACGGCCGTCGGACTCGATGACGTGCGGCTTTCGAGCCTGGGTCCCGCCGGCGATTCACGCTTCGACGCCTTTTCGATCGATCTGGTGCACAACAGTGCGCGCGACGAGTTCTTCACGGTCTACTCCGGCGACGACGACACCGGCGCGCTCGTCGACGACGAAGTCGAGATCTACTCTCAGCGAGTCGCCCCGAGGCTGCCGAGCTGCGCCGAAAGCGCGACGACGCTCTGCCTCAACGGTGGCCGCTTCGAGCTCAGGGTGACCTGGAGAACGCGGCAGGGCACCACGGGCGGAGGTCGCTCGGAACGTCTGTCGTCGGATTCGGGCTGGTTCTGGTTCTTCGACGCGGCGAACACCGAACTCGTCGTCAAGGTGCTCGACGCTCGTGCCGTCAACGGACGCTTCTGGGTCTTCTATGGAGCGCTTTCGGACGTCGAGTACGTGATGACCGTGACCGACACGGAGACGGGGGAGCGCCGTGAGTACCGCAACCCTGCCGGCACGTTCGCGAGTCGTGGAGACACTGCAGCGTTCCCCCTCGCAGCAGCCAAGCCGTTGCAACCCTCGACGGTCGCGAATCGGGTCTCCGTCTCCGACTCTTCCGTCGCAGCGGCCGCCTGCACAGGCGGTACGACGACGCTCTGCCTCAACGGCTCGCGCTTTCAGATCGAGGTCGAATGGACCGACCCCTTCGGCAACAGCGGCCGCGGTCAGGCGCAGAGCCTCACGTCCGACACCGGTTGGTTCTGGTTCTTCGACCCGGCCAACACCGAGATGGTGATCAAAGTGCTCGACGCGCGTGGCGTGAACGGCAACTACTGGGTTTTCTTCGGCGCGCTCTCGGACGTGCGATACACGGTGACGGTGACCGACACGCAGACCGGCTCGGTGAGGCGCTACGAGAATCCGTCGGGCACCTTCGCCAGCGTCGGCGACACCGCGGCCTTTCCCGGATCGTGAGAGCTACTCGATGAAGCCGTAGAAGCGTCCCAGGTAGTAGGGCAGGAGGTACGACGCTCCGTCGGCGATGCGCGTGCCGCGGCCGCCGAAGTCCAGGGACCAGGGATCGTGATTCCAGTGGCCGACGAAGCGCTCGTCGATGGGGAGCACCCTGCCGTCGGCCCGGTGGCCTCGGGGGCGCCCCGTGCTCGATGAGCGCAACAGCTCGACGTCGTGCCGGTGGCTGTTGGCGAGCGGCCAGTCGCGGCGGTCGAGCGGGTAGCGCAGCAGCGTCTCGAGCGCGTCCGCGGACAGCGTGTCGCGGTCTGCACGCACCACGTAGTCGTCGTAGGCGTCGGCGTAGCGAATCTCCTCTCCTTCGAGCGCGCCGGCGAAGAGGAAGTGGAAGAGTGGATTGCGCTCGGGGCCCACGAGCGTCGAGTAGCGCTCCATCGTGTGCGCCCACTGCGCACGGAGGGTGGGGTCGCTCTCGTAGCGGAGCAGGTTGTACAGGTTCATCAGCGCCATCTCGTCGTCCGACTGGTTGCCGGTGCCCGGCCCCTGCTGGACCTTCGGGTGACGCGCGCTTGCCGCGTAGCCGTGGTTGTCGATCAGGTCCCGCGCGTTTGCTGCGTAGCGCTCAGCCTCCTCGGGCGTCGCGCTGACGTGCTCGGCGACGCGCAGGTACGACAGCACGCTCATCGAGTTGAGGCCGCGCTCCTCCCACCAGGAGGGATCGTGGTTGAGGGCCTGAGGACCGAAGACGGCCCAGCGGGTGTGCTCACCATCGTGATCGACGAGCGAGTAGTCGTTGCGCAGCAGATGATCGGTGATGCGGTGCACGACCTCGCGCACCTCGGCCTTCTCGTCCTGGTCAGCGACTAGGTCGTAGTAGACGCCGTAGAAGAAGTAGTGGCCGTCGAGCTCGTCGGAGCTCGTGTCGGCCTTCCAGTACCACCGGCCGTCCGCCGACGTGCCCCAGCGGGGCATCAGGCTCTTCCACTTGCGGTCGCGTCGCTGCGTCTCTGCGTCGCGCTCCGCCTGGCCGTCGTTCGGGTTGGGGCCGCTCGTCGGCAGGATGCTGCGAGCCGGAAAGCCCGGCTGCATCGCCGGCGTGCCGCCTCGAGTCACTTCGCTCAGGAAGGCGACGGCGCGAAAAGCCTCACGAGCGCGTCTCCTGGCCTCTTCGCTGCCGGTGGACGCCCAGGCGAAGGCCTGTGCCGCACCGTACATGCTCGTCCAGAGGCCGTCGTTGTCGCTCGAGTGCAGAGTGCCAGAGGCCAAGTCCGCGTCGACGGACGGCAGATGCAGCGCGTCGACGTAGCCGTACTCGGTGCGCTTGTGCTGCGCGTCGATGACTTCGTCGAAGTACTCGGCCTTCTCTTGCAGTGTTGTTTCGAGGAAGGCGATCTGTGCGACGCCCCCTTCGGTCGCGGCCCAGAGGTCGCCCCGTGCGTCGAAGGTGAGGGAGTGCACGTGATCGTGGGGAAGCCAGCGTGGCCCCTGTTTGTAGGACCACTGACTCAGCTCCGGAGCCACCAGGTTGGCTTCGAGGTGAATGAGTCCCTGCCGCGTGCCGAGCCAGATCGAGGCACCGTCAGCTCCGGCATCCTTTCCTGGCTGACTGGTGATGCAGTCGACTTCGGACCAGGGTAGGCCGTCGTGCTCATCCCAGAGCCGGAAGCTGCGGTCTTGCGGAAGGTAGACGCCGACCGTCTGCCCGATGACGAACCAGAGCCTTCCCGCTGCGTCGAAGTGCACGTCGCGCACGTCGCGGGGGACCCACTCCCGCGCGCTGTTGCGAGGGACCAGTAACTCGAGGTCGCGGCTGCTTCCCGACAACTCGCGCAGGCGCAGTCCGCGTGAGTCGGTCCCACGAAGGCCGACAGCGACGATTTCTCTCTGCAGGTCCAAGGCGACCGTCCAAGGTGCGTCATAGCGCTCGGTTGCCTTCCGCGCTCCCCGAAGAAGGTCTTCGATATCCCAGGCCTGCGCGTCGTCTCCAAACTTCGTGAGGGAAGTCTCCGAAGCCAGGTAGGTCGCTCCGAAGTCGGCCGTGTTGGCGATGGACCAAACCGCTCCGTTCTCGAGCTTCAATGGCTCATTGCCCACGAGCGTCCGTGCCGTCGTCCGATCCGGTTCAACCCAGACCACACCCCGCTGGAGGCTCCCCAGAAGACCGGGCGCCAAGCTGCTCTGGTCGGGCAGGGCGACGGGCTGCCAGCGCGCCTCGCCGAGCCCGGCGATCTGTTCTCGAAGGTCTCCCGTTCGAGAGGGAGGTTCGAGGCGAAACAGAGTCTCGCCGACGTTGGCGTAGATCGACCCGTCGCCGCTTGCGGCAACCGCATCGACCCGCGAATCGGTCAGGCCTCGCCCGGCCTTGTGCTGAACCCCTATCGGCTGCTCGATGCGAGTCGATGGAGACTGCGCGCTCGCCGCACCGGCGAGAAGTGTGACGACGGCGAGACGCGAGAGCCGGGAAGGGAACGCGGAACGCATCGTCGTCTCCATAGGCTATCTACGCGAGCGGGAACGCCGCTTGGCGGGAGCGGGCTTCCGAGGCCTGCGACGGTTGCCACCGCGCTCGGTCTTTTCAGCGACGAGAACGGCGTGGCGAAAGCCCTTGCCGCGCTTCTCGCCGCTCTTGTCGGCGCCGAAGTGGCCGCGCGCCTGCTCGAGCCGCGCCTCGAAGCCGGCCTTCTGCAGGTGGCGTACGAAGAGCGGCTCGGCCTGCGCGCACCAGATGGCGAGGATGCCGCCCGGGGCCAGATTGTCGCGGAGGCGCTCGAGACCGCGACGGTCGTAGAGGCGGCTGTTACCGTCGAGGCACCAGGCCTGAGGCCCGTTGTCGGTGTCCATCAGGATAGCGTCCCAAGGCCCCTGGCCGATCGGCACCCAGACGTCGGACTGCGCGATGCGCGTGCGCGAGTCCGTCAGGGCTCCACGCTGGCGATCGTTGAGGAACTCGCGGTTCCACTCGACGACCTCGGGCACGATCTCGGCGACGGTCACCGTGGCCTGCGGGCCGACCTGATCGAGCGCCGCGCGCAGCGTGTAGCCGAGCCCCAGCCCGCCGACGAGCACGCGCGCTCCCGGCTTCTTCTTGGCGGCCGCGCAGCCCAGGTCGGCAAGCACGACCTCGGAGCCGTGCACGCGCGTCGACATGAGCTCCTGGCCGTCGAGGGTGAGGTGATAGTCGTCGCCGCGACGACGCAGCTGAAGCAGAGAACCGTCGACCGTCGCGCGGCCGAGCTCTTCGAGCGGTTGCATGCGCGGGAGTCTAGCGGGTGGATGGCGGGTGGCGCTTAGGGCACTTCGATCTCGACGGTCTCGCCCGGGAGGATCTGAACCTCGATGCGAGCAACGATCTCGTCGGTTGGATAGGTGTGGAGTTCGAGTGTCCACAGGCCGGGTGGTAGCGGCCCAAGTGGCTGGTGTCCTTCCCGGCTCGTGTAGAAACGCTCCGGGTATCTGACATCGCCGCGACGCGCGAGCACGGAGCCGCCAAAGCCGACGCTGCCCAGCTTGAGTCGCGCCCATCCGGCGGGTTCCAGTGGCACGCTCGTCTCTCCGGGCACTTCTACGCGGAGGGGGCCACCGACCTCAGCTCCAGTGGAGACCCAGAGTAAGTAGCTGCCCGGGCTCACACTGAGCTCGTGCGTTCCTGTCGTCCTTGTCTCGAGCCGGATCTGATCGATATCCCGCTGCAGCCAATAGATGGCGGTCGGTGGCGTCGCCCCGCTGGCCGAGATCGGCGTTGCAAGGAGCGTTTCTTGGGCCGTGAACTCGATCTGCAGAGTCTCGCCCTCGGCGTGGGGAATGCGTTTCGTTCCGAAGACCGGGTGCCGCGCCTCGACCCAGGGATAGTCCGCGGCTGTGAGTTCGCCGAGCCTTCTAGCTTGCAGGAGACCCTCCGGACCGGACTCACCTAAGGCGACTTTGCGGTCGGAGGTGCTGACCAGAAAGATCGCGGCGCCTTCGAGGCCGACCCCTTCGGAATCCAGAACCCGGACACGGAAGGGCGCCGTCGTGAGGTCGATCGAAAGCTCGAGATCTCCTTGCAGATCGACCACCTGTCGCTTCTCCAGCTTGGGTAACTCCGTGTTGACATGGATGAGCGCTGGACCTTCTTCCAGACCGCTGAGTGCGAAGGCCCCGGATTCGTCCGTCCGGGTGCCAGTCCCGGTGCTGTTGTCGGTATTGCGGCCGTAGACCTCAGCGTTGCGAGCTGGTTCACCGTCGACGGTGACGATGCCGTGCACGGTGAAGCCGGCGCTGAAGTCGAGGTCGAGCCCGCGCAGATCCCCTTCGACTTCGATCTCACGCGTCACGTGCCGCTCGCCTTCGAGATAGGCGAAGAGTCTCCAGAGCCCTCGGCTGACGTTCTGAAGAACGAAGTCTCCCTGATAGCCAGGCGTCGTCTCCGGGTACGCCCCGCCAATGTTGATCGAGGCGAGGGGCGTAACGCCGATCCTGACCTTTTGCGCCAGATCGGCGTCGAGTCCGAGGACGCGTCCCTCGAGGCTGAATCCACGTTCGAGGACGACCTCGACGTCGAGGGCCCCAGCTCCCCGGAGTCGAAGCTCAGGCAGGTTCGGGTTGCCGAAGCCATCCTTGACGACGCGGAGGCGCGCCCACCCCGGCTCGAGACTAGTGATCTCAAAGGAACCGTCGGCTGCGGAGAATGCGTTGTAGCTTCCTCCGCTCCACTCGCGCCGGTCTTGGCTCGTCATGGCGTCCAGATAGACGCCTTCGACGGGCTCTCCGTTCTCATCGACCACGACACCTGTGATGCGTAAGCCAGGAACTAGCTCGACGTCGAAGCGGTCGTCGCCGCGGACATTGAGTGCCGAACTGTCCTTCCGGTAGCCCTCCGCTGAAGTCTCTAGAACGACCTTGCCTTCGGGAACGGCAGCGAGACGGTATCGACCTTCGCCGTCGGTCTGTGTGTGCGACGCGGTCTGTGCTCCGGGTGACCAGCGGTCGACGTCACTTCTTCTTGCGGCGACGTGCGCACCCGAGATCGGTTCGCCTGCAGCGGTGACACTTCCTGTGATCACTGCGCCGCGTTCGAGAGAGATCTCTAGCGGGGCGATTCCCCCTGCTTCGACCTCCAGCTCCACCACGGTCGGCACGTGCTCCCTGGCTTGCACTTGAAGCGAATGAGGTCCGATTCCTGCCGGGCCGATCTCGAAGCGTCCGTCGCTCTGTCCATTAGCCCAACCGATCTGGGAGTAGCTCAGACGGCCGTGAAGGCTCTCCACCTCATGGAGCGACAAGCCTGCGGGGATGCCCTCGCCGTCTGCGCCACGGACGATCCCCCTGATCATCACTCCGCGATCGAGTCGAAGCTCCAACGGCTCCGTGAGAGGAAGCTCAACGTCGATCGGCTCGATCTGGAGATAGCCCTTCGCTTCAACTTGCACGGCGTAACTCCCCCGGCCAAACCGATCGAATCTGAAGCTGCCGTCAGCAGCGCTCGTCGCGGCTCTGTAGTCGTCGCGGTAGCCTGGGCTATTGCGGTTAGGGTAGGCAGACAGTTGAGCTCCCTGGATTGGATCGCCTGATGCGTCCAAAACTCGTCCGGCTAACAGAAGCTCTGGATCGAGCCGCAACGTTCCGATTTCTTGCTGATCGCCTTCGAGCTCTATCCCGGCCACCGTTCCAGGTGCGAATCCGGTGGCCAGGGCGTGGAGTCGAAACCGGCCAGGGCGCTCCGGCGGAAGCTCGAAGAGCCCGCTCGAATCGGTGTTGGTCCTTCGGACAATCTCAGGTTCGGGAGACCAGTAGATTGGCGTCGAACGGCTTTCTTCCCTTTCTAGCCAGACCTCGGCGTTGGGCAAAGGGCGATTCTGCTCATCCACGATGGTGCCCCAGCCGACGAGCCCATCTTCGAGCGTTGTCGTTACGCTAGTTTCACCTTCGGGGCCAATCGTCAGCGAGATTTCAGCGGTGACGTAGTCCAGATGCTCGATTCGAAGGAGGTGAGCTCCGTCGCTCACGGACCTCAGTTCGACTCGCCCCGTCTGGTTCGTTTCTCGGGATCGCGGTCGTCCGCGAAGCCTGCGTTGATCGCGTGGCCATAGGGTAGCCACGGCACCGCCGACGTTCGCGCCGCGAGTATCCATCACCCGAAGAGCGATGGTGCGGCGTGGATCAAGGGCAACCGTTCGGGCGTCGCTGTCGGCGCTTTGAACCGAAAGGTAAGCCTCGCTGTAGCCCCTGGCTGCGGCCGTGAGCCCGAGGCCTTGGCTCGACATCCACGTGGGCAGCTCGTAGCGTCCGTCAGGGCCGGTGATTGCGACGTCGCTGACGCGCATTCGCGACCAGATCAGCGCGCCTGGGAGCGGGTCGCCCGTCGAGCGATCGACGACCTTGCCGTAGAGAACGGCCGGCGGCTTGAGCCCCAAAGTGAGGTCTTGCTCGCGACCGCCCGGAGGCACCGTGACGTTGCCGTAGCCGAGGTCCGCCGCCTCTACCTGGTAGTCGAGCCTCCGATCCTTCGCCGCGGCGACGGCCGCACGACCTTGCTCGTCGGTCAGCGCCACGGGAACGAGCGACTCGCCGAAGCGTACGACGGCTTGGTCAACGGGATGTCCACCTTTGCCCGTTACCTGAATCTCTTGCAGCGCGCCGCGCTCGAGCTCTACGGTGACGACGCCACGCCCGTTCGACGGCACGCTGCGCGGTAGGAATCCCGGAGCGGCGACGCGCACCGGGTGACTCGCGCCTCGCAGAGAGGGAGCCGCTACGTGCCCGGTCTCGTCGGTCCTGCCGTGCCAACGGCTAAGGCCCACGGCGGGCTCGACGCGCACCGAGTCACCTTGTGGCCGCACCCACTGCTCCGTGTCGACGAGAACCAGAGCCTCTTCGATGGGCTTCCCTTCGTGGTCGACCACCTTCACCGTCAACTCCCTGGCGCGGGGCAGTGGAATCTCGGAGAGCACGAGGTCTTCGACGATCGCTCCGAGCTCGGCGCGCACGCGAAGGCCGGACGCCGTGACCGCGTCGAGCCGGTAGACCCCCGGTATGACGTTGGCTTCGAATCGCCCGTCCTTGTCCAACTCGAAGCTCGTTCCTTCGTCTTCCATCCTGGCGACCCCGAGGTCGTGCAGGCGCCGCAGATGACTCGGTGGCGACGGCATGAGGTGCACCGTGGCAGAACCCGGCTGGCCCGCCGCGTCGACGAAACGTCCGCTGATGCGAACGGTCTCCTGAGCCAAGACCGGGGTCCAGAGGAGAGCAATCGCGAGGGCTACGACGCGCACCGTGGTCCAACGTCCGCGTAGCCGGGCGCGGAGTCTGTGAGCCCTTCCTCCTCGAGCCCTTGCGAACGCTCCCACCATTCTCATCGGCAGCTCAGGGCACTTCGAGTTCGATGGTCTCGCCGGCGAGGATCTGCACCTCGAGGCGGGCGGTCACTTCGGTGGTTCCCAGCGGAATCACCTCCAACGTCCACAGACCCGGTGGGAGAGGCCCGACCGGCTGTGAGCCCGCGGCATCGGCGTAGAAGGGCTGTGGGTGCCGAAGCTCGCCGCGACGCGCGATGACGCGAGCCCCGAACGCGGCGCTCCGCGACTTCAAGCGCGTCCAACCTCCACTTTCGAGCTGCACGGTGGCCTCGCCGGGCACGGCCACGCTCACCGGGCCGGCCACCTGAGTTCCGGCGCTGCTCCAGAGCAGGTAGTTGCCGGGAGGTGCCTCCAGAGTCGCCGAAGCGCCGCCCTGCGATCCTCCGGGAAAGGAGATTTCGCCCCGCTGCAGCCAAAACGCCGTCGGTGGAGGAGTCCCTTCGATGCTGCTCGTGATCGAGATTCGCAGCGCCTCCTGCTGTCCCAGGCGAATCTCGACCGTCGGCTCACCGCTCAACATCGCCCGGCCTGATCCGAGCGTCGGGTGATCGACTGCGAGCGTGTTCCCCTGCCGGTTCTGATCGGTTTGCAGTCTCGCGGAAAGCGCTCCATTGGCTCCGGTGAGGCCGAGCTGAGACTGCGTCCCGAGATCCGAGATCAGCAGGACGGATGCTCCCTCGACAGGAGCCCCGTCGCCGCGGAGAACAACCACGTTGAGAGCGGTCGTGGTGAGGTCGATCGAAAGATCGACGTCGCTCTGCAAGTCGATCGTGTCGACGTGCTGCAGAACGGGATCCTCCGTGCTCAAACTGATCTGGATCGGACCCGCCTGGAGTCCCTCGAGCTCGAAGATCCCCGAGGAATCGACTTCCGCCGAGGTCGCGGACGTCTGGTCCAAGCTGCCCGCATAGATGTGGCCGGAGGCCGGCTGCCCGTCGACGTTGATCGTGCCGCGCAGGACGAGCCCTGCGCCGAAGTCGAGCTCCACGTCGTCGATGTCCCGGTCGACCTCGAGATTCCGCCCCAGAACCCTGCCGGTTTCTTGGAAAGAGGCGGAGAGTCTCCAGTCACCGCGGCTGACGTTCGGCATGGAGAACCCTCCCTGGTAGTCGAGCGTCGCTTCGCGGTAGTTCCGGCCAAACTGGCTGACTCCCGTGGCGAACATGTTCAGGCGGATCAGGGCGTATTGATCGGGCTCGAGGCCGAGGATGCGGCCCGACACCGTAAACCCTCGATCGAGCACGATCTCGAGATCCGGAGCACTCTCGCGGAGCTCGATCTCTGGAACGGTGGGGGTTGCAAATCCCTCCTTCGACACTTCGAGCTGCGCCCAGCCAGGCTCCAATCCGCCGATCTCGAAGGCTCCGTCCGGGCCACTGAAGCCTTGGTGCTGACCGCCGCTCCAGCTCGATCGATCTTTGCTGACCATCGCTCGAACGAGCGCGCCGACGACCGGGTCGCCCGACTCATCGACGATGCGCCCCGTCACGCGCAGGCCCTTGTAGAGCTCGAGGTCGAAGCGTCGGTCGCCGCTGATGTCCAGGTTGTGAACCGTGGGCCGGTAGCCGTCGGCCGCCGCGGTGATCGTCATTTCGCCGTTCGGAACACCCGTGAGGCGGTAGCGGCCCTCGCCGTCGCTCTGGGTCGCGGCGCTCGGTCCGAGCATGCGCTGAAGAGTCAGCTCTTCCGCGCCGGTCGGGTTGACGCTCACCTGGGCTCCGGCGAGCGGTAGACCGTCGCCGGTGACCGTTCCTGAGAAGACGGCTCCACGCTCCAGCGAAATGTCAATGGGGTCGGGGGCCTCGCCGCGGACCTCGACATCGACCAGGCGCTGCATGTGATCGACGGCGTTCACCATGAGCACGTGCCTTCCCTGCGTCGCCGGAGCGATCTCGAAGGTGCCGTCCGCCTCACTTCGCACCGTGGCGCGCTGCTTGGGAAACTCGTAGGGCTCGTTGGAGAGATCGATCCAGTAAAGGCCGACGTGCGCCGCAAGTCCTTCGCCGTTCTCGCCGCGGACCGTTCCCCGAAGGGCCAGGCCGCGCTCGAGGCGAACCTCGAGAGGTTGATCGAGTGGCAGGCTGATCTCTTGCGATTCGGGCCTGACGAATCCTCGAGCTTGGACACCCCAGACATACCGACCTCGTCCTATACGGTCGATTTCAAAGGTGCCGTCTTCGGCCGATGCTGCTGACTTCGAAGCGGGCGGCTGGCTCCTTCGGAAGTCCGCTTCCCGTAGGAAGAGAGTCGCTCCCGGGACGGGCTGGCCCTCTTCGTCGAGGATCCGACCTGAGAAGAGGGCTGCGGGCTCGAGTGTCAGCGTGCCGATCTCCTGGTCGTCGAACTCGAGCTCGAAGCCGTGGACTCTTCCTGGAGCGAAGCCGTCGGCCTCGGCGAACAGGTCGTAGCGTCCGGCCGCGACCGGCGCCAGATCGAAGCGGCCTTCGAGGTCGGTGATCGACTTCCGCGTTCCGGCGGAGGAATCAAAGACCCCGCTCCGTCTGTAGGTCGTCTCGGGTACCAGCCAGACCTCGACGCCGGCCAGCGGTTGGTTGTCCATGTCGAGGACGGTTCCCCATCCAGCGACGCCGTTCGGCAGCGTCACCTCGATCGTCTCTCGGATGTCCGGACCGAGAGTCAGGTCCGCCTCTGCGACGGCGTAGTCCGGATGTTCGACGAGCGCGACGTAAGAGCCCTGGCGCATTCCTCGCAAGGCGATGCGACCCTCCTCGTCCGTCGGGTTGGGCTTGGGTTGACTACGCATGGAGCTTCGATCGCGGGGCCACACGGTGACCAGGGCTCGCGGGACGCTCTCTCCGAGCTCGTTGCGAACGAGGAGTGTGATCGAGCGGTTCGGCTCCAGAGCCACCGTCGGCGCCTCGCCCGCGACGTTTCCCATGGAGGTGTTCTCGGAACTGTAGAGCTGCGCAGCGACGCCGAGGCGGATGCCCCGGCTCGATGTCCACGTCGGCAGCTCGTAGCGGCCGTCGGGATCGGTCGTCGCGAAGTCGCTCGGGCGGTCGAGCGACCAGACGAGCGCTCCCGCGACCGGGTCGCCACTCGTTCGATCGATGACCTTGCCGAAGAGCGAAGCGGGCGGCTCGAGTCGGACCTGCAGCGACTCTTCGGTGCCGCGAACCGGCGTTCTGAAGCCGCTGTAGCCCAGGTCTCCAGACTCGACCTGGTAGTCGAGGATGCGATCGGTGGCTGCGGTGACCGTTGCCCTGCCTTGGTCGTCGGTGACGGCGACGGGCACGAGCGACTCGCCGAAGCGCACGACAGCGCGGGCTACGGGGCGGCCACGCTCGTCCGTGACGGTCACACGCTGAGGCGCGCCGCGCTCGAGCTCGACCGTCACCGCGCCGCGCCCGTTCGACGGAACCCCGCGCGGCAGGAAACCATCCGCCGCGACGCGCACCGGGTGATTCGCTCCGGGAAGCGCTGGGGCGGCGACGCGACCGCCCTCGTCGGTCCTGCCGTGCCAGCGGCTCACACCTACTGCCGGCTCTTCGCGTTCGGAGCTTCCCTGCGGGCGGACCCACTGCTGGGTGTCAACCAGGACGAGGGCGTTCTCGATGGGCTGACCTGCGTCGTCGACGACGCGAATCGACAGCTGCGTCGCGCGCGGGAGCGCGATGTCGGCCAGAGCGAGATCGTCGACGACGACGCCGAGATCGGTACGCGGTCGCAGCCCCGAGGGCGTTGCGATGTCGACGCGGTAGATGCCTGGAGGCACTTCCACCTCGAGCCGGCCGTCCGGGCCGAGCTCGAAGCTCGTTCCTTCGTCCTCCATCTTGGCGACGCCGAGGTCGTGCAGCCTCCGCAGATGACTCGGAGGTGACGGCATCAGGTGCACCGTAGCCTTTGCCGGCTGACCTGCTGCGTCGACCAAGCGCCCGCTGATGCGGACCGACTCCTGAGCAAACGAAGGGAAGCATAGCGTCGCCAGGACGAGCGCTGCAGCGCTCGTTCGCATCGCGCGACCGAAGCGCGCTCCGCGTCCTCGTTCGAATCCAGAACCCGCGCTCGACGGACGTCGCACTCCACACCCCCTCTGGCTCGTTTTGTCCCTCAGACTCTAGCGGTTGTCGAGTAAGCCCTACGGAATCTCGACGTCGATCGTTTCTCCAGCGACGACGTCGACGGCGATCTGCCGCGTCGTTCCGTCGACGAGATCGGTGACCTCGAGCGTCCAACGTCCGGGCGCGAGCGGCCCGGAGCGCTGGCCGTCCTGGTGGCCGAAGTGACCCACCGCTGGATGCGCCTGGCCGGCATGGCGACCGACGATCGAGTCCCAGCCCGAGGCCGATCGGCCGGTGAGTCGCACGAAGCCTCCAAGCTCGAGCTGCAGCGTGATCTCGTCGCGCGGAAGCTCGACCCACCTCGGGCCCGCTTGGCTTCGCCAGCTCTGACCCCAGAGGAGGTAGCGCCCTGGCGGAACCTTCAGCTCTGCGGGCTGGGAGGCTTCCACGTCAAGAGTCTCCACGCTGAAGCCGTTGCCTTGGAGGAAGATCTGCCCGATCGTCGGCGCCCGTCCGTCGGTCTCGACCAGACGCACGCGTGTGGACGCATGTGGTTCCAGGACGATCACGGCTCCCGTCTCGCCTTCGGGCAGCACGACCCGGCCGGTCCCCTTGTCTCGATGTCGCGCCAGCACCTGGATCGGGCCGGGCGGCCGGTCCGGGAGGAGGATGATTGCGGTCCCGTCGGTGCTGGTGCCGCTCTCTCGCCTCGGAGTGCCGCCTCGAGAATCGAGCGTCCAGAGGCCGGCGCCTGCGACGGGCCGGCCGTCCGCGTCTTCCACGAGCACGGTCAGTCGGTGCGACGTCAGTTCGATCTCCAGATCGACGTCGCTGAGGAGGTCGAGGCGTTCGAGGTGGCGCGCACCGCCGGCGGTCACGACGAGGTCGACCGTCCCCGACGGAGCCTCGACCTCGAATCGTCCCTGGGCGTCGGCGGTGGTCACGTTCTCTCCCGACGCGCCGAGCACGCGGACCGTGGCCCCGGGAGCCGGAGATCCGTCGAGCTCGACCGTGCCGCGGACCTCGACAGTGTCGTCGAACGCCAGCTCGATGCCGGTGAGGTCGCCGTCGACGTCGATCTGCTGCTTGACGAAGCGACGCGTGCTCTCGACGCTAGCCCGAAGCTGCCACAGCCCGGGGGCCGTCTCCTCGAGAAGGAAGCTGCCATCTTCGGCAACGCTCACCCTTCCGAAGTGCGCGAAGTTGGCGTCGGTTCCCTGCATGCCGTGGGCCGTGAGCTTTGCTTCCGCGAGCTCGTTCTCGGAAAGGCCGGTGATTCGGCCGCGCACCGTGAAGCCTCGCGAAAGCTCGATCTCGACGCCCTCGATGTCGCGGTCGACGAGCTCGAGGACCGTCGAGCTCCCCTTGGCGAAGCCCTCTTTCTCGACTTCGATCTGGAGATAGCCGGGCCCCAATGCGTCGACGACAAATCGACCGTCTCGATCCGTCGGTGGGTCTTGGACTCTCATCACGCTGTGCCAGGACTTGAGGCCCGCGCTGTGCCTCTGGATCCAGACGGCGCCTTCCACCGGGTCCCCGCGGTCGTCGATGACCCTGCCCGAGACGGAGAAGCCGCGGGAGAGGGTGAAGGTCTCGTTGCTGCCGGCTCGGACGCCGACCTGCCGCCGCACCGGGAGGAAGCCATCGGCCTCGACGGACACTCGATATTCGGCGTTCTTCAGTCCGGTGAGCATGAACCGGCCGGAGACGTCGCTCGTGACCGGGTTGCGGAGCACATCGGAGGCGCGCGCGTCGCTGTCCGCCGAGACGCGCGCTCCAGGGATGGGCTGCCCGCTCTCGTCGAGGACCTGGCCTTCGAGTGAAATCCCCTCTTCGAGCACGACGTCGATCTCGAGCGTCTGCGCTTCTTCGCTGCCCGCGAGAGGCATCGTCGTCCCCTGGAAGCCGTCCGCGTCAAAGGCGATCCGCAGGCCCTCTTGGGGTCGAACCGATGGCAGCTCGAAGCGTCCCTGCTCGGCCACGACCCAGGCGCCGCCGTGGAATCGGCCGTACCCCTTGGCACCGCTGACCAGGGCGACGCGAGCGACGAGAGGAGTGCCCTCGGAGGATTCGACGCGTCCGCGAACGAGGAGTCCCTCGTGCAACCGGACGACGAGCTCGCCTTCGATTGGCAGTTCGCGGCGCTCGAAGGTCGTCGCATAGCTCTCCGCTTTGACGACGATCTGGTGCGCACCGGCTGAAAGACCCTCGAAGGTACGACCTCCCTGCGCATCGGTCTGCGCGCTGACCCGCTTCCAGCGGCCTGGCCCTCCGGGACCCTGGTCAGTCACGCTCACTTCGGCCCCGGCGATCGGCTCGTCGTCCATCGTGAGCACTCGGACCGGTAGGCGCTGGCCCCGCTCCAGTCGGAAGGTGCCGAGCCCCTGCTCCTCGGCTTCCACCAGGTCGACCATCGCTTGCCGTCGGGCGAAGCCCTCGTGCTCGAAGAGGACCTCGTAGCGGCCCGGCGCGAGCGCGCCCGTCTGGAAGTCGCCGTTCCCGTCGCTGACGGTCTCCGAGACCGCACGCTCCTCCAAGAGAAGCCTGCGTCCCCTGGGCTGCATCAGCTTCGAGAGCGTGATCGTCGTTCCTTCGAGGGGCCGCTCCTCCGCATCGACGACGCGGCCTTTGCCGCGGAAGCCGTCTCGAAGAACCACTGTCAGAGTGGGACGAAGATCATCGGCGGCCAGAGTCAAGGGGACCGTCGCCACAGCAAAGTCGGGGTGCGTCGCTCGGACCCGGTACGAACCGGGCACGAGACCTTCCACCGTGGTTTTGCCTTCGCTGCCGGAGACGGATGTCTTGACGGACCGGGACCTCCAGGCGGTCGGCCGCACCTCGACGTTTGCCCCGGAGATCCGTGTGCCGTCGGGCGCCAGCACGGTGATCGTCGCGGCGCAGGTTCGGGCGAGGGCGATCGGCGTCGAGCGCTCGCCGAAGCTCTTGGCGTCTCCCTGGTCGTAGCCGGCCGCGACGGCGACGACGTCGAGGGGCTGCGCCGCAGACCGGGTGTCGATCTCGAACCGCCCCTTCCCATCGGCCCGCCGCCAGTCCTCGGGGCGTCCGCGCGGCCAGACGACCGCGTGGGGAATCGCGGTGCCGCGATCACGATCGATGACGTTGCCGCGGATCGTCAGCGATGGATCGAGTCGGACGATCGACGTTTCCGAGTCGATCTCGCGCCCTGAGGAGTGCCCGGGAGAGCTCACTCGGTAGAGGAGCGGCTCGTTGCCGAAGGGCAGAGTGGCGTAGCCGTCGGAGTCGCTCTGGGCGACGACGGTGCCTCCAAGGTCGAAGCGAGCCTGGGGAAGCGGGCTCTTCTGCGCGGACTCGACCCGTATGCGCAGAGGGCGCGCGGCTTCGAGTTGCAGCGTCGCGGATCCGTCGGGTCTCAGCTTCTCCCAGAGAGGCGCCTTGCCCGGGGCCGTGACGCCGACCCGATGAGAAGCCTCCTCGGCCAGCCAGACGCGGCACCGACCGTCCGCGTTCGTCAGCACGGTGTGCTCGGCGACCGACTCGAGAATGCGTCGTACGGAGTACATGCGCCCGAAGAACTGCGGCAGCGGCTCGCCACCCCATCGCGAAACGACGTGGACGCGCGCCCTCGGAATGGGCTTGCCCTCGCCGTCGACGATGCGGAGCCCGCGGTAGCGACCTTTCGGCGGGACCCAGGGCTCGAGCTGCGTATCCTGCACCAGCGGTCCCAGCGGCCGCCGCACGATCGAGCCGCTCGAGAGGGCGATCTCGACCACGTAGCGCCCCGGCGGCAGCTCGGCCTCGAAGCGGCTCGTGGCCGGCGCGCCCAGCAGGTCCTCATCATCGTCGGCGGACAGGGCACCCTCCTCGGCGATCAGGAGCGGCAGCTCGACGGCGCGACCTTCCGAATCGATCAGGCTCCCGGAGAGGCGGATCGTGTCGCTCGAAGCCGCCATCGCCGGAAACGACAGCGCCAGAAGCAGAGCGCATGCTGTTAGCCTGTCGCAGATTTCCGCCAGACGCCGTTGCAACGGGGTAGGACCCCCGATGCTTTGCTCGGTCGGTGGGATCGAGGGGGCCGAGAGAGACGATGTTGCGCGCGCCAGTGGCCGGCTACCGGCCGCTCTGATTCGGTACTCGCGCGGGCTCCGCATCGCCATTCTCCTCACTCCCGTCCAGCTCCCCGTCGTCATCGTAGCTGCTCTGACCCCAACGACAAGGACACCTCATGCGAAGAACGACCCCCAGCGTCCTGACTTCTCGAGCTCCGCGGCTCGCTGTGCCGGTCGCTGCCGTGCTCTTCACCGCGGCGGCATTGGCTCTCGCTTCCGACGACTTCACCTCCTTTCGCGGTGACTTCGGCCGGGGAACCGCGGCTTCCGCGCCCTTTACCTCGGCTCTGCAGCAGAGCTGGACTCGTCCGATCGGCTCTGCGTACGCCGGCATGGCGATCGCTGGCGATCGCCTGGTGACCGCTGAAGCGCAGGACGGTCGCGACACGTTGGTCGCGCTCAGCCTGGAGACCGGGGACATGCTCTGGTCGCTCGACCTTGCCGAGGCCTACAAAGGGCACGGCGGCTCGCAGGACGGCGTCATCGCGACGCCGGCGGTCGATCGCGGTGTGGTCTTTGCCGTCGGCCCCTACGGCCAGGTCGTCGCCGCCAAACTCGACGACGGCAGCGAGCTGTGGCGTCAGCGCATCGGCGTCGCCGACACCGAGCTGGCTGCCGAGACGCCTTACTACGGCTTTGCTTCCTCGCCGCTGGTGGTCGGAGATCTGGTCGTGGTGCAGGTAGGGAACCCTGGCGGTGCGGCCGTGGCTCTGCAGCGGGACAGCGGTGAGATTGCCTGGCGGGCGCCGGGCGACGGCGTCTACGCTCAGTCTCCGATCCTCGGGGGCGGCGCGGACGCTCCTCAGATCCTCGTCGCCAGCAACACGGCGATCACCGGTCTCGACCCGGAAGAAGGCGAAGTGCTCTGGCGCTACCCCGTCGACGCGAACCGGGCGACTTCGCTTTCGATGTCTCCGATCTACCTGCCCGACGGCTCGATCTACGCCATGGTTTCGGACGACCGGTCCGTTGTGCTCGAGGTTCCGGCGACCGGGGGTGGGGCCGAGCCGCCGCAGGCCGAGGCAGTGTGGGAGCAGAACGCACTGACGCGCACCTACAGCCCACCGGCTCTGATCGGCGATCAGCTCGTCGGCTTCACGTCGCGCCTTCTGACGGCCTATTCGGTGGACGATGGAGCGCGACTGTGGCGCTCGCGTGCCCCCGGAGACGGCTTCTTGCTCGGTCTCGGCGACGCGCAAGCGGTCGTCCTCACGAAAGAGGGCTCGCTGCACCTCGGCGCCGTGAAAGAGGGATGGCAGGAGCAGTGGTCCCTGCAGGGCGTCTTCGAAGATCTCGTCTGGACGCCGCCGGCCTACGCGAACGGCTCGGTCTATCTGCGCTCGATGACGGAGATCACGCGCTTCGACCTGCTGACCGACCGCGTCACCGAGGTGGAGCAGGAAGGTTCGCTGCCGGATCGCCTGAAGAAGCTCGAAGATCGTTCGCCGGCCGGCATTGATGCTTTCCTGGCCGACGTGCAGACGCCGCTGATCGACGGCGATCGCGCGCTCTTTTTGTGGCGTGGTGAGGCGCAGGACGTTGGCATCGGCGCCGACTTTCTGGGAATGCGGCGCGAGGAGGCATTTGCGCGCCTCGCAGACACCGACCTCTGGTGGTACGAGGTCGCGCTCGACCCGGAGTTGGCCTACCACTATCTTCTCTTCGTCGACTACGAGCCGGCCCTCGATCCCCTCAATCCGCGCAGCGAGTTCAACACGGTTTGGGGCTACAACCTGAACTGGGTCGATCCCGGAATCCCGGCGGTCGAGATGTCCGTCGTCGAGATGCCGGGGCGAACGGCGCCACCGTCGCACTTGGCGGCGGACGCCGAGGCACCGGCGCAGCGTGGCCGCCTCGACACGGTCGCCTTCGAGATCGGGCGGGACGATCTGACGGGGCCCAGCATGGGTCCGCCCGAAGGCGTCGACTACGCCCTCGAGCAGCTTGCCAAGCCGAATCAGGTCTGGCTGCCGCCCGGCTACGACGCAACCGACGATCGCTACCCGGTGGTCTACCTTCTCAAGGGCTCCGGCGCGCTCGACGAGAAGCAGGGTGCCTGGATTCGCACGCTCGACCGCCGTGTCGGACGCGACTTTGCGCCGCTCATCGTCGTCTTTCTCGACGGCCCACTGCCTTCGGCTCTGCCGATGTCTGCCATCTTCGAAACGATCGACAGCAAGTACCGGACGCTTCCGGATCGCACCTCTCGCGCCCTGATTTCGATGGGCATGGTGAGCTTCGAACCGATCGCCCGCGCCGGAACCGAGCGAGCCGCCTTCGGCGCCTTCGGCGTGCAGGACTTCTTTGGTTTCGATGAAGAAGTGGGCATGCTGCTCGGCATGGTGCAGCGCAACGACGAGCTGCCTCTGCGCGGCTATCTCGAGTGGGGACGACAAGGAGCTCGCAGCGAGACGGAAGGCTGGGACATGCGCGCGTGGGGTCAGCAGGTCTACGACGGTCTCGAGGAGCGTGGTGTTGCTCTCGAGGGTGGTGAGCAGGCTGAGTCGATCGGTTGGATGAGCTGGCGCAATCGCACGCACACGATGCTGGGGTTTCTCTTTCCGCCGGAGTAGGAGAACTTTTCGGTGGCGTGGGCGGTGCCTGGCGGCCTCGTTCTCTGGCGGAACCCAGGCGGGCAGCGGACTTTGGCAGGATTGCCGCTTCGACGTGGTGATCCGATCGAAGTCGTCCTGGCTTCTGCAGGGTCCGATCACTCAGAGTCCACCGTCTCTGAGATCCGTCCCCGCTCGATCCGCTCTATGCGCCACTAGCGATAAGCTCGGCTTTCCCATGACACGGAAAAGCTACGGATTGCGTGAGAAGGAACAAGGGCCGTGCAAACGGCCTCTCGCTGACCCGAAGGCTTTTAGGAGGCTCAAATGAAGAATCTCGCTCTCTGGACGACGATCGCCGTCTCCGCGTTGCTGGTGACGGACATCGCTGAAGCGCAGCGCAAGAAGAACAAAGAGACACGCAACGAGAACATCCCTCTCGTCTGGACCCCGACGACGGAGCTCGGTGAGCTCGACCCGATCGACCTGACGGGTGTCACCGGCACGGCCATCGAGATCGGCGAGATCACCGACAGCCGTCGCGAGACGGAGGAGATCGGTCGCAACGTCGAGGACGCTCGGCCCAAGCTGGTGACCACGCCGGACAACGTCGCCGAGTTCGTTCGCGACAAGGTGGGTGACCTCATGTTCGACATGGGCTTCAAGGTGGTGAAGTCCGATGCGGAGTTCCGGCTCGAGGGCGAGCTGCGCAAGTTCTACTGCGAAGAAGACAACACGTACGAAGCGGAAACGGTGATGGTCATGAAGTTGATCGACGGCTCGGGGAACGCCGTCTGGGAGTCGCTGATCACCGGCTCGTCGACCCGCTGGGGGCGCTCGTACAAGGACGAGAACTACTACGAGTCGCTCGCCGACTCGCTGATCGAAGCGACGCATCGCATCGCTTCGTCGGCCGACTTCCGCCGCGCGCTCAGGAAGTAGCTCGCCGTTGATGGAGAGCTACGACGACGGGAACCGCAAGGGAGTACGGAACTTGAGCTGGGAGGAGTTCGCCAGGCTCTCCCGCGACCTCGCCGAGACGGTACGGGCCTTCGAGCCCGACGTCATCGTCGGGGTCGCGAAGGCGGGCCTTCTCCCGGCGACCGCGGTGGCTTGCGCGCTGCGCTGCGAGCTGATTCCCGTACGAATCAGTCGCCGTGTCGATGACGTCGTCGTGCATCGAACGCCGCAGTGGCGCGTCCCGCTGACCGCAGGCCTTGCCGGCAAGCGCGTTGCCGTCATCGACGAGATGGCTGACACGGGTGAGACGCTGCGCCTCGTCGCCGAGCACACGCGTGAAAACGGCGCGCCCAAGATTCTGACCTCTGTCTTGGTGCAGCACAGCTGGGCCGATCCAAAGCCGGACTTCGCCGCACTGCATACCGATGAGCTCGTCGTCTTCCCTTGGGACGCGAAGGTGCTCGTGGATTCGCAGTGGCAGATCCATCCGGAGATCGCCGCGGCGGTGGAGAATCTCGAGAGAGAATCGACTGCGGCGACGACCGAGCTGCGCCCCTCGGAGCTGCGCCTCGAAGACGACTAGGCTTCCGCCATTCCGAGCGTGCGGCTGTTCCATCTCCCGATGTTTCGGCGCTGTTCTAGCGCATGCGCCCCAGCTGTCGTTCGAACTGGCTGAGTGCCAGCTCGATGGGAATCGCGAGGCCGATGCCTTCGCTGTCGCGAAGGATTGCCGAGTTGATACCGACGACGCGCCCGCGATCGTCCACCAAAGGGCCTCCCGAGTTGCCCGGGTTGATCGGTGCATCGGTCTGCAGGACCCGGAAGTCCTCCGGATCTCCGGAGTCGCCGACGTAGCCGGAGAAGATCCCGGAGGTCACCTTGTGGCGTAGCCCGCGAGGGCTGCCGATCGTGAAGAGCTGCTGCCCGAGCTGGAGGTCGTTGCTCGACGCCGTCTCCATGGCGGGGCAGCCACTCTCGGGGATCTCGAGAAGCGCCAGGTCGTACTGATCGCTGAGCTGGACGATCTCCAGAGAGTGCTCGGAACCGTCGGCGAGCACCGCCGTCAACTGGGACCCGTGGCGCAGTCCGAGGATCTGTTGGCGCCGGTCTTCGACCTGTCCTTCGGCTTCGCGCACGCGGTCGATGTCGCGCCCGACGTAGCGCTCCCAGGCATCCTCGCTGCAGTCGCGGCAGCGCCTTCGAAAGTTCTCCTTCTTGGCGTCGAGCCAGCGGTTCACCTCGACGAGCTGTCGCTCGGCCTCCCGCAGCTGCGCCTGCATCGCATCTGCGTCGCCGCTGCCGAGAGCAACGACGTGACGGTTCGAGAGGATGCGGCAGCCGCTGCCGAGGAAGAAGCCAGAGCCGACGGAGGTCGGCGTCTTGATGAACACCGTGGCATTGCGGGCCCGCTCGATGTCGTTGCGTGCCGGCACCTCGGCATCGAGCTGTCGAGCGATGCGACCGGATCGCCTCGCAGACACCGGAGTCGGCGCAGCGTCCGGCGTTGGAGCGGACTCCGCAGCGGCTGGGGCGGGATCGACCGCCTCGGGCTCGTCGTCTCCGTCGCTGCCGAAGACCAGCGCGAAGAGTCCGAGGAGGACGACGGCGGCGAACGGAAGGACAAAAGGTGGCAGGTGGCGTTGCCGGGCTGCGGCAGCTCCGCCGGCTGCGAAGGCGGGCGCCGGAGCCGCCGCGGGCCGTGGGGAGACCTCGGAGGGCGCTTTGCGCAGCGGTGGATTCTCGGCGCACTGGGTGCACCAGGTCGATCCGTCGGACGTCGGAGTCAGGTCGTTGTCACAGTGTGGGCAGCGCATGAGCCAGAACGCAGCAAAAGCGTTGCCAGAGAACGACTTCCGGGACGAGTCGCGACCCGCGGCTCTGGCGTGACCGCCGTTCGAGGAGCCGAGCTACTCCTCGCGCAGAGCCACCATCGGGTCGACGCGCGAGGCCTTGCGTGCCGGAACGAGCCCAGCGAGGAGCGCCACGGTGCAGAGCAGAACCAGAGAAATCATCAGGACCAACGGGTCGTGACCGTCGAGCTCGAAGAGCAGAGATGCCCCCAGCCGACCCAAGCCGAGGGCCCCGACCAAGCCGATGATCGCGCCCGGTACGGTCAGCAGACCGACCTGGCGCAGGATCATGTTGCGGACCTCGTGCGGGGCCGCACCGAGCGCCATGCGCAGCCCGATCTCGCGCGTACGCTGAGCCACGGCATAAGCGAGGACGCCGTAAAGTCCGACGGCGGCGAGCAGCGTGGCCAGAACGGCGAAGGCGGTCGTCAGAGTCGTCATCATCCGATCGAGAAAGAGGCTCTGCGTCACCTGCATCTCCATCGTCTGCAGGTTCTCGATCGGCAGGCTCGGGTCGAGGCCGCCGACCTTCGAGCGCAGCGTCGACAGAAGCTGCTCCGGCTCTGAGCTGCTGCGCACGTAGAAGTTCATGAAGCCGAGCTCCTGATTCTGCTTGTAGGGCAGATAGAAGAGCGGCGGTACTTCGTCTTTGACCTCCGAGTACTTCGCGTTCTGCACCAGTCCGACGATCTCGAGGTCGTACTCTTCGCCGCGTCCGATCTGCATCCGCCGGCCGACGGCGGAAGTGCCGAGCTCGAACTTCTTGGCGAAAGCCTCGTTGACGATGACCGCGCCGGGCGCGCCGGCGACGTCACGCTCGTCGAACTCACGACCGTTGATCAGCGGAATGCCGAGCGTGCTGAAGAACTCGGGTCCGATTTCTGTGTAGTTGGCCTGCGTGTCGGTGTCTGGATCGTTGGGATATCCCTCGACGGAGACGTTGGAGCCCCAGTTGTTGCCGCTGATCAACGGCACCATCGAGGCACCAACGCCGTCGACACCAGGAAGCGCCGCGACCTCCTCTTCGATCCGTGCAAAGAGCGCTTGGGAGTCGGAAGGCGAGTAGCCGTTCAGCTCGGGTGACAGGCCGAAGACGGCGAGTCGGTCGGTCTGCAGGCCTAGGTCGACCTTGCTGACGTTCATCAGGCTCTTCGTGAAGAGCCCGGCCGATGCGAGCAGGGCCATGGAGAGAGCGATCTGCACGGTCGCCATGCCGGTACGGAAGCGGCTCGCGCCGCGCGACTGCGAGTTGCGCCCGCCGCCGCCCTTGAGGGAGCCGGCGAGGTCGTGGCGGGTCGCATGCAGCGCGGGGAAGAGTCCGGCGAGACTGGTGAGCAGCACGAGGATCAAGAGGAAGAGCCCCGTCGCGGAGCCGAGCTGAAACTGCAGCATGAGTCCCGCGTCGTCCGGGAGGAACTGCAGCATCAGGCGAAGGGTGGCGCGAGCGGTCGCGATGCCGAGCAGTCCGCCGATGGATGCGAGCAGGAGAGACTCGGCCATCAGCTGGCCCACGACCTGGTAGCGATGCGCGCCGATCGACATGCGCAGAGCGATTTCGTTGGCGCGACCCGTTGCCTTGGTCAGCAGCAGGTTTGCAATGTTGGCGCAGGCGATCAGCAGAACGAAGCCGGTGACGCCGAGCAGCAGCAGCATCGGTGCGCGCGTCTCCTCGATCATCGTGCTCTGGCCCTTCTGACCCGCCTTGAGGACCAAGGTCTTCTCCGCAAAGCGCTCGAGGTAGTCCTCACTGGCCCCCTGCTGGAGCGGCAGCTCGATCTCTCGAATGATGTTCTGGTACGGAACGTTGATCGCCGTCTGTGCTTCTTCGAGGCTGACGCCCGGCTTCAGTCGGGCAAAGGCGTAGGCCCAGTAGCTGCGGCGTTCCTCGTAGTCGTCCCAGCCCGGAATCATGGAGCCGCGCATGCTCAGAGGAACGAAGATCTGCGGGTCGTTGCCGAGCGTGGTTCCGCGAAAGCCGCGAGGTGCGACTCCAACCACCGTCATCGCCTGGCCGTTGACCTGAAGGGCTTTGTTGAGGATCGACGGGTCCAGGTCGAACCTCGTGCGCCAGTAGGCATAGCTGAGCACGACGATCGGGTGGCCGTTCGGCGAAACGTCGTCGCTCGGCTCGAAGAGCCTGCCGGCGGCCGGGTTGAGGCCCAGAACCTGGAAGTAGTTGCCGGTGACGAGTGCGCCTTCGCCGCTCAGTGTGTTGCCTTCGTAGGCGAGGTTTGCTCCGAACGGGTTGTGCGCCGCGATCCCGGTGAAGGCGTCCTGCTCCTGCTGCAGATCACGCACCATGGCGTAGCTGAAGACGTCGCGCCCGGCGTTGCCCATCGAGACGGAGCCGGACATGGGGCCCTGGGGCGAGAGGTTGACGAGCTCTCCAGGCGTCTGGACCGGCAGCGGACGCAAGACCACCGTCTCGAAGATGGAGAAGATCGCGGCGTTCGCGCCGATCCCCAGAGCGAGCGAGAGCGCTGCCACGAGGGTGATCAGGGGACTGCGGAGGAGCGAACGAAAGGCAAGGCGCAGATTGAACAAATCGAGATCTCCTGACGAGAAATTGTCGCGCTGGGTCACCGTACTTACGTTTCAGTCGAAAGTTCGTTGCGTCGGGTCTGGAGGTCCAGGCTGGCGTTAAACTTCCAGATCAAGCAACAGAGCCGACCGTGAGGAGACGACCATGACGACCTGCCGACCTCGTTCACTCCGCCGCCGCTGCGCCGCCGTGGGGCCAGCGGTTCTCGCAGCGCTTGCCGCGATGGCGCTCTGCACCGGTGCCTACGCCGTCTCGCATCCGCTCGACTCACTGACCATGGAAGAGCATTGGAAGGTGCTCGAGGTGCTGCAGTCAGCGGGCCACCTCGACGCGGGCGCGACGCTGCCGCTGGTGCAGCTCGAGCCTCCGTCGAAGTCGCAGATTCTCGACTGGCGTGCGAAGGGCGGTGAGCTCCCGCGCCGAGCCCGCGTCGCCGTCGGCTTCGGCGGCGACGGCTATGAGGCGATCCTCGACCTTTCCGCAGAGAAGGTCGAGCGATGGACGAAGCTGGAAGGGGTCGAGATCCCCTGGGCGCCGGAGGATCTAGGCGCGGTGGTCGACGTCGTGCAGGAGCACCCCGAGGCGCAGGCGGCCATGCGCCGTCGCGGCTACGACGATTGGACGTTCCTTTCCTGCATCACTCTCCCTCCCGGCTTCTACGATCTGGAGGAGCAACGAGGGCGTCGGGTCGGTCATGTGACGTGCACCGATCCACGCGCCCGCAACACTTGGGCGCGCGGCATCGAGGGCTTTGCGGCGGTCGTCGATCTCGACGAGGGCAAGGTTCTTCGCGTCATCGATGAAGACATCGTTCCGATTCCGGCGACGCGCTCGGATTTCGATCCGTCGTCCATCGGCCCGGTGCGCGAAGCTCCCGGTCGCCTGCGCATCGAGCAGCCCGAAGGCCCCGGCTTCGCTCTCAGCGGTCATGAGGTCACCTGGCAGAAGTGGCGCTTTCATCTGAGGATCGATCAGCGCGTCGGTCCGGTGCTGTCGCTGGTCGAGTACCTTGACGACGATGCGGTGCGCTCGGTTCTCTACGAGGCGCACCTCTCAGAAATCTTCGTGCCGTACATGGACCCGGCGGAAGGCTGGTACCACCGCAACTTCATCGACGCCGGAGAGTATCCGCAGGGCGGTCTCGTCAAGGACCTCCTGCCCGGCCGGGACTGTCCCGAGTACGCTCACCTCTTCGACACGGTCGTGCCCGGCGTCGGCGGACAGCCGGAGGTCGTCAACAACGCGCTGTGCCTGTTCGAGCGTTCGGGTGGCGGCGTCGCCTGGCGACACTTCGACTCGGCGAGCCCGGGACTCTCCGAGAGTCGTCCCTCGACCGATCTCGTAGTGCGCAGCGCCGCATCGATCGGCAACTACGACTACCTCTTCGACTGGGTCTTCCGACAGGACGGCTCGATCGAAGTCGGCGTCGGCGCGACCGGCATCGTCGAGGCCAAGCCGGTGCGTTCGAAGGGAAGGAGCACGGAGACCGCTTCGACGTCTGGTACCGCAGCGGTCTTCGACGTTTCCCGTCGCGCCGACGCAGACGATGCCTACGGCCACTTCGTCGCCGATCACGTCGTCGCGGTGAATCACAGCCACTACTTCAGTTTCCGCATGGATCTCGACGTCGACGGGACGGAGAACAGCCTGCTGGTCGACCGATTCGAGCGACGCAAGCTGCCGAAGGATCACCCGCGGCGCAGCTTGTGGGTCGTCGAGACGGACGTCGCGAAGACCGAAGATCAAGCTCGCATGACGCTCGACCCGACGAAGCCCAAGATGTGGAGGGTGGCGTCGCAGCACGCGACGAACGCGGTGGGCTATCCGACGAGCTTCCAGATCAAGGCCGGTTCGAACGCCCGCACCCTGATGTCCGAAGACGACATGCCGAGGCGGCGCGCCGGGTTCATCGACCATCACCTCTGGGTCACGCCCTACGAGGCGAGCGAACGCTATGCGGCTGGCGACTATCCGACGCTGTCGACTCCGGGACAGGGCCTGCCGAGCTGGAGCAAAGAACGCCCGATCGAAGGCACCGACATCGTCGTCTGGCACACGGTCGGAATGCATCACGTCGTGCGCGCCGAGGACTGGCCCGTCATGCCGCTGATGTGGCACCACTTCGAGCTGAGGCCGTTCGACTTCTTCGACGAGAACCCCGCTCTCGACGTTCCGGAGTAGGCGCCAAGCGCGTCGAGCGAAGCTCGGCTTGCGCGCGGAGCCCCGTAGGGGCGGAGTTTCGAGAAGGGCTAGGCCCGTGGTCGCCACCACGGACAGCCCCGCCCAGCGCGTCGAGCGAAGCTCGGCTTGCGCGCGGAGCCCCGTAGGGGCGGAGTTTCGAGAGGGGCTAGGGCCCGTGGTAGCCACCACGGACAGCCC
>JBCCLJ010000012.1:0-64214 GCA_039026915.1 Acidobacteriota bacterium
CTCGCTGCGGGACAGCAGACTCACGTCTCCTGGGAAATCGTCAACGCGGGGCAAGACCTGCTCACGGAGTCGTACCGAGAGCGCGTCTACCTGTCTGCGGATCGCAACCTCGACCCCTCGGACGAGCTCCTCGACGTCAGTCATCGGCACACCGCCGATCTGAGCCGCAACGAAAGACACGCCGGCAGCCGCAAGGTGCGGATTCCCGTCGACACGGCTCCGGGGATCCACTACCTCCTGATCGAGGCTGACACCGATGGCGTCGTCGACGAATCGCGCGAAGACAACAACGTCGTGAGCTACCTGCTCGAGGTCACCAACGACCCTGCTCGAGAGGGCGACCTCGATCGCGACCTGATCGTCACCGAAGCCCGGACGGGCTCGCCCAGCGTCGACGCGGGCGATCGCGTCACTCTGCTCTACGGTCTGGAGAACGTCGGAAGTGACGACATTCTCGGCGTCTACCGGGAGCTCATCTACCTCTCGACCGACGGTCAGCTGGCAGGCGCCCAGCTCGTGGCCAGCAGCCACACCCACACCAAGGATCTTCTGGCCGGACGGCAGGCTCACGACGGCACCCTCGGCGTGACGATCCCAAGGTCGACGGCGCCCGGAGGCTACTTCCTCGTCATTCAGGGCGACGCCGCCGCAGAGATCACGGAGTCGAACGAGGACAACAACCTGGCGACGGTCCCGATCCAGGTCAATCCGCCGAGCGGCGACGACGATCCGACGCGCATCGGCAGGGACCTGACCCTGATCGATCTCCAGATCTCGAAGTCGATCATCCGCGTCGGCGACGCGCTGAACGCGTCCTACGTCATCGAGAACGTCGGCGACGTGCCGGTCTCGTCGAGCTTCAGGGACCGCGCCTACCTCTCGACCGACGAAGTGCTCGACAGCGGCGACATCCTCGTCGGCGTCAGCCACCTCCACACGGCGGATCTGCCGCGCACCGGGGGGCTGCATCGCTCGGACCTGCCCTGGGCCGTACCGTCCAAGGTCACCGTCGGCTTCTACTACCTGATCGTCAAGACCGACGCACTGAACAACGTCGACGAGTTCGACGAAGGCAACAACACGCAGACCTTCTACCTGAAGGTCCTCGAACGCCCGTCATCGAGCGCAGCGCTCACCGAAAGATGAGGTCTACCATGCTCCGTTTCACCCTTGCCCTGACTCTGATGACGGGTCTTCACCTCCTCGGAACGCAACCCGTGCTCGCCGACGATCTTCATCACCACTCGGCCTACAGCCAGGATCCCGAGCCCGAGCCCTGCGTCACCTCGGAGACGTCTCTTTGCCTCGGCAAGGGCCGATTCCAGGTCGACGTCGCCTGGCAGAACGCGCAGGGCCAGAGCGGCTTCGCCTCTCACGTCGAGCTTTCGGACGGTGCCGCCTACTTCTGGTTTTTCGATCGCGAAAACCCCGAGGTCTTCGTCAAGATCATCGACGCCTGCGCGGCCCCTTTCGACCGCTACTGGGTCTTTCTCGCCGGGCTCACCGACGTCGGGGTGGTTCTCACGGTGACGGACACCGCCACGGGTGAGAGCAAGAGCTACATCAACCCGCAGGGGAACCGCTTCGAAGCCGTTCAAGACACGGACGCCTTCGCCGGCTGCAGCGTCGACTGAGCTCCCGACACAGGTCCCGATCTTCGCGGAGACAATCCCCCTCCACTCCCGTTCCGTATCCTCTGGTCGAAGAGAGCAGACGACGGAGAGGAGTCGAGAATGAGCGAAGCGCCGCACGGCAAGAACGGTTGGGCCCTCGTCGCGGGCGCGGGACCCGGACTCGGGCAGGCTCTGCTGCAGCGCTTCGACCGAGGCCAGCTGCACGCGGTCGGCGTCACGCGCAGCGCCGCGGACTCCGGCTTCGAGTCCCACCGCTGTGACCTTTCGGACGGGACGAAAGCCGCCGACCTCCTCGGGCGGTTGATCGAAAGCTACGGGCCTCCGAAGATCGTCGCGCACAACACCGCCCAGCTCGTCATCCAGCCCTTTCTCGAAACGACGCCGACAGAGTTCGAGCAGTGCTGGCGCTCCATGGTGCTGAGCGCGGTGCACGTCGCACAGGGAGTGCTGCAACCCATGGTCCGCGCGGGCGGCGGCAGCTTCCTCGTTTCCGGCGCCACCGCCAGCATCCGTGGCGGCGCGCGCTTCGCCGCGTTCGCTCAAGCCAAGTTCGCACTGCGCGGCCTGACGCAGTCGCTGGCGCGCGAGTTCCAGCCGGCGGGCGTGCACGTCGCGCACGTGCTCCTCGACGGCATCATCGACTCGCCGCGCAGCCGCGAGCTCCACACCCTCGATCCTTCCAAGATGATCGACCCGGACGACCTGGCCGAGGCGTACTGGCAGTTGGCAAGGCAGCCGAGCACCACGTGGACCCACGAGCTCGACCTCCGCCCGCGGACGGAGTCCTTCTGACGGTGAGCTCGAACACTCTCGAAGCAAAGGTCGCGATCGTCGGCGGAGGACTCACCGGTCTGTCTCTCGCCGAGCATCTGCACCGTCGCGGCATCGACTGGTGTCTCCTGGAAGCACGCGATCGACTGGGTGGCAGGATCTCGGGAGAGCGCGTCGTCGGCAACGGAGGCGACGAGGTCTTCGATCTCGGCCCTTCCTGGTTCTGGCCGGGACAGCCGCGCATGCACGCTCTCGTCGAGCGGCTCGAGCTGGAGGTCTTCCCGCAGCACGCGCAGGGCGACGGTCTCTTCGAGGACGAGAGAGGCGCGCAGATGAAAGGGCCCGGGTTTGCCACGATGCGTGGCTCGCTGCGAGTCCGCGGGGGAATGACGGCACTCGTCGACGGCGTGTCAGCTCGCCTTCCCGACGAGCGGCTGCATCTTGGTCAGACGGTTCAGTGCATCCAGAACGCGAGCGCCACCGGCCTCAGCACACAAGGCAGCGAGGAGCGGCCGATCGCCGTCGCCGAGCACGTGATCCTCGCTCTGCCACCGCGCGTCGCCGCGGGCCTGACCCTGAGGCCGGCTCTCAGCGAAGCGGCCAGGAGATCGCTGCTCGAGATCCCTTCCTGGATGGCGGGCCAGGCGAAGTTCGTCGCCGTCTACGAGGAGGCGTTCTGGCGAGACCAAGGGCTGTCGGGAGATGCCATGAGCCGCCGCGGGCCGCTGGCCGAGATCCACGACGCCAGCCTGCCGGGCGGTTCGAGCGCTCTCTTCGGCTTCGTCGGCTGGCCCCCTGACGTTCGCCTCGGCGACCCGGAGGGACTCGTGGCCGCCGCCGTCGATCAGCTCGCCCGCCTCTTCGGAGAGAACGCCCGTTCGACCGTGCGGACGTTGCTCAAGGACTGGGCGGCGGACGCGGAGACCGCTGTGCCAGAAGACAGCGCGCCACTGCACGGACATCCCGCCTACGGCATGCAACGTTCTCTCGAGGGCCTCTGGAACGGCACCCTGCACTTCGCAGCGACCGAGCTCGCGCCGCGCTGCGGCGGCTATCTCGAAGGCGCCCTGGAGAGCGCCGACGAGACCGCCCAACAGCTTCTGGCGCGGCTCAGCGCGGAGAGAAGGCAAGAAACCGCAGTCGATCGAGATCCTTGACCCACAGTCCGCGGTTCGTGACCAGGGGATGAGCCCACGTGGGGCTCGGAGCGACCTCGCGACGGAGAACCTCGCGCAGCTCGTTGCCGTCGCGCTCGAAGACGACCAGCTCACCCTCGGAGCGAAGAGACAGCACGTGCCGATCGCCGAGAGCGACGAGAGACGAGTGCTCGCCGTAGCGGGCGTCTCCCTGCCAGACGATGGAGCCGGTCGACGCGTCGAGAGCGAGCATCGAGCCCTTGCGCAGGTGCGAGTGCACGACGACGAGGTCACCCGAAGGCACCGGTGAGCTCATCTCGGGAGCGGTCTCTTCGGCACTCCAGATGACGTCCGCACTCCATCCGGAGGCGCTGCGGGTCACGGCCAGGCGGTGGGTCGGCCTCTTCTCGCCCGCAACCAGAACGTCGCCGCCCAGGAGAAGAGGGGTCGCCTCGTTCTGCGCGTAGCCGCTGCGCTCGTAGGGGACCTCCCAGAGTCTGGCGCCCGTCGCGGCGTCGAGACCGACGAGCTCGGCGTCGGCAAGATGCACGATCTGCTCGATACCGTCGAAGGTCGCCGCGAGTGGCGAGGCGTAGCTGGCCCCGACGGAGTGGGTCCAGACGGTCGAGCCGTTGGCGGCGTCGAGGCAGACGACGGCGCCGTCCTTCTCGCTCCCAGCGACGACGACGATGCCGCACGTTGCTGCGACCGGGGAACTGGCGACGCCGAAGTCCGGCGTCGGCGCATCGTCAGCCAGATCGACGCGGAAGCGCAGCTTGCCCGTCGCTGCCTCCCAACCGGTGACGATCCCGGTCATACCGTAGGTAACCAGAAGGCCACCCGTCAGCAGCGGTGTCGCTTTGGGACCCTTGCCGTGTTTGCGCGCCGCGAAGGACACTTTCACACGGGGTGCCGGCAGGCTCTTGCTCCAAAGAAGCTGGCCGGTCTCGAGTGCATAGGCGGCCGCGACCTCGTCCTCACCGCGGCGCGCGAAGACGAAGACCCGCTCTCCGTCGCTCACCGGTGAGGAGTGACCGAGGCCGACCTCCTGCGACCATTTCTCTTCGAGGCCCGTCGCGCTCCAGTCCACGTCGAGCGCGGCTGCACCGCTGCGATCCGCCCCGCGCCATCCGGACCAGGGGCTCGCCGGATCGGGGGTCGGCTCGGTTCGTTCAGAAGCCGCGCTGGGCAGCGCCAAGAGGCCGCCGAGGGATGCACAGAGCAAGAGGGTGCAAAGGAAGTTCAGGCACAGAGTTCGCGAGGGGAGGTTCCTTGGGTGCTTCATCGGCGAGTCCTTTCGAGGTTCGTTCTCAGGAGACTACGCATCCGAAATAGAATGGATAGCAACACAGAACGCATGCCAGGTATTCAGGAACGCATGAAACTCGACTGGACGCTCCTTCAGACCTTTCTCGCGGTTGCCGAGCGCGGATCGCTCACCGCGGCCGGCAGGGATCTAGGGCTCTCGCAGCCGACCGTCGGTCGCCACATCCGACGCCTCGAAGCACTTCTCGGCGAAGTGCTCTTCACGAGGCGCAAGGAGGGGCACCAGCTCACGCCGCGCGGCACGCAACTCTTCGAGCACGCCGCAGCAATGGCATCGGCGGCACGGCTCTTCGAGGGTGTCGGTGCCGGCTTCGCTCAACACGTCGAGGGCACCGTGCGGATCGCCTCGGCCCAGGTCTTTGCAATCGAGGTTCTTCCAGCACTGCTCGCCGATCTCCTGGACCAGCATCCTCGACTGGAGATCGAGGTCGTCGTCAATGACTCGGAGGAAAACCTGCTGCGCCGGGAAGCCGATGTCGCCATCCGTCACTTTCGCTCCCGTCAGCAGGACATCATCACCTCCAAGGTCAGCCACCTCGGGATCGGCCTCTTCGCGCATCGCGACTACCTTGCACGCCACGGCGTCCCGGAAACGCCAAGGGACCTGTTGGCTCATCGCGTCATCGGTTTCGATCGGATCGCCAACAGCGTCGACGGAGCCAAGGCCCTCGGGCTCGACGTCAAGGCGTCCGACTTTCGCCTGCGCACGGACTCGATCCCGACGCAGAACGCCTCTCTCCTCGCCGGCCTGGGCATCGGCTCGTACCAGGTGTGGCTCGCCGAACGGCACCCGGAGCTCGTGCGGGTCATTCCAGGACTCGTCGTCGGCGAGCTCGAGGTCTGGGTCGCCGCTCATGACGACCTGACGCGAAGCCCGAGCATCCGCGCCGTCTACGACGCCCTCCGCGACGGCCTCAGCGAGCTCCTCGAGGACGTCGAGTGACTCACGGCTGGCGACAGGTCCACGCTCTGCCGTACTCTCGCTCCATGGAGCTCCAAGACACGATCCGCACCACCTTCGCTGCTCGCGACTTCACCGACGAAGAGCTGACCGACGAGACGCTCTACGACATTCTCGACGTCGCTCGATTCGCGCCGAGCGGAGGCAACCGCCAGGGCTGGAAGGTCCTCGTCATCCGTTCGCAGGAGACGCGCCGCCAGCTCGCCGATCTCTGCATGCCGACAGTGCGTCGCTACGTCGCCGAGATGCGCGCCGGTGAGAGCCCGTGGAACACGGTGGTGCCTTCTTCGGTGACGGACGAAGAGGCCGAAGCGACCGAAGTCGCCTGGCCGATGCTCGATGAGATCGACAAGGTCCCCGTCGTACTCGTCGTCGCCGTCGACCTTTCGGTTCTCGCCTGCTTCGACAAGGATCTCGAGCGCGTCGGCATCATCGGTGGAGCCTCGATCTATCCCTTCGTCTGGAACATCCTTCTCGCCGCCCGCGACCGCGGCTACGGCGGTACGATCACGACCTTTCTCACGGGACAGGAGCCCGCGGCGCGGGAGGTTCTCGGGCTGCCCGAGAACTACGCCGTCGCAGCCCTCGTACCCCTTGGGCGCCCGGTCAAGCAGCTGACCAAGCTGCGTCGCAATCCGGTCGAAGAGTTCGCCTGCTTCGATCGCTGGGACGGCGACCCGCTCGTGCGCTAGCGCTGCCCTCCGGGGCCCGATCGAGACGTCCCCAGGGTCGGCACCGTTGCTCTTCACGTCCTACACCTTTCTCTTCGTCTTCCTGCCCGTCGTCCTGACGGTGACGCTCGCTCTGCCTGCGAAGCAGCGAAACGCCTTTCTCGCGGTCGCGAGCTACGTCTTCTACGCACAGTGGAATCCCTGGTTCCTGCTCCTGCTGGTCGCATCGACTCTGCTCGACTACCGCTGCGGAGCGCTGATCGCCCACTCCGCGAGTGCACGCGTGCGTCGACTCGCCCTGGCCGCATCGCTCAGCGGCAATCTCGGACTCCTCGGCGTCTTCAAGTACGCCGGCTTTGTCGTCTCGAACCTGAATACGGTGTTGGCCGCCGCCGGAGCCTCCTCCCTGCCGGTGCCCCAGCTGACGCTGCCCGTCGGCATCTCGTTCTTTACCTTCCAGTCGATGTCCTACTCGTTCGACCTCTACCGAGGCGCTGCGCGACCGGCCCGCTCGCTCCTCGACTTCGCGACCTATGTCGCTCTCTTTCCGCAGCTCGTTGCGGGACCGATCCTCCGCTACCGAACGCTGGCGGAGCAGCTGGCGGTGCGCACCGTCGACGCGGAGCGTGTGATGCGCGGTCTCTCGATCTTCTCGATCGGGCTGGCCAAGAAAGTCCTGCTGGCCAACAACCTCGCTCCCGTCGCCGACGGCGCCTTCGCCGAGAGCTCGATGGCGGGCGCCGCCCTGACGCCCGGCCTGGCCTGGATCGGCACGCTCGCCTACGCGCTGCAAATCTACTTCGACTTCTCGGGCTACTCCGACATGGCGATCGGACTCGGCCTCTGCCTCGGCTTCGTCTTTCCACAGAACTTCGACGCTCCCTACCGTTCGCGATCGATCACCGACTTCTGGCGCCGTTGGCACATCTCTCTTTCGCAGTGGCTCCGGGACTACCTCTACATTCCGCTGGGCGGCAACCGCGGCAGCCGTTTCGCCACCTACCGCAACCTCGCACTGACGATGCTGCTCGGCGGGCTCTGGCACGGCGCGGCCTGGACGTTCGTGGTCTGGGGCGCTCTCCACGGCCTGCTGCTGGCGCTCGAGCGCGCGCGCGGCCGACGGTCCCTCTACGCCGTTCTCCCCACGGAGCTCCAGCGCCTCTGCACCGGCCTTCTCGTCCTCGTCACCTGGGTCTTCTTTCGCGCGGAGAGTCTTTCGGGAGCGACCTTTCACCTCGCCGCAATGTTCGGAGTCGGAGGCCCGACAGCCAACGGCTCGCTCCTGCGCACGGAGCTTCTCGACCCATTTCGTAGCGGTCTTCTCATCGTCGCCCTCGTCCTGGCCACCACGCCCTGGCGCACCTGCGACCTCCTGGATCCGCAGCGGTCCGACGAGCGTGCCTGGAAACGCCTCGTCGCCCTCCTGCTCTTCGGGCTGTCGGTCCTCGAGCTCTCTTCGCAGGGCTATAACCCCTTTCTCTACTTCCAGTTCTGATGAGTCGCCGCCTCTCCGCCGCCGTCGTTCTGGCCCTCACGTGCCTGGTCGCACCCTCGTTGATTCAGCTCATGGTCGTCGAGGATCCTCTGGTTTCTCCGTGGTGGATCGAGGGACGGGCTCGAGAAAGCTACGGGGCCTGGGCCTTCGCGCGACTGCCCCGCAACAGCGGAGAGGTCATTCGCGGCAGCGACGGCCGGCTCTTTCATACCGAGAGCTTCCGCTACCTGCGCGGGCTCGCTCGCAGGGACACGACACTCGACGGGGACAACACCAGCCAACGCGCGATCGTGACGACGCAGCAGCAGCTCGCAGACCACGACGTCGACCTGCTCGTCGTTCTGGTGCCCCCCAAGGCCGCGGTGGTCTCGCACGACCCGCCGAAGACGCCGCGGCAGTGGGACGGGCTCGACTCGTGGAAGGAAGCGCTGAGCGCGAAAGGCGTCGAGCTCCTCGATCTGACGGAGCTCGTGCGCGGCGCCGCGGCTCCGAGCTACCTGCTTCACGACACGCACTGGAGTCCGGCAACAGCAAGCCTCGCGGCCCGGTACGTCGCCGACGTTCTCGAAGAGCGCGGCCTGCGCCCCATCGGCGAGCGCAGCGAATTCGACCACCGCCGGGTCGTCGTTCGAGCGCGCGGCGATCTCGCCGAGCTGCTGCCCGGCGGACGAGCGCTCGAGGGCGAAGAGCTGACGCTGCATCAGGTTGCACTCACCTACGATGGGCGGGCGCCGATCGGAGCGACCGACTCGCCCGTCGTGCTGCTCGGTGACAGCTTCACGCTCGCCTTCAGCGACCCGCGTCTCGGCCTCGGCCGTCAGGCAGGCTTCGCCGAGCACCTGGCGGACGCGCTCGGCATGCCCCTCGACGTCGTTGCGATTCCAGGAGGAGCGGCGACTCAGGCGAGGCGCGCCTTCGCCAGGCGCGGCAGCGGACTCTCGGGTAAGCGCCTCGTGATCTGGCAAATCGCGCAGCGCGACATTCTTCGCGCCCGCGATGGCTGGCACACGGTCGACCTGAGTGCGCCATCGATCACCACCACATCCGCCGACGGCGAGATCGAAACCCGCATCCGTCTTCTCGACCACCTCGTGCCCGAGACGATCGACTACGCGGACTGCCTCGTGCTGCTGCCGTTCGAAAGGGTCGGAGCGAACCCCGAACTACCCGAGCGCTTCACCGTCGGCGCCTGGGGCTGGCGCGACTTCGAGGCTCTCGCACCGCTGGCTCTGCGTCCGGGAGACGAGCTGGAGGTCACACTGAAAGCTCTCGATCAGGCGGTATCGCTCGAGAACACCTGCTGGATGGGTGATCTGGGCGCAGCGAACTACTTCGCCGTCGACGGGCTCTGAGCCGTCGGCGGGAGCAGCGGTCGCGACCGCCACTTCTTCTGACCGACGAAGGCCTCGGCCGCGATCTGCCAGACGACCAGACGCTTCGAGCGCAGGTCGCGGTTCCGAGCGAGGCGACCCAGCTGCGCGCTCTGGTTGCCCAGAGGAACCGCCAGCACGTCGACACGGTACCCGAGCTCCTTGAGGAGATGCTGAGGGAAGGAGTGTTCCGGTCGGCTGAAGCTGTCGCCCAGTAGAACGATCGGCGAGCTGGGGTCGTAGAAAGTCCAACGCTCGCCCTCGATTCGCGCGTCGTAGCGAGGGTAAACCTCGAGCGGGGCCTCCATTTCACTCAGCTGGCCGCGACGGATCATCGACGCGACGATCGAACCGTGCTGGCGTCGCCAGGGTCGGCTCTCGACGAGTCTGGCCCGGCCCATCTGCTGACCGATCTCAGCGGCCCAGGGATAGCGACGGATCCTCTCGGCCACCGCAGCGGCCGCAAGCTCGCTGCCGAAGCTCGACCAGTGCACGTCCTGACGACGAAAAACGAGCTCCTCGTCGAACTGGAGATCATCGGGAACCGAGTCCCCGAAGGACCGGGAGCGTTGCTCACGAAACAGCGGGAGCAGGTCCAGGACTTCGACCCCCGACTCCTCGAGCCGAAGGTAGAGCTCGCGCAGGCCGAGATCCAGAGGGGCCGAGCCCGCGGGAGCCTGCTGACCGGCAGCTCCGGGGAGCCAGTCGGCAAAGACCGCGGCGCGCGGCGGTACCGGCACAACGAGGAAATCGATACCGAGGCCTTCGAGCTGATGCGCGGTGTCGACCAGCGTCTGCAGTGGGCCAGCTGCCGTTTGAACGGGCCGACGGGACGAGTCCTCGGGCATCGACGGGATCGACCGAAGGAGCTCCAAGTCCCAGAGAGATCGCTGCTTCCGCCGCGAGAAGGCGAGCCCGTCGCGACCGAAGACGTGCTCCCGGTCGAGAGCCTCGACGAGGCCGAGCCAGCCGGGAGCCGTCGCGAGAGCGGCCTTCGACTCGGCGATCTGACGCCGCAACCTAGCCTGCCGCGGGTCCTCCCTGGGCGTCTCCGCCGAACAGGCCGAAAGGCCCACGAAAGCGGTCAAGAGAGCGACCCGGCCGAGCGCTGAGCCAAGGCGCGCTCGAGCTGAGGTTCCCAGACTTCCGACCCCGACCGCGAAAAATCCCGAATCCAACTTCCGGAGGCCTCCGAAACCCTCCTCGAGATCAAGAACCGCGGCTTGAACGTCTCCCACACCGCTTGCAGCGCTCTGCTGGAAGCATCCCGAAACCGCCATCAAGAAATACAGCACTCGAGGTAACCCATGAAAACCTTCACTCGCAGCCTCTCCATCGGTCTGATCTTCGCACTCGCTCTCACCGGCACCCTCTTCGCCGCCGGCGCCGACGGCCACGAAAAGGACATCGTCGACACTGCCGTGGCCGCTGGCTCCTTCAACACTCTCGTGACCGCGGTCAAGGCCGCCGGTCTCGTCGACACCCTCAAGGGTGAGGGTCCGTTCACCGTCTTCGCGCCGACCGACGAGGCTTTTGCAGCGCTGCCCGAGGGCACCCTCGAAGCCCTCCTCGCTGACAAGGCGAAGCTCACGGCTGTTCTCACCTACCATGTCGTCTCCGGCAAGGTCATGGCCGCTGACGTCGTCAAGATCACCGAGGCCGCGACCGTCCAGGGCGGCAAGGTCGCCGTCGACGCAAGCAACGGCGTCAAGATCAACAACGCGACCGTCGTCACGGCTGACATCGAGACCAGCAACGGCGTCATTCACGTCATCGACACCGTCCTGATCCCGTAAGGAGCTGGGGGCAGGGGCCCTCCTCCTCTTCCCCTGCCCCCGCCTGCCCTCTCTTCTTCCCCGCAACGACGAACGACCCGCTCGAGGAGCTTCCCCATGTCAGGACAGTTGCTCGAAGTTGATGTCCAGGATCGATCCTCTTCTCGCCAGCGCACGCGCACCAGATCGTCCTCCTCCACGCCAAACGAGAACGCGTATAGGATGCCGCGAGAGCGCATGAGCAAGAAGACCAAGCAGAACAAGGAGCCGCTCCTTCCCAGGGTCGCCGAGGGCGATCCTGCGGCGTTCCAGGAGTGCGTCGACCGCTACAAGTCGTTGCTCTGGTGGCTCGCCCGGAAGTGGGTCGGCGCCGACGCCGAGGACGCCGTCCAGGAAGTCTTCGTACACATCTGGAAGAACGCTGGGCGCTTCGACGCTTCCAAAGCTTCGGAGCAGACCTTCGTCGCGATGATCGCGCGTCGTCGATTGATCGACATGTACCGCAGCGCCGATCGCAAGCCCAAATCCGATGCGCTCGACGACCACCAGTCCCTCGTCGGTCAGCGCCCTGAGACGATCGAAGCCAGCGCCGACGCGACGCTCGCCTGGGAGGCGATGAACAGCGAGCTCAACGAGAAAGAGCGCAAGATTCTGCGCCTTTCCATCGAGCAGGGCATGTCCCACTCGGAGATCGCCTCCCATTGCGACATGCCTCTCGGCACGGTCAAGACCTACATCCGCAGGTCCCTGGGCCGGATTCGCGAGAAACTCAACCAGTCCGAGGCTCCCTCGCTCTCCCAGGGTTCAGGATCATGACGAGTCCCGAAAGCCAAAGCCTTCTGGAGCAGTTGCTCGCCGCCGAGGCGACGCAGGGCCTTTCCGACCTCGAGACCCTCGAGCTCGAACGGCTGCTCGAAGAGCACGGCACGAACCGTGAGGACCAGGGATACGAGCAGGCCGCAGCCGCTCTGGAAATGGCGTTCCACGCGGCTCGCACGCCCAGCGTGCCCCCATCGCTCAACCAAGGTCTCGAGGAACTCGCAGCCCGAGCGAGCCGCGGGGGAGATCTCCTGCAGTTTCCGTCCCCTGCCCGACAGGTGGAGACGGACGAGACCTCCTCATCCAAGCTGTCGCTCTGGTTCTTCGCCGCGGCAGCCGCGATCACACTCCTCAGCTTCGCCCCACGACTCCTCGATCGAAACGCCACGACTCCGCTCGAAGCACCGGTCGAAACGATCGCGGCCGACGAAATTCGCCTCGAGATGGCTCCGACGAAGGACCCGGCGGCCGTAGGCGCGCAGGGGGAAGTCATCTGGTCGAACGCTGGGCAGAGAGGCGAGATGCGCATCAGCGGTCTCGAAGCCAATGATCCAGCCGTCTCTCAGTATCAGCTCTGGATCTTCGACGCGGCCCAGGACGAGCGCTACCCGATCGACGGCGGCGTTTTCGACGTCGTCGGAGGACAGGCGGTGATTCCGATCGACGCCGGGATCGAGGTTCGGTCGCCGACCCTCTTCGCGATCACGGTCGAGAAGCCGGGCGGCGTCGTCGTATCCGGGCGCGAGCGCATCGTCCTCCTCGCTCCAGTCGCCTGACGGCGCTGCGGCAACGCCACATCCGATCGGTAGCCTCCTGCGAAGGCCCGGAATAGAGCGCTCAACTTCGGCGCTCCCTACCTCCAGGAGCCCGATCATGCTGAAACGCTCGCACCTCGCGTCGCTCACCCTGTCTCTAGCGATGCTGCTAGCGGCGGCTGTCCTCGCCTCGCCTGCAGTTGCTGCCGAGCCGGCCACCGCGGCTGACAAAGACGCCGCAGCGGCTTCCACCTGGACCCAGTGGCGTGGCCCTTCGCGCGACGGCATCACCGAAGGCCCCGACTGGCCGTCGAAGCTCGCACTGGAGCCGATGTACCGCGTCGAGCTCGGCAAGGGCTACCCCGGCCCCATCGTCAGCGACACGATGGTCTTCATCGTCGAGACACACGACAAGGAGACGGAGCAGGTGCGGGCGCTCGACCGAGAGACGGGCAAAGAGATCTGGCGCGCGTCCTGGGCAGGGACCGGCGAGGTTCCCTTCTTCGCCGCCAAGAACGGCGACTGGGTCCGCTCGACGCCTGCCTTCGATGGCGAGGCTCTCTACGTCGGCGGTATGCAGGAAACGCTGCTCAAGCTCGACGCGAAGACGGGTGAACAGCTGTGGAAGGTGAGCCTACCGGAGCGCTTCTCCACCAACCCGCCGGACTTCGGCTTCGCCAGCTCGCCGCTCATCGATGGCGGCGACGTCTACGTTCAGGCCGCCAACTCGATGGTCAAGCTCGACGGTGAGACCGGCGAGACGCTCTGGCGCTCCCTGGTCAGCGAAGGCGACATGATGGCGAGCGGCGCATTCTCGTCGCCGGTCTTCGCTACCCTGCACGACGTTCGTCAGCTTCTTGTGCAGACCCGCCACGAGATCCACGGCGTCGACGCCGAAACCGGCGACGTGCTCTGGAAGCAGTTCGTGCCCAGCTTCCGAGGCATGAACATCCTGACGCCGATGGTCATGGGCAACGCCATCTTCACGAGCACCTACAGGAACAACAGCTTCCTCTTCGAGATCGGACGAGACGGCACCGCCTGGAACGCAGAAAAGCGCTGGGACAGCACTGCGCATGCCTACATGTCGAGCCCGATCGTCATCGACGGGCACGCCTACGTACATCTCGGCAACGGTCGCCTGACCTGCATCGACCTCGAGTCCGGCGAGTCGACCTGGACGTCGACGCCCTTCGGGGAGTACTGGAGCATGACGGCGCGGGGCGACAAGATCCTCGCACTCGACTCCGGCGGCGAGCTCGTCCTGCTGGCGGCCAACCCGAAGGAGCTCGAAGTGCTCGACCGCCAGGAGATCGCGCAGCAGTCCACGTGGGGCTACCTCGCCGTGGCCGGCGACCAGATCTTCGTTCGCGAGCTCGAGGGCCTGTCCGTCTACCGCTGGAAGAACTGAGCGCCCAGGCCGTGCCCGGCCAGCTCCCCCATGCCGGGCACGGCAAACGTCAGCTTCCCGATGGAATCTTCTCGAAGGGCACATCCCGGTCGACACGAATGTCACCAGGAAGGCGCAACACCCTTTCGGCGATGATGTTGCGCAAAATTTCATCCGTGCCTCCGGCGATGCGCGCCGCGGGAGAACCGAGAAAGGTCTTCTGCAGCAAACCGTCGAGCGGCGCGTCGCCGTTCTCCAGGATGCCGCCCTGCTCCTGCAGGTCGAGACCGAAGCTCGAAATCGCTTGCTGCTTGTTGGCCGCGACGAGCTTCTGAATCGAAGCCTCGGGCCCCGGCTGATCGCCGCGCGCCAGTGCCGTGAGGATTCGCCACTTCACCAAGCGGAGGCCCTGAGACTCGACGTACCAGTCGGCGACCCGGTCACGAACCGCCGCATCGCCGAGCGGTGCCTCGTCGAGTACGCTCGACAGCTCCATGACGTGCTGGTAATCGGGCGGGCTTTCCAGGGAGCCGGCGCCGAGGCGTTCGTTCATGAGGGTCGTCAGGGCCACCTGCCAGCCCGCGCCCACCTCGCCGAGACGGTTTGCGTCGGGGATGCGAACGTTGGTGAAGAAGACCTCGTTGAAGCTGCTCGAGCCGCTGATCTGGACGATCGGTCTCGCCTCGAGTCCCTCGGAGCGCATGTCGACAAAGAAGTACGTCATGCCCTTGTGCTTGGGCAGCGTCGGATCGTGCCGCGTCACCAGGATTCCGAAATCGGCGTACTGAGCCAAGGTGTTCCAGACCTTCTGGCCGTTGACGACCCATTCGTCGCCCTGTCTCTCGGACCGCGTTCGTAGACCCGCAAGGTCGGAGCCGGCGCCCGGCTCGGAGAACAGCTGACACCAGATCTCCTCACCTGAGAGGATGCGCGGAAGGTGGTGCCGCTTCTGCTCTTCGCTGGCGTAGGCCATCATCGTCGAACCGCAGAAGTTGAGGCTGATCGAGAAGAGAGCGCCCCGCGGCACCGCGTACGCCTGCTCCTCCTGCTGCCAGATGATGGCGTGAAGCGGTGAGAGGGCGCGACCGCCGTACTCCTCCGGCCAGTTGAGCCCCGCCCATCCCGCCTCTGCCTTCGTGCGCTGCCAGGCTCTCGCGTGATCGAGATCCGCCGTCGACTCGATCTTCAGGGCGCGATTCGGATCGAGCTCGAACGCCGGAGCCTGCTGCGAGAGCCAGGCGCGCGCCTCGCGCCGAAACTCCGCCTGTTCGGGAGTGTCTTCGAAGTCCATCGTCGTCTCCGCTCTGCGATGTGCTGGGGTGTTCCGAAGATCCTACATCGCAGAGCCGGGTCTCCGACGTGCCTCCGAGCACGAAGCCGACGCCGGTTGCCGGAGCACGGACCATGCGCTGGGGCACACGGTCCTCCACAATCGTGAAGAGCCGCATCCAAGCGGCACGGAACCCGAAAGCCATGGACTCCTTCTCTGCGACCGCCTCCGTCACCTTCAAGAACCTCGTCCTCGCCTCCGAAGCGTCGCAGGTTCTCAAAGAGCGCTTTCCGATCGCTCTGACGCGCAAGGAAAGGGCGCTGCTCGACGTCCTCGTTTCTGCCGGCGGCGACGCTGTGTCCCGACAGACACTGCTCGACCGATGCTGGCCCGGTGTGAACGTGACGGTTCGTACCATCGACACGCACGTCGCGACACTACGCCAGAAGCTCGGCCGAGGTCCCGGAGGTCAGACGTACATCGCCACGGTGCGCAACGTCGGCTACCGCATGAACCCCCAAGCCTGAAGCCCCGTGTCGGCCCCGCGCACGACGGAGTAAACCGGTGCGGCGCCTTGTTAGAGTGGGCGTATGAAGAACCACACCCTGACGACCGTCGGCCTGCTCTGCGGCGCGGCGGCGATGACCCTGATCGGCCTTCCCGAGCAGCTGTCCGCTCGTGAAGGCTCCATCTCGTTCGAAAAGGACATCCTCCCTGTCCTCGATCGCTCCTGCGGCGAATGCCACAGCGCTCAAGAGAACTTCTCCAACCTGCGACTCGACACCCTGGAGGACATCCTCAAGGGTGGCGACCTCGGCAAGGTACTCGAGCCCGGCAACCCCGATGAAAGCTCCCTCTACGTCCGGGTCTCGCTACCCCAGGACGATCTCGACTTCATGCCCGTCGAAGGCGAGCCTCTCAGCGAAGATGAAGTCGAGACGCTACGCCAGTGGATCGAGCAGGGAGCCGACTTCGGCGGCTGGACAGGCGACAGCTGACGCCGCACTCATCGCGTCCGCGAGTCGCAGCCTCAAGGCTCTCCCCGGTTTTCGGGGAGAGCCTTTTTCGCGCCTGCGCCCGTCTGAAGCTCATCAGCTCTCCAGCGCTCCGGGGCTCCGCACGAAGGGCGCGACGGCACTCGTCAGGATGAAGAGCGCACCTCCGAGACCGATGACAACACTCGGTCGTGAAGTAGCGCCGACGATCGCCCAGCCGACCAAAGGGCCGGCGGCCGAACCGAGGTCGCTCGCCGTGACATAGCGAGCGTAGGCACCGCTGCCCAAGCGGCTGGCGCGAGCCGCGAGCCCTGCTTGCAGCGCCGTGACGCAAACGAAAAAGCCTAGAACACAAGACGCAAAATGGAGTGCGTCCGGCACACGACTCGCCACCAACAGCATGCTGCCGCCCAAGCCAAAGTAGAGCCCTACGCATCGCGCAAAGCCCCAACGATCGAACGATCCGCCCAGAAGCGGTGCCGCTACGCTGTCGAAGAGATAGCGGGTCGCGAGCAGTAGACCAGTCAGGCTCGTGGCCGCCGCAAACGACGACTCGAGACGCAACTCGAGAGCCGCCCCGAGCGTCGACATCACGAAGCCCGGGCCAACCGCTCCGAGTGACGCACCCATCAACACGAGCGTCCAAGGGAGGGCAGCATGCTTCAACTCGCCCGCCGAAGGCTCGCGGTCCCGATACCCGACAACCGCTAGCGGAATCGCCAGCAGCGACACGGCAGCCAGTACGAGTAGCGCTCTGTGAAAGCCGATCAGGTCGACGAGCACCGCTCCACCGAACAATCCAGCCACCGAGCCCGCCCGCGAGATGCCGTTGAAGACGCCCATCGTCTGGCCGGCATCGGACGCCGGAACACCGGACATGACCGCGCCCACGCCGAGATGCCTGATGAAGGACCAAGCGAGTCCCCATGCGAGTCTCGCGGCCAGCAGAATTGCAAAGCTGGACGTCCACACGTAGGTCACGGTGGTCGCGGAGCCAAGCAATAAGGCGACTGCAAACAGCGAGCGGCTGGCCGCCCGGCGGGCGACACGGTGAGCGAGCTCATTGGTCAGCAAACGTATCCACCGATTCGCCGAAAGCAGCACACCGACTTCCACTGCCGCCAACCCGAGCTCATCGAACAGTACCGGGAGCACGGCGTACAGGGCCTGATCACCCAACAACGAGAACGCCGTCGCAGCAGCGATCAAGAACACCGTCCCGTGTTTCACCGCTTGCTAACCTCCTCACCCGCACAGCGAAGGCGGGCCATCGACACACCGAAGGAACGTTGTGTGCCCGCACTCTCGGAGCCCGAGACTCAGCTGCGGAGCCCGAAGAACGAAGGCGAGCACACCGTTCGCCGAGTGCGTCGAGGCTCAGCCGCGGCTCAGGCCGCGACGTAGCTTACTTCCTCGCCCCCGCGATAGAAGGTCACGGACAAGCGAAGGCGTCCGTGTCGATCACCGGCGTGAAAGCCGTCCCGAGCGGGTTTTCGTAGCTCCGCGATGCGTTGTTCGCCGAGTCGACGACGCTCAGCTGCGCTCCGACGTCGGTCAGACCGGCAGCAAAGACCCAGTAGCGACCGAAGACGTCGCAGGCGTCCAGCACCTTGACCACGAGCTCGACGTTCTGCTCGTCGAAGAACCAGAAGTAGCCCGTGTCCGAGGTCAACCCGACGGCTTGACCGTCTCCACTCGTGCCCTGGGAAGTCTGCCAGCTGACCGCCGCTTCGAAGCGGTTCTGATTCAGGCAGAGACTCGTATCGCTGCTCGCGCAAACCGCTTCGCTCGACTCCGAGGACGAAGCAGTCAGTCCCAGCTCCGCTGCGGCGCGCTGCGCCGAACGAAGCTCGTCCGACAGTCTTTCCAGGCCCTCGGCAGCGGTCTCCTCCGGACGGCCCGAGACGTCGCAGGTGGCGAACGCCGAGGTGTCGAGAACTGGAGTGAAGTCGTTGTTGAGGCGGTTGAAGTACGTCTTCGAAAGACCCGCGACCGAGTCGTCGACCTGCAGGTTGACCTCGGTGTTCGTCAAACCGGCAGCGAAGACCCAGTAGTGGTTGTTGACCGCACAGGCGTCCAGCACCTTGACGACCACCTCGACGTTCGCTTCGTCGAAGAACCAGAAATAGCCGGTATCCGAAGTCAGACCGACGGCCTGGCCGTCTCCGTTCGTGCCTTCGAAGTCCTGCCAGCCGGCCGTCACGCGGAACCTCTGGTTGTTGAGGCAGACGCCCGTGGCGTCCGAAGCACAGACGAACGGGGCAATCTCCGGTGAGAACGTGGTCTCGAACACGCCTTCGGGAGCGCCTCCGGGGCCGCGCCTCTCGAAGACGACGGTGGTCTCGTCGTCGTCGTCGATCGAGACGTCGGGCGCCAGCGGCTGCGAGCCATCGACCGTGCTCGCCACGGCAACGTCGGCCGTCTGAGCCTCGCCCAGCGGAGAGAAGAAGCGCCCGACCAGGCTGCCGCCGTTGGCCGAAGACGCCGCTGGCACGCTGGTGGGAGAGCTCTCCCAGACAATGGCGAAGTCGCCGATCGAGTTGGCGTCGACGCGCGGATTCGTCTGACTACCGCTCGTACCGTCGTTGATCGCCAGGCGCGGCGTTCGCGCTTCACCGCTCTTGGAAAAGAGCCGGCCGAAGATGTCCAGATCGTCGACCGTCTCCTCCTCCCAGACGACGATGAAGTTGCCATCATCGTCGGCCGCAACGGCCGGGGAGAAAGCGGTCTGCTGACCGTCGTTGACCTGCACGGGCTCGCTCTTCGTCTGCCCGAACTCAGTGAACACCTGGGCAACGAGTGCCGAGCCGTTGAGCCGAGCGCCCGCTTCGGCACGCAGCGCGCCAGCACCCTCCTCCCAGACGACGATGAAGTCACCCGAAGCGCTGATCGCGATCTGCGGATTCGCAGAGTTCGGCAGCCTGCTGATGATGATCTCCGGTGTCAACACACCGCCGCTACCGTCGACGACGCGACCCTTGATGTCGCCGCCGTCGTCCCAGGTGACGACGACGTTGCCGTTCTCGTCCGCGGCGACGTCGGGGCTCTGGACGTCTTCGTCGTCTCCCGTGGCAATCACGGTCTCGGTCTGCGCCGTGCCGGTCGGGTCGAAGAAGGCGCCGACCAGAGCCGTGTTGGCGAGGCTCGCCATCGCGATCCGGCCGTCCGGCTGGAGGATCGAATCGCCGACCAGCTCCCGCCAGACGACGATGAAGTTGCCGAGGCCGTCGAAGGCAGCGGCCGGAGACAGCTGATTGCCGGCGATGCTGCTGTTGACACGGAAGGTCTCACCGAGAGCAGCGCCCGAGGGGCCGAAGAGGCGAGCAAAGATGCCGAAGCCATCGCCGTCGAGCTCCTGCCAGACCACGAGTCGCTGGCCTGCCGGGCCGTAGACCACGATCGGCCCTTCGGGGCCGTTCTCGGCCGACGTCACCGGTTCCTCCGCCGACTGCCCGATGTCGTTGTCGAGAATGCCGATGACGGTGCGTGAGTTACCCGCGATCTCCGTGCCGACGGAGGGGTTGCAGAGCTCGATCTCGACGGTCTCGAGAGACTCGGTCAGCGCATCGTCGACGATGCGCACCTGCAGGTCTCGCGAGGTACCGTCGTTCGCGAGCCAGGTAAAGCTGATGGGAGAGAGGTTGAAGTCCGCCGGCGTCGCGCTACCGCTCACCTCGCAGACCTCCACGGCGAAGGCCTCCGCAGGAGAGCCGACTCTCTCGATCTGCACGTTGACGGGCGCGCCGCCTTCGAGTCCGACATAGCTGATCTCCGAGAACTGCACGAAGTCTCGCTGGCGAATCGTCACGGCGGCTGTATCGATGGTGCCGAGCGAAACGAGGCCGCCGGTCGCGGAGCGCGGACGCCTCAGCTCGAGGGTGAAGCTCTCGTCGGGCTCGATGACGGTGTCGGAGACCAGATCGATGGTCACCTCCCGCGGATCGCCCTCGTTGGCCCCCCAGCTCACGGTCTGCGTCGAGAAGACGTAGTCCTCCGTCGCCACCGCTTCGCCGTCGATCGCAAAGAGATCGACGCTGACGGGGAACGAGGTGTCGCCGCTGCGCTCGACCGTCACCACGACCTCGCCGGCGTCCTCGAACTCGGAGTAGCTGCTGCGGTCGAAGGCGAGCGTCGAGCCCGCAGTCGTCTCGTTGTCGACGAGGATCAGAGTGATGGTGACCGGCAACCCGGAAAGCGCCGCGGACGTCTTGATTTCGGGCTTCGAAGGCGCGACGGCGGCCAGATCGGCCGTGATGATGATCGTCTCGTCGTCCTCCTGCTCCGTATCGTCGACCAACGGGATCTGGAAGGAAATCTGGTCGTCACTCGGGGTGAAGAGCACGTTCGACGGGATCGCGCTGGGATCGTAGTCGCCCCCGGGCGTCGCGGTGCCCGAGACGGAGAGCTCGAGGTTTACGGGCGTCGAGGAGAAGCCGACCTTGTTGAGGATCACCTCGATCACGCCGCCGCCCTCACTCGCCGTGCCCGAACCGCCGAAGGCAAACGTCGCATCGTCGTTGACGATCGTGCCGACCCCCTGAGCGTCGAGAATCGGAAAGTTCGCGGTCGCGTTCGAGAGATTGACGACGAAGGTCTCGTCGACCTCGGTGACGCCGTCGCCGAAGACCGTCACCTCGACCGGCATCGTCGTCTCGCCGGCGAGGAAGTTGACCGTCTGCGCGGAGAAGGCCATGAAGTCGCTGCCGGCCTCCGCCGAGCCCGCTGCCGTCGCGACGTCGACCGAGACGTTTTGAAACGCGGCCGACGTGAGTGTCACGTTGAACGTGAGCGTCGCCGTTCCCGCATCGCCCTCCGTGACCTGCGCGTCGTCGATTTCGAAGCCCGGGAAGTCGTCGCCAGTGATCGTGCCGACGATCTGATCGCTGTAAGAAAAGTCCTCGTTGAGAGCGTCGAGGAGAAAGGTCTCGTCGCCTTCGTTGACGGTGTCGCCGTTGACGGTGATGTCGATCGTGCCCGAGGTCGTACCCGCGGGGACCAGCACGAAGTCGCCGTTGACACCGACGTAGTCCGATCCCGCGAGCGCCGTCTGATCGATTGTCGAGAAGTCGATCTGCGTCTCGAAGCCAGCGGGTACATCGAGGGAGAACGGGAAGCTGAGGGTCGTCGTACCAGAGTCACCTTCGAGCACCGACGCGGGATCGACTGTGATGGTGGGCGGCGCGTCGTTGTCGAGGATGGTGCCGTTGGCGGAGGCGGTCGTTATGACCGCGCCCGTGGCGTTGGCGAGGTTGCCGGTGAAGTCCTCGGAGAGCTCGAAGATCGTGTCCGGCAAAACGTCCACGTCAACGACCTGGCTGGTCGATCCGCTGGGCGTGAAGGTCACGACCTGGCCGCTGATGGCGGTGAAGTCGACACCAGAGATCGCGTCCAGAGTCGCCGTCGAGAATTCGACCGTGACGTTCGTCGACTCCGGAGACGTCGGACTTCCGTCCGCGAGAACCTCGATCGTGAAAGAGAGAGAGACGGGGGAGCTGTCGCCCTCGTTGACGCTGTCGCCCGTGATCGTGATCTCGCCGTCGTTGTCGAGAATGACGAGCGTCGCGGCGTCGAGGAGAGCGTCGGCAGGCTGACCGAGCGCTCGGCGGCGAGGCCGCAGCGGAGAGCCACCGCTGCGGAGCGTCTGCAGCGTCTGACTGCGCAGCACCTGCCACTCGGCGGCAGTCATGCTGCCGGGCTCGGGCCGCATCGGAACGGTACCGTCGAGCTCGAAGCCGCCCTGCTCGTTACCCTCGAAGGCCGCGTCGTCGTCGATCGTGAACGGAATGGTGATCGGCGTTGCATCACCGTCGCTGAAGGTGACGAAGCTGGGTCCACCCACCTCGAAGTCACCGAACATTCCGGGGGTGGCCGTGCCCGAGACCGAGAAGATGGAGCACGCGAGCTCACCGACGCTGCCGTTGACACGAACGATGTCGAAACTGCTGCTGCCGGCGCTCTCGGCCACGGTGTAGGTGGCCTGATCGATCTCACAGCCGTTGATCTCGACCGTCGTCATCGCCGGGGGGTCCGAGGGGCAACCGGTGTTCGACACCATGACGGTCTTGGTTCCTTGGACCGCCCAGAGGAAGTCTTCGGTGCTGGCGACGGACCCGCTCAAGGGAATGCCGTCGGAGTCCGGTGTGCTCCACACCCAGCCGTCGTCGTCGATCACGCCGCCGTTCGTGCACGTGCCCGAAGCCGTGAAGCCGAGGCTGACCTCGATCGGAGCAGCGCCCGGGGCGTCCACGCTGACCGTGTAGGCATGCGCCCGCGGAACCACCGCCAGCGCGCACAGGATCGCCACCAGTCGTCCGGCTGCAACGGCCATTCTTGCTCTCGACATACGCCTGTTCCTCCAGCGCCCGCAGCGGGACGCCCCCCTCGGTCTTTGTTGTTTTCGATACCGGGGCACACCGGACATCGACACATCTCGAAAAGTCGATTCTAGCGGCAGTCGGAGCGGCTGAAACGAACTTTTGGTCAACGACGGTAGAGTGGTCTTTCCCCAGTCTACGAAACCCTTTCTTTGCGGGAGTTTGCCTTATGGAGTTCCTTCGTCGACTCGCTTTGCCGACGCTCCTCGTGACGACCTTTGCCTGCGCCGGTGACGAGCCCGCTGCTCAGCCGACGGCGGACGAAGCGTTCGAAGTGCTGACCACCGGTTCCAAGCTGCGAGGCGCCAACGGCCTGATGTTCGGCCCCGACGGCAGGCTCTACCAGACGAGCGTGGTGACGCCGGCGGTGGCCGTCATCGACCCGGAGACGGGCGAGTTCCTGGAAACGTGGGGGCCCGAGCAGGGCGCGCGCGGCCCGGACGACATCGCCTTCGGCCCGGACGGCTCGGCCTACTGGACCGACATTTCGATCGGCGAGGTCGTGCGGCGCATGCCGGACGGCGAGTGGAAGGTCATCGCCAACCTCGGAGCGGGCGTCAACCCGATCACCTTCTCGGACGACGGACGCCTCTTCGTCTCGCAGTGCTTCATGGACACGGGCCTCTACGAGCTCGATCCCGACGGGGTCGATCCGCCGCGCTCGATCCGCGACGATCTCGGACCGGGCTGCGGCCTCAACGGCATGGACTGGGGTCCGGACGACAAGCTCTACGGACCGCGCTGGTTCCGCGGTGAGGTCGTGCGCGTCGACGTCGACAGCGGCGAGATGGAGACGGTCGCCGACGGCTTCCAGGTGCCCGCCGCGCTCAAGTTCGACTCGCAGGGGCGCCTTCACGTTCTCGATTCGCTCGCCGGCGAAATCCTCCGCGTCGACACCGAGAGCGGCGACAAGGAGGTCGTCGGGCGCGCGACTCCGGGTCTCGACAACATCGCCTTCGACGCCGAAGACCGCCTCTTTTTCGCAAGCTTCGCCGACGGTTTCGTCGCCGAGGTGCTCAGCCCCGAAGAGAACCGCATTCTCAGCCCGGGCGGCATCAACATGCCGGGCGGCATCGCCTACCGCGACGGCCAGCTCTTCCTCGCCGACTTCTTCGCCCTGCGCAGCCTGGACGCAGCCACCGGCGAGATCACCCGCTCCGAGCGCGACGTCATCGGCTTCTCCGAGCTCGGCTCGTCGATGTCGGTTCAGCTCGCTGGCGAGGGTCTGATCCTCACCTCCTGGTTCGACAACGCCGTCCGCCTCTGGGACCCGTCGACCCGCTCGCTCCTGGGCAAGTTCGACATCGAGCTGCCGATCGATGCCCTGACGATCGAAGGCGACGTCGTCGTCAGCCAGTGGGCCGCCGGCCAGGTCGTCCGCTTCTCTCCGGACGCGCCCGAAGAACGAGAGGTCCTGCTTTCCGACCTCTCGGGAGCCGCCGGTCTGGCGACGCAGGCCGGCGCGCTGTACGTGACGGACCAGGTCGCCGGCACGCTGACCAAGGTCGAAGGGGGTGAAGCGACGACGGTCGCCACAGAGCTCTCGGGCCCGGAAGGCGTCGCGGTCGGCGAGGACGGCACGGTGTACGTCGTAGAGGCGGAGGCAGGCCGAGTCTCCGCGATCGACGGCGGCGGCAACCGGAAGACCCTCGCCGAAGGTCTCGAGCTGCAGGTTCCGGCGACGGGCGCCTTTCCCAAGACGATGCTCTTCAACGGCATCGCCCTCGGCGACGGAGTGCTCTATGTCTCGGGCGACCGCGCGAACTCGCTTTACACGGTCGGACTGGAGTAGCGCAGGTCGGGGCCGCGCGAGGCGTCAGTCCTTCTTCTTCGACTTCACCTCTTTGCCGGCACCGCCGAAAACGAGCCGGTAGAGCCCGAGGAGGAGGCAGGAGCCACCGACCGCGAGTCCCATGCTGCGAAGGTCGAACCCCTGAAACGAGCCCCAGCCGAGGTAAGTTCCGACGAGGCCGCCGACGACGGCGCCGGCGATTCCCAGCAGTACGGTCACGATGCAGCCGCCCGGGTCCTTGCCCGGCATCAGCAGCTTCGCCAGACTACCGGCGACGAGTCCGACGACGATCCAATACAACACCATGTCTTCTCTCTCCTTCCGAGGGCTCTCCGCGCGTCCCGCGCCTACCCTTCGAGAGTACGCGATGAGAGAGCGAAGACCTGATCGACAGATCGGTGTCGAACTCCTCAGCGAGCTCGCCACCGCAGGAGGAGAGCGTTCATGAACGAGATCACGGAACGGCCGGGCGGAGAAGAGGTGCTGCGCCGCGCAACCTTCGATCCGAAGCTGAAGCTCTACAACTTCATCAACTACCTGCTGATCTTCGTCTTCACCGTGATCGGCCTACCGCTCGCCGTGGCCTGGGTCCTCGGACTCGGCTTCTACTGGACGAATCGCCAGTTCAAGGCGCTGCATTGCGAGCTCTCCTCGCGCAAGCTCTCGGTGAAGCGCGGCGTGCTCTTTCGCGTCGAGAAGACGATTCCTCTGGAGCAGATCCAGGATCTGACGGTGAAGGAAGGGCCTCTGCTCAAGGCCTTCGGCCTCTGCGCACTCAAGATCGAGACGGCCGGTCAGAGCTCTACGGGAGCTTCGGAGGCGGACCTGATCGGCATCGTCGACCCGCGCGCCTTTCGCGACGAGGTGCTGGCCCAGCGCGACGTGCTGCGCGCCGAGAAGACCACGGCCACCGCTCCGGCTTCCGAGTCCGAAACCCTGGGCGAGATTCGCGATCTGCTGCGCGACATTCGCGACCAGATCGGAGCCGCTCTCGACGACAGGACGAGCTGAGACCGCGGCGACGACGCTCGCTCAGGGAGCCCCTGCGAAGCCGGCGTCGTCGAACACCCAGGCGCCGTGCGACAGGGTCGCCAGAACCTCCACGTCGAGCAGATCGAGGACGGGGCCCTCGCGCGGGTCCCGGCTCAGTACGACGAGATCGGCCAGTTTGCCTGCCTCGATCGAGCCCTTCTCGTCCTCCTCGAAGGACTGATAGGCCGCGTCGAGGGTCATCGCGAAGAGGGCCTCCTCGACCGTGAGGGCGTGCTCCGGCCCGAGCTCCTGCCCCGACCTCGTGCGTCGATTGGTCGTCGCCCAGAGCAGCCGGATCATGTCACTCGGCACGATCGGAGTGTCGTTGTGCACCGTGAAGTGCATGCCTCGGTCCTTGGTCGTGCGCGTCGGGCTGATGCGGGAGCCCCGCTCGGGGCCGAGCACCGAGTCGCGATGCCAGTCGCCCCAGTAGAAGGTATGCGCTGAGAAGAAGCTCGGTACCATCTGGAGCTCGGCCATCTCGTCGAGTTGATCCTCACGGACCGTCTGAGCGTGGATCATGACCGTGCGATGGTCCTTGGCGCCGTGAGCGGCAGACGCCTTCTGCACCGCCTCGATGAGGATGTCGGCCGCGGCGTCGCCGTTGGCATGCGCGAGCATCGGCACGCCGGTGCCGTAAAAGCGATCGACCCAGGCGTCGATCCTCGCGGGAGGAAACATCGGATAGCCGACGTAGTCCGCGCTCTGGCCGGGCGGCGGAACATGGTAGGGGCGGGTGAGAAAAGCCGTCTTCCCCTGGGGCGAACCGTCGAGGACGAGCTTGACCCCGCCCAGCTTGAACCGCCGCTGGTACTCGCCGACGGGAATGTCCGCCGGAAGCTCGTCCATCCCGCGCCCCATCGCCTGGTAGGCGACGACGTCGAGGGGCAGCTCCTCCTCGCGAGCCATGGCGGCGAGTCCCTCGATCTGAGCTCGCCCGGCGCCGCCGTCCTGAACCGTCGTGACGCCATACGACGCGTAGTCCACGAGAGCCTTGCGAATCTGCTCAGCATTCAACGGCCGCATGACGGCGCCGCGCACCGGCCCCAACGCCGTCTCCTCCAGCACCCCGTTGGGCGTGCGTCCGTCGGCCTCACGGCGCAGATGGCCGCCCGGAGGATCCTCGGTGTCCGGCCCGTAGCCGACGGCCTCGAGCGCCAGCGAGTTGAGCGCCATGAGATGACCCGAGACGTGGGTCAGCGCGATGCGGTGCGTCGTCGAAACGGCGTCCAGGTCGAGGCGTTCAGGGTGGCGCTGCTCAGCGATCAGCGAGTCGTCGTAGCCCAGGCCGACGACCCAGTCGCCTTCCGCGATGCCGCGCTCCTCGATGAAGGCTTCGAGGGTCACGGCGAGATCGGCGATCGTCTCGACCGGACCGACCGGCGGCGAGGCGATGTTCGCCATGTCGAGCGTCTGCGCGGTGAAGGTGAGATGACCGTGAGCGTCGATGAAACCCGGCACCAAAGCACGGTCGCCAAGCTCGTGCACCTTCGTTTCGGGCCCTTGCCACGCCGCGGAGTCCGCCCGGTCGCCGATCCAAACGATGGTGTCCTCGACGACGGCCACTGCCGTCGCCGGCTCGGGACCGAGCGTGACGATGTGGTCGCCCAGGAAGAGAAGGTCGGCGGCAGATGGGTTCGCAGGTGTACAACTCGTCAGCGCAGCGAGTGCCAGGGCGAGAATCCACCAGCGGCGGTCGTTCGCAGTCATCGATCGGCTCCTTGTGCGGGGAGCCCACAGGCTACAGCACGCCGGGAGCGCGCGACAGCAGGCAACCGGCCGACGCGCGAGGCAGAGTGCTGTCGGCGAGCCGTGCAGGAGCCAGTCGAGGCGTCTCAGCGTTCCTCGGAAAGCAGCCCGTCAGCGACGAAGAACGCCTGTTCGCCCAACTTCAGGTCGACGCCCTCGACGTGCTCGAGCATCTGATCGCGCAACCGGATCACGCCGCGGACCTCACGCCGCGCCAACACGTCGCCGAGTAGCGCCTCGAGGTCTCCGTCGGTCAGGTCGACCAGACGATCCGCGAGGTAGCGATCCAGGAAGAACGGCGGCGACGCTTCGCGGTTGCGACCACGGCCGCCGAAGTTCATCGACCGCGAGTGATCAATCAGATAGACGTGACCCAGCTCCGCGTCGATCAGGAAGTTCCCGGCATTGCGGTCCGGGTTGTCGATCAGAAAATCGAAGAAACGCATGCGCGCGATCTGCAGCGGCCAGCGCGATTCGGCGACCGCGCCTTCCTTCATGATGTTCTTGTAGGGCTGGACGTTTTCGATCCAGAGCTGCAGCGAGCCGATGCGGCGACCGATACGGCGCTCGACCGTCGGGGGAACCATGTCCAACCCCAGTGCACGGCTCAGCCGGTAAGCGGCGATCTCAGCGCCCCAGCTCTCCTTCTCGCCGTGCTGACGCCGCTCGAGAGGCTTGAAGACGCCGCGGACCGTCGAGCCCTCGTGGTGCACGACGACCCGGTAGGGGTTCGTGATTCCCGTACCGATCTCCTCCATCGACTCGACGTGTCCGTGCCGCAGGATCTGCTCCAGCGCAGCCTCACGGCCGATCCAAGGGTGATCGTCCTCCGCTCCTGCGAGCGACGGCAGAAGCACCAGAAGGAGGAGGAAACAGAGGCCCCCGACGCCGAGGCGCCGGGGACCCCGGAGGGCCTTGTCCCGTTCTGTCATCGAGACGGAGCTGACTTCTCTGGAAGGCAACATTTCGGAGGTCCTCACTATCTGCAACCGCCGCAGGGCGACGGGAAAGCGGTGAAATTCAGTGGCTGGTGCGGAAGGGCGTTCGTTCTCGGAGGTTCCGTTTCCGGTTTCTCTGCTCGGCATCCAGTACGGAAAGGGGCTCGCGCTGCCGCCAAGTGAGTGGAAAAACCAGGGATTCGGGCCTCTCGAGCGAATTGACCGACCGACCAGTTTCCTGAACATACCGCTTGGTACGTACTCTTGTCGAGCGAAGTTGCAGAAAGATTCAGTGAAATCGAAAAAGGAAGGAAAAGAGGGGCGAGGGACACCCCCGGAAAGGAGCCACTCAAGTCTCTTCGGGACCTCGGCGGCTTCGGTTTCGACCCTGCGTCGCCGCTCGCGACGGCGACCCGGACGGCGTGCCGGCTCACTCCACGAGGCGGCCACGACGCCCGACGCGCTCGACCTGAGGACCGACGGCCTCCGCCCCGAGGCGGAACTGGGTCAGCGCTCCGAGGCTACGAGGGTCCCTGGCATGTCGGCCAAGACGTATCCGTAGACCCCGAGAACCGCCATCGCCTTGCGAAAGTCGATCGGATCGATCTTGTCGAGCGTGTCTGCGTTGGTGTGATGCCAGTCGAAGTAGTGCTCGCCCACGGTACGCAAAGCGATCCCCGGTACGCCCTCGCGCATCAGAGGGCCGATGTCGGCTCCTCCACCGCGGCGCGAGACCTCCCCAGCGCGGATTCCCTGGAGGAGGACACCGATCTGCTCGAGAAGAACGTACGCCGATTCGGGCTCACCGATGCGCGAGCTGATCGTCGCGCCGATGCCGACGGGACGCTCGTTGCCTCCGTCCATCTCGATCGCGGCCACGTGTTTCGAGACGGCGTCCCCCACGCTCTCACGGTACGCTACGCCGCCGCGCAGACCGTTCTCCTCGTTCGTCCACAGAACGACGCGAAGGGTGCGCCGGGGCTCCAGGCCGAGCTCGTGGATCAGCGCCAGCGCGTGCCACGCTGCAATGCAGGCGGCACCATCGTCGTGGGCGCCCTGCCCGACGTCCCAGGAATCGTAGTGGCCGCCCATGACGACGACCTCCTCCGGCAGCTCGGAGCCGGGGATCTCGGCAACCAGGTTGTACGACTGCGCATCCGGCAGCATCTCGGCGTCCATGTCGAGTCGCACGACGACCTCCTCGCCCGCGGCCGCCATGCGGAGAAACCAGAGAGAGTCCTCGACGGTGATCGCCGCCGCAGGAATCTCGTCACCCTCGGTGTAGGTCAGCGCTCCCGTGTGAGGAGTCGCCAGGCTGGCTCCGGTTGCCGATCGCACCAGAGCCGCCGCCGCTCCGAGCTTGGCGGCCCGCGACGGACCGGCGGAACGGTACTGAACGGTCGGCCCGTAGCCGCGCCACTCTACGGCGAAGACGACGATCTTGCCTTCGACGCCCTCGCGGCCCAGCGTCTCCAGCTCCTCGAAGTCTCGAACGACGACGACCGGCGCCGTAATGCCCCCTTCGGGCGTACCGATGCTGTTGCCCAACCCGAGCATGTCGAGTTTGCGCGGCTTCGGCGAGACGACGTGCAGCGACTCCTCTCCTCGGACCCAGTGCGGCACCATCACCGGCTCCTTGCGCATCACGAGGCCCTCGCTCTGCATCCCCTCGGCTGCCCAGTCGATCGCTTCCTCCAGGCCCGCAGAGCCCGAGAGCCGGTGGCCGATGACCGTCGTCAGATGGGTCAGCTTCTCCCAGCCGCGCTCGTCCGTCAGAGCGGCCCCGAGGATGCGGCCCGCCTCCTCGCGATAGTCGTCGGTGAGCGAGGTCTGACCGAGAACGGGCGCCGAGAGAGACGCTCCAAGGAGGAGCAGCGCAGCGAGAACGAAACGGAGGAGGGTCGGCTTTTGCATGGGCCGCAGGATACACGCGGGCGCGCCTTCGACTCTGCGCGGCACGGCTCAGCCGAAGGCGAGAGGAAGGCCCGGCCGGATCCACGGCAGGCGGATCAGACGTCCGGTCGACGAAAGAGTGACGAACGCGCTGCGCCGGTCGTCTCCGCCGAAACAGAGGTTGGTCGTCAAGACGTCGTCGGTCGGGACGTGCTCCACCGTCTGGCCATCGGGCGAGATCACGGTGATGCCGTCGTTGGCGATCGTCGCCACGCAGACGTTACCTGCGGAGTCGATCGCGAGCGAGTCGAAGAGCTGTAGACCGGCAGCTCCGTGGAGGTGGTGCCCGCCGTGCGGAGACCGCGGGTGGGGATGGACGACTCCCGGCGCCTCGAGCTCCCAGAACGTCACCCGACCCGTGTGGGTCTCGGCGACGTACACCCGGTCTTCGTCTGGCGAAAGTCCGACGCCGTTCGGTGCATCGAGGGGGTAGACGACCTCGCGAATCGAAGAGCCGTCCGGCAGGGCGTAGTAGAGGCCACCGCGATCGCGTTCACGCGCGCGGTTCTTGCCGTGGTCGGTGAACCAGAACCCGCCGCTGCGATCGAAGACGAGGTCGTTCGGCCCCTTGAGCGAATGGGTCCCGTGCGCGGTCGCCACTTCGTCGTAGAGCGTTTCCGAAGCGCCCGTCTTCAGATCGACGACCTGGATGGAGCCCCCTTGGTAGTCGGCCGGTTGATCGCCAGGAAAGAGGCGTCCGCCGCGCTCGTGCCACTCGAAACCGCCGTTGTTGCAGATGTAGCAGCGCCCGTCCGGCCCGAGGGCCGCGCCGTTGGGCCCACCTCCGAGCTCGGCGACGATACCGACGCCACCGTCGGGTTCGACTCGGCTCAGCGTGCCCCGGGCGATCTCGACGAGCAGAACGCTGCCGTCCGGCTGCCAGATCGGCCCTTCCGGGAACCGCAGTCCGCTCGCCAGCTCCACTGTCTCTGTTGGACTTTCCACCATCGACCGCTCTCCCTCACTTTTCTTCGGTTTGCACGTCGACTTCCCGAAACCAGTCCGTCTTAGCCCCCGAGGGCGTCGGTTCGAGAGCCGGGAGTGTCGGGGGGCAGGAACGCTTCTCGCCGGCGTCCTCATCATTCAGCGGCTCGACTTCGAGCCCGGAATCAGCCTAGCGCGTCCGTAGAGGTCTTTCGGATCGCAAGGTTGTGCAGAGGTTTTGGCGTCTGGTCTCCTCGAACAACCGAGGAGGCAAAAATGACGACGAAAGATCTTGTGCACGGGCCCGGAGTTCGCGGGAGGATCGAGCCCGCCTTCGAATCTCTGGTTCCGTCGACTCTGGTCGAACTGCCTTGCCGTCTGGTCACCGCGCTGACGCAGCGAGCGAAGCTCAGGGGAGAACGCGTCGAGGAGAGCATCGAGAGGCTGCTCACCCGCTCGCTCGAGGAGCCAGAGACGCGCCCGACGCCGGTCGTGCTGCGAGCCGATCTGCCGACGATCGACGTCGAGCAGCTTCTCCGCGGCGCCCCCCTCGGCTCGAAGCAGCGCGGCTGATGCGGATGCGCGGTCGACGGGTTGCTGCCAGAATCACCCGTCATGGAGTTCGCGCCGGTGCCGCTCGACGAAGCGGAAGGAAAGATCCTGGGTCACAACGTCATCGACGGATCGGGCCGCCGGCTGTTGAGAAAGGGCCGAGCCTTGAGCGCAGAGGATGTCGAGCTTCTGCGCTGACTCGGTCGGTCGACCGTCTGGACCGCGGCACTCGCGGAAGGCGATGTAGAGGAGAACGAGGCAGCGCTGCGGTCGACAGAGAGCGCCGTGGCGGGCGCGGTGCGCCTCGCCGGACCTTCGACCGGCCGCGTCAACATCCACGCGACGGAGCTCGGGGTCGTCGAGGTAGCGCCCGACGGTCTCCTTGCCTTCAACGAATGCAGCGGCTTCACTCTTGCCACGCTGCGCAGCGGATCGGTCGTTCGCCCGGACCGCATGGTCGCGACGACCAAGATCCTGCCCTACGCCGTCTCGCGCGACTCTCTGCAACAGGCGCTCGACACCTCGCAACGGTTCGGCCCGCTCGTTCGGGTCCGCGCGCTACCCCGCCGGGCCGTGGGACTCGTCGTCACCGCCTCCGCAGCGACCGTCGGCAAGGTCACTGCGGGCTTCGAGAAGGCGCTCGGCCTCCGGCTCGAGGATCTCGGATCCGGCCTTCGGTGGATCGACCGCGTCGTCCACGACGACGCTGCAAGCGAGCCGACGGAGGAGCGGATCGCCCGCACGATTCTCGAGCAGATCGATGCGGGAGCCGACCTCGTGCTGCTCGCAGGGGAGACCGCGATTCAAGACGAGAGCGACCAGGCGCCCCGCGCGGTCGAGCTGGCTGGCGGTGAAGTGATCACGTTCGGAGCGCCGGTCGATCCCGGGAACCTGCTCATGCTCGGCGACGTGCGCGGCACTGCAATCGTCGGAGCGCCCGGCTGTGCACGCTCCCCGAAACGGAACATCGTCGACATCGTGCTGCCGCAGCTGCTGCTCGGCGAGCGGCTGAACGCCGTCGAGATCCAGCGGCTCGGCCACGGCGGGCTGCTCGAAGACGTGCCCGAACGACCGCTCCCTCGTCACCGCATCGACGAAGACTGACTCCGCCGCCGCCGTGCAGCATGCGCGCTACCCTGACGCTCTTGTAGAACCTGCTGCCTTTGGCCAACCGGTTCGTGTCGCTCGCGACCTGGTGACGAAAGCCTGCAAGAGCCTCAACGATGGAGGCGTCCTTGCAGCGAACGTCGACCCCGGTCGATTGAGCGCTCGGCCCCAGGAACTCCGGCTGCGGCCAAGGCGCGACACCCCAAAGGTCGCCGGGTCAGCCGGCTCGCCGTCGTCGAACCAGGACGGTTCGGGGCGAACGGGTCAAGGGAAGCGGCAAGCAGCCAGACGCCAGCGAAGCCGGGCAAGAAACGAGAGCAAGACCAGGAATCATGAACACCCCCTGAACGAGATACCAGACGAACGCGGGGCAAGCCATCGCGTCGACGGCCCGAACACGGGTCGCCGCGCGCCAGTCCAAGGAACCCGCGCCGCCGTCACCGTGGGGCGAGACCCAAAGCTCGCAACGAAGAGCGGCCGCTAGACTCGAGGCATGTCATTCGACGCCAACGACCTGGACTTCCTGAGCAGTGCGGTGATTCCCGTCAGACTCTCGGTGCTCAAAGCCGGAGGCGCTCCGGCGCTCGCATCGCTCTGGTTCGAACCGCACGAGGACGCGCTCTGGTGCGCCGTGCAGGAAGACGCCTTCATCGCCCGGTGCCTCGGTAACGACCCGCGTTGTGCCTTCGAGGTCGCTGGCGACCTTCCTCCTTACAAGGGCCTTCGCGGCCCGGCGACGGGTCGAGTGGAAGCCGCCGAAGGCAAGGACGTGCTCGCGCGACTGCTCGACCGCTACCTTGGCGAAGGCAACGCCGAACTGCGCGACTGGCTCTGGTCCCGCGCGGAGTCCGAGGTGGCTCTGCGCATCGTTCCGGAGCGCATCACGCGATGGGACTTCAGCGCACGCATGCAGCCCTCAGGGCCTTCGCACCGACCCTGACCCTTCCGGCGTCACGGCAGCCGGCTTGACATCGGCGCGCTGCGCTCCCTACCATCGCGCCATGTTCACGTCCCGTTCGCCGCGAGCCACTCGGCCCGCGAAGCCGCTGTGTGGAGCCACGCTCCGCGAGTTCCGTCACGCGGAGATGTGTTGCTGCGTCTGTCGAATCTGTATGCACCCGCATGCGGTAGGGGGAGCTCAACGCCCATAGAACGTCACACCAGACAGTCGCCCCAAAAACCCGCATCGGCCCAAGCGCCTCTGCGGGTTTTTTGTTGTGCGGGCTTTTGCTGGGCGGATTCCCCCGCGAAGACACTCCAGAAATCTCCCCTTTCGGGACTTTTTCATCGCCCTTACGTCTTTCACGTATCTAGTCATCAACAAGACTCGCCTCTGCAGCCGTAGAGAAACGTAGAAAAACCGTGGCGGCACCTGCTACGGAAAACCGTTCATCAGCCCGAAGAAGCCTCCACGGTCGCCCGCGGCCGCCTCTCAAAGACCCCCAGCCCAACCTTCAAGGAGCCTCAAGATGTCCGACAACAACTATCGCTTCGAAACTCTGCAGGTCCACGCCGGTCAGGAGCCCGCTCCGGGCACCAACGCTCGCGCGGTCCCGATCTACCAGACGACCTCCTTCACCTTCGACGACGCCGGCCACGGCGCTCGCCTCTTCGGTCTGCAGGAGTTCGGCAACATCTACACCCGCATCATGAATCCGACAACGGACGTCTTCGAGCAGCGCATCGCCGCACTCGAGGGCGGCGTCGCCGCCATCGCCACCGCGAGCGGACAGTCGGCGCAGCTCCTCGCGATCACCACCCTCGCTCAAGCCGGCGACAACATCGTCTCGACGAGCCTGCTCTACGGTGGCTCCTACAACCAGTTCAAGGTGACCTTCCCGCGTCTCGGTATCGACGTGAAGTTCGTCGACGGTGACACACCGGAGAGCTTCGCAGCCCTCATCGACGACAACACCAAGGCCCTCTACGTCGAGACCATCGGCAACCCGGGCTTCAACGTTCCCGACTTCGAGGGCATCGCCAAGGTCGCACACGACCACGGCATCCCGCTGATCGTCGACAACACCTTCGGCGGCGCCGGCTACCTCTGCCGCCCGATCGACCATGGCGCCGACATCGTCACCGCCTCGGCGACCAAGTGGATCGGGGGGCACGGCAACTCGATCGGCGGCGTCGTCGTCGACTCCGGCAAGTTCGACTGGAGCAATGGCAAGTTCCCGCTCTTCTCGGAACCGGCTCCCGGGTACCACGGGCTGAACTTCGCCGAGGTCTTCGGCGTCGGCAGCGACTTCGGCAACATCGCCTTCGCGATTCGCGCCCGCGTCGAGGGCCTGCGCGATCTCGGGCCCTCGCTGTCGCCCTTCAACTCGTTCCTGCTGCTCCAGGGGCTGGAGACCCTGTCGCTGCGCATGCAGCGTCACCTCGACAACTCGCTCGAGCTCGCCCGCTGGCTCAGCCAGCACGACGCCGTCGCCTGGGTCACCTACCCCGGCCTCGAGGATCATCCGCATCACGAGGCGGCGAAGAAGTACCTCACTCACGGCTTCGGCGCGGTCCTCGCGTTCGGCATCAAGGGTGGCGCCGATGCCGGCGCGACGTTCATCGACTCGGTGCAGCTGGCGAGCCACCTGGCCAACGTCGGCGACGCCAAGACGCTTGTCATCCACCCGGCGAGCACGACCCATCAGCAGCTCTCCGCCGAAGAGCAGCTCACCGCCGGCGTGAAGCCCGATCAGGTGCGCGTCTCGGTGGGCATCGAGCACATCGACGACATCAAGGCCGACTTCGAGCAGGCCTTTGCCAAGGCTGCCACGCAGGCCGCCTGAGACAAGGACCGATGAACGGATCGTCTCTGCGGGCTCTGCCTGCTCAGCCGCTCGCCGAGGGCACCGTCGCGCTCGGCGAGCTTGCCCTGGAGAGCGGCGCCCGGCTCGAAGAACTCGAGGTCGCTTACCAGACCTGGGGCAAGCCGTCCCGCGAGGCGATCCTCGTCTGTCACGCTCTCACCGGGTCCGCGGACGCCGCGGACTGGTGGAGTGGACTCATCGGGCCGGGCCGGGCGCTCGACCCGGAGTGCGACTTCATCGTCGCCAGCAACGTGCTCGGCGGCTGTTACGGCACGACCGGCCCCGCGTCGCGCTCGTCGAACCTGGCCCGTCCGTACGGACCGGACTTTCCGGATATCACCGTGCGCGACATGGTTCACGCACAGGCGCGCTGGCTCGATGCGATCGGCGTCGACCAGCTCAGTCTGGTCGTCGGCGGATCGATGGGCGGAATGCTGGTTCTGGAGTGGGCCCTTCTCTATCCGGAGCGGGTTGCGGCGATCGCGCCGATCGCCACCTCCTCTGCCCACTCGGCCTGGTGCATCGGTACCAGCAGCGCGCAGCGTGAGGCAATTCGCCAGGATCCCGCCTGGCGCGGCGGCTACTACGGAGGCGGCGAGGGCCCGCAGGCCGGCCTCGACATCGCACGCCGAATCGCCATGCAGAGCTACCGCACACGCGAGAGCTTCGAAGAGCGCTTCAGCCGCGACCGTGCGGAGGGCGGCGGCTTCGAAGTCGAGAGCTACCTTCGCTATCAGGGCAAGAAGCTCAACCAACGTTTCGACGCCAACAGCTATCTGACGCTGACCGAGGCGATGGACAGCCACGATGTGGGGCGCGACCGAGGTGGTGTCGAGGCCGCGCTCGCAACCATCGATCAGCCGACCCTCGTCGTCGGAATCGACAGCGACGGCCTCTACCCTCTGACCGAGCAGCGTGAGCTCGCAGAGCTCGTGCCACGAGCCGAGCTCGAGATCGTCTCGTCGATGCACGGCCACGACGGTTTCCTCATCGAGGACGCCGAGATCGGACGGCGTCTGCTCGACTTTCGCCGAGCGCTGGAAGAACCACCACGGCGCGCCGCCTGCTGCTCCTGAACCGGCGCCCGAAGCTTCAGTCGGCCAGACGATCGAGAGCCGCCGCCGCCGCGCTCTCCCCCGAAGCGATCGCTCCTTCTAGGGTACCGACCCATTCGTCGGTCACCTCGCTACCGGCCCAAAAGAGGCCCGTCTGATCGAACGCGAAGGCAGAGCCCAGATGCGAGGTCGCGGGGGCCATCGCCACCGTGGGACCGCCGCGAGCCCAAGGATCGGCCCGCCAGTCTCGATCGACGAAGCCGACCGCGTCAAAGGCCCGAGCCCCGAACAGTTCGGAGAGCTCCTGCTGTGCATGGAGCTGACGATCCTCTGGGCTGAGGGAGAAGAACGAGCGTGCTTTAGCTCCCGAAACCGTGCCGACCAGCACACCTTCACCGCCCTCGTCGGGCGAACCGTCAAAGACCAGCTGGAGGAAACCCTGATCCGAGAACGCCTGTCCCGACAGGCCGGCCGGTCGCCACCAGGGCGTGTCGTAGACCGCCGCGAAGATACCGATGGCACCCATCGGGAGCCGCTGGATGGCTTCTTGAACGGGACCTCCGAGCGACGGCACGAAGTCGATGCCCGCCAGCAGCGGCGGAGGCACTGCGAGGATGACGACCTTCGAAGACCAGCTGTCCCCCTGGCTCGTATGAACGTCGAAGCCTTCGAAGCGATGCTCCACGGTGCTTACTGGGGACTGCACGCGAACCGCGTCTCCGAGCCTTAGCGCGAGACGCTCACAGAGGCGCTGGCTCCCCCCTTCGAAGGAGCCAGAGAAGGCGCCGCGGCGCGGCAGGATGCGCGGCAAGAGGCCTTCGGAGGAGGAAAAGAGCCTCACGCCGGCTGCTAAAGACAGCTCCTCCGGTTCGACGCCGGCGCTCAGACGTACGGCCATGCGAAAGAGTGAGCGCGCACCGCGGGTCTGCAGCCCGCGACCCATGCGGGCAAAGCTCTGCCCTTCCGGGACCGCCAGCTCGCCGATCGCTCGACGCGCAGCTTCCTTGCTCAAGCGGCGATCGAGCATCTTGAGCTCCGCCCGCGCAGCGACGCTGAGCGGCCACTCGAGCTTCGGCTGGCGTGAAAGTCGACCGCCGAGCTCGAAGACGTGCAGGCCCGAGGGCGTCGGAGCCAGAGGCACACCGATGTCCTGGCACAGCGCGGCCAGGCGCTGCTGGCCAGAGGAGACGAAGTGCGCCCCCAGCTCCACTCGGCGGCCGCGCACCTCCGGCGAGTAGAGACGTCCGCCGACGCGAGGCTGCGCCTCGAGAACCAGGACCGAGGCCCCCTCGAGTGACAGCGCCCGCGCCGCTGCGAGACCAGAGAGCCCGGCCCCGACGACCAGCACGTCGACGTCGACCTGGCTCACTCTTGCTCCGCGTCGTCGTGCTCGAGACCCTGAGCCTCTTGTAGCTCGTCCGGCGTACCGACGTGTGTCCACCCGCAAAGCTCGACGGCACGAAAGCGCACTCCGGAGGCGAGCATCGACTGGAAGGCGGCCGGCAGCTCGAGCTCACCGCGCGGTGAGGGTTCGACGCGCGCAGCAACGTCGAAGACCTCGAGCGGCAGAGCGAAGAGGCCCGAGTTGTTGAATGGTGTTCTCGACGTCCCCATCGGTGGCTTCTCGACGATGCGCTCGACGAGAAGGTCTTCGCCGACGTAGACCGCGGCGCCCTCGCACGGATCGTCCACTCTGTTGACGCCGAGCGCAGCGTCGCAGTCGGGCGCGCGAAACGCCTCACAGACCGCGGCATAGTCGGCGGCCGGGAGAATGACGTCCCCCCAGGAGAGCAGAAAGGCGCTCTTCGGACCGCCCCGGGCAGACAGCAGAGCGTCCGCTGTGCCGCGGGGCTCCTTCTGCCAGTGCACCACCGTCTCGAGACCGGGATCGGCCCCCTCGAGCAGGCTCTCGATGCGCTCTCCCTGATAGCCGACGACCACATGAGTTCGCCGGACGCCAGCCCTCGCCATCCCTTCGAGAATGTGCAGCAGGATCGCTCTACCGTCGACTTCGAGCAGCGGCTTGGGGAGCGTCTCCGTCAGCGAGCCCATGCGACGACCGCGGCCGCCGGCGAGGACGACCGCGTCCTCGATCGACCGGATTTCGGGCTGGCTGAAGTCAGGTTTCGTCATCGCCACTCGAGGGCCCGGAGGAGCGAGGCCCGCTGGGCCAGCATGCTACTCCCGAGCACCGCTCCTTCGGGCCGTAGAATCTCACGACTCTCGAGAGACCGAAGAATGTCCCTGCCACTGCTGCGCCATCTCCTCGACCCGCGCTACCTGGTGCGAACCGCCAGGCGAAGCGGCGAGCGCATCGCACGGCGACTCAAGCGCCTCGACGAGGCCACCGTGCGTCTCGAACCGGAGGGAGCCTCGCGCGGCCTCGCGGCCTTCTCGTACATCGTCGATCCTCTGCTGACCGGCGCGCCGGATCATAGCCACACTCATTTCTGGGAGTCGAGGCAGATCGCTCGCACCCTCTGCGAGCGGGGCTTCACGGTCGACGCACTGCAGTGGACGAATGGTGACTTCGCGCCGGACCCGGGAACCGACCTCCTCGTCGACGTGCGATTCAACCTCGAACGGTGGGCCGCAGCGCTGCCGGACGCACACAAGGTCATTCACCTGGACACCTGCCATCACGCGTTCAACAACGCCGCCCAGGCCCGGCGGCGCGAACGGCTCGTCCAGCGGCGCGGAGCTCTCCTTCCCGAAGTGAAGACGATGCCGAAGACCAAGGGCATCGAGGTGTGTGACGAAGCGACCTATCTGGGTAACGAGATGACGCGCGAGAGCTACGCTTTCGCGGACAAGCCGATGACCCGAATCCCGGTGTCGGTGCCGGCGACCTACGAATGGCTCGAGCGCGACTGGGAGGCCGTGCGGCGGCGCTTCCTCTGGTTCGGCAGCGGCGGACTGTTGCACAAGGGCCTGGACCTCGTGCTCGAAGTCTTTGCGCAGACGCCGCACCTCGAGCTTCTGGTGTGTGGCCCCGTCGATCGCGAGCGCGAGTTCGAGCGCCTTTACGAGCGCGAGCTCTACCACCTCCCCAACGTCACCACGCTCGGCTGGGTCGACGTGCTGGCGCCGAGCTTCCTCGAGCGAATGCGGGGGATCGGCGGTCTCGTCTATCCCTCCTGCGCCGAAGGCGGCGGCGCCAGCGTGCTCACCTGCATGCACGCGGGCGTCGTACCGGTGCTGACGCGCGAAGCGAGCGTCGACCTCGAGCCCGAGCGCGGCTGGCTGCTGCCGGACGACTCCCTGGAGACGCTCCGTGAGCACGTCGAGCGCTTCGCGGAAAGCCCACCGGACGAACTCGAAGCGCAGTCGCGCTCGGCCTGGGAGTGGAGCCGCGCGCACCACACGCGCGACGTCTTCGCCGAACGCTACGACGCCTGGGCCGAGGGGCTGCTGGGCCGGCTCTGACCCCTGCGGACTACCGTCCTGACGAAGGCCTCGGCAGTCCCGCGTACGTGGGGCTTCCGGGCTCCTCTCCGGTCATCTGCCAGCGGATCAGCGACACCGGAATGACGCCGAGGGCGTCGACCTCCTCGTAGAAGTCCGAGAGCGCGAAGTCGTCGCCGCGTTCGCGCGACACCGTGGCAATGAGCTGCTCGAGCAGGGACTTGCCGGTCAGATAGCTGGGCCCGTAGCCGGGTTGGCGGAGGTAGAGCAGCTGTTCGAAGCCGAGCAGGTCCAGGTCTTCGCGCATCCAACCGCGCGGCGTCCACGCCACGTGGAAGTCGCGCGCCTCTTTCAGCGTCATCTCGTTGCCGTGCACGTAAAGCGAACCGAGACCGCGCGCCGCCCGCTGCGCCAGGAGGATCCACTGCACCTCGCGAGCCCGCGGCTTGGCGTCGTAGAGGCCCGCGTGCAGCATCCACTCCTCGACGGCCGTCGACAGCCCCTCGGCTCTGCTGTCGAAGATGTTGTAGAGCAGCGGGCCACGGCGAATCGGGCTGGGATGCGGCTCTTCTTCCATCAGCGCCAGATCCCACCAGTGGTAAAAGTGCGTCCACAGCGTCATCGGCTCGAAGTGAATCGCCGTGCGGAAGAAGTTGCGCTGCTCCTCGGGAACGAAGGTGCCCACCTGAGCGCGCAGCGCGGGCTCCATGTAGTCGCGAATCGGCAGCACGTCGTTGTCGCGAAGAAAGCCGAGGTACTCGTCGACGGCGGCGTTTGCGCGAACCTCGTACTCCTCGGGCGTCGCAATGGCCACCAGCTCGGGCAGATCGCGGTTGCGATGCTCCTCCATGCGCAGCGTGGTGTGTGCGCGCGCGAGCTCACGCTGCAGAAGACGAACCTCGTCCTCCCAGGTCATCGGCACCAGGTGCACGTTCTGCAGGTACCAGGTGTAGTTCTCCTTGCCGATGCCAGAGGGCCCGGTCTTCTTCGGCGCCTCCACCTCCAACCAGTCGATGAACCGCACAGTTGCCTCTTCCGCTGCTTCGATCGCCGCCTGAAGCTCCGGAGGGCCGCTGACGCGCCAGCCCAGGGACTCGATCGCGCGCCGCTGCCCGCGAAGGTCACCGATACCCGCTTCCCAGAGCTCTTTGGCGTTACCGGTCAGGTTGTCGCGCGCCTGCATCAAGAGCGGCGGAATCGTGGCGAGCTCGCCGGTGAGCCGGGTCGCCGCCTCAGCGCTCAGCGGGAAGTCGTAGGTCCAGAGCTCGACGAGTGCGTGATGCGTCGGGCCTTCGTGGGCAGGAGTGTCGCTCTGATAAGTCCAGACCGACGTGTAGAACGCTGGATCGCGAGCCCAGGGCTCGAGCACGCGCAAGTTGAAGTCGAGGCCGTTCATCTCGGCCCGGACGATCGCGGCGTCGACTTTCTGATCGACCGTCCAACCGCTCGTATCGAGTGACTCCAGACGCTCGACCAGAGCGGGCAATTGACGCGCCTTCTCGGCCATGGCCGCCGCGGTGTAGTCCGGAGCGCCGTCCTTGAGATCGGGCCGCTCGAAGAGGCGCCATTCCTCGAACAGTGTCAGCAGGTCTTCGTACTCGCTGCCGCCGGCCGGTACCGCACAAGCGGCGAGAATCAACAGAGCCGCGAGGCTCCCCGACCACAGAGCGAGCTGCCTTGTCTGGAAACTCCTCATCTTCTCGACTCCTCTCCGCGTCCTCGCGGGCGCCAGAAGACCTCGCCACCGCGGGCCTCGACAAAACTTCGTTGGGCCTGTGCCAGCCCATCGCCGGCCAGACCCCCAATGAGCTGGGATGCGTAGAACGAGCAGGCTTCGATCTTTGCCGCCACCGCTTCGCGACTCAGTCGGTTGCGCTGCTTTGCGAACCGCCGGCCCGCGACCGCCAGCAGTCGGGCCTTGAGGCGCTCGGCGTACGGGAAGTCCTCGTAGAAGCAGAGCCGGTCGGCGAAGAGACGCTGCGCCGCCCGGTGTACGAGCTGGTGGTCGATGTGCGCTCCCGCCCCGAGCGGCGCGAGCACGCGGCGCGCCGGCGGCAGTGCCTCCAGCTGATCGAGCACCGGACGAGACATCGGATCGTCCGTCTCCGAGCGCCGCAGCGCTGCGAGATCCGGGTGACTCCAACCGCCGTCGGCCGAGCGTCGGTAAACCGCGTCCTGCAGCTCTCCGTGGCGCGCCTCGACCCCCAGAAAACTCAAGGCCTCGAGGTCTTCCCGCCGCCGCGCCGACATCACTTCCGAGCTGCTGCCGAAGCCCCAGAGACGATGCAGCTCGAGCGCGAACGGCGAGACCTTCGGCGGGGCATCGCCGGCAAACTGCGTCGCCACCAGAACCCGCTGCCCTTCCCGCGCCCACTGGTGAAGCGAGCCGCCGATCGACAAGACGGCGTCGTCGAGATGTGGCGAGAGCACGAGCAGGTCGTAGTCGCTCCGTGCTTCGTTCACGAAGTGCTCCTCTCGCGGGCCGAGAACCAATCGACGGTGTGGCGCAGTCCCTCTTCGAGGCTCGTCGGCGGCGCCCAGTCGAGCGCTGCCCGCGTCGCTGCCACGTCGGCTCGGCGGACCTGCTCCAAGGCGCGATCCGCTCGCGCCCCGAGCTGCGGCGCCGTACCACCGACGAGAGCAGCCAGAGTCTGCGCGACGTGCGCGACGCTGTGAAGCTCGCCGGTGCCCAGATCGATCTGTCGACCTTCGATCCCTTCGGCGAGCGCCATGTGCAGCAGCCCCTCGGCGACGTCCTCGACGTAGATCCAGTCGACGAGACGCGTGCCGCTGCTGAGCTGCGGAGCGCGCCCACGGAGCTGCTCCAACGTCACGTAGGGGACGAGCTTGTTCTCATCCTGGGGGCCGGGACCGTAGACCATGAAGATTCTTGCGAGGGTCACGGGAAGACCGTAGAGTTCCCGGAACAGCAGGCAATACGCCGTCGCAGCGGCCTTCGAGGCGGCATACGGCGAGCTCGGGGCCTCTCCCTCACCGAGCGTCGGCTCCTCGAGCGAGCCCGCCTGTACGAATCGACGACATCCGGTGCGCTCGAGCGCGCTCAGCAGATGGACCGTACCCAGCAGATTGCCCTCGAGAGCCGGCAGCACCAGATCAGCGTCTCGTGCTCCCTTCACCCAGCCCGCCAAATGAAAGACGAGCTCTGGTTCCACGCTCGCTACGAGCTCATCGCAAGCGACCCGCTGCGTCAGATCGACTTCGAGTCCCTCGACGCCCTCCAGACCACCCTCCGGACGATCTGGCCAGCTCCGCGCGACGCCGGTCACGCGAGCACCGCGAGAGATCAGCGCACGGCACAGGTGGCGGCCCACGAAGCCGGTGGCGCCGGTCACCAGCACGGTGCGACCTTCGAAGGCGGAAGCGTCGAGAATCATCGGATCGCAGCGTATCCCGAGGCCGTCGCTGCCCGGAAGGCGGCGGCGTGAGCCACGATCCGCAAGCTCAGGGCGCTCCCAGCGTCGCGATGCTCATCCTGAACTACAACGGTCGCGACGTGACGCTGCAGACGTTGGAGTCGGCGTGCTGCATGGACTACGGCAACGTGCAGGTCTACGTCATCGACAACGGCTGCACCGACGACTCCGTAGCGGCGATCGAGGAGCGCTTTCCCGAGGTCGAGCACCTTCACGTGCACCCCAACAAGGGCATCTCCTGGGGGCTCAACCACGGCATCCAGCATGCGCTCGAGGCGGAGTACGACTACCTTCTGCTCTGCAACAACGACATCGAGGTCGCAGCAGACATGCTGACGCGCATGGTCGAAGTCGCCGAAAGCGATCCGACGATCGGCTGCGTCGGCCCCAAGTCCTACTACTACTCCGATCGCGAGCGCCTGTGGTCGACCGGCGGCTGGCTGCGCTTCCGCGAGTCGATCACCAAGGAGCGGGGAGACGGCGAGCTCGATCGCGGACAGTACGACCGCGACGAAGAGGTCGACTACGTCAACGGCTGCGCCATGCTCGTTCGTCGCGAGGCGGCCGAAGCGGCGGGTTTCTGGGACCCCACTTACTTCCTCGGGATCGAGGACGCCGACTTCTGCGTGCGCCTCAAGCGCTCCGGCTACCGCTGCTTCTACGCCCATCGCGCCCGTCTCTGGCACATGATCTCCCACTCGATCGGCGTCTACACACCGGGCCGGACCTTCCACACCGGTCGCAGTAGCGCGATCTTCGTGCGCAAGTACGCCCGCTGGCACGAGTGGCTCTCCGTCGCCATCTGGCTCGGCGCCGCGATTCCGTGGGCGTGGCTGCGCGAGCTGCGCCGAGGCAACCAGAGCGCCGCGACGTCCAAGCTCCGAGGCTTTCTGGAGGGACTGCGCGTCGAGCTGAGCCCCATCCCCAGTCACTACCCCCTGGCACCGCGGCCGCGATGATGTCCCTGGGCAACGACGGACGGCGGCAGCGCCGCGAAAACGTCGGCCGAGGCCGCCGGAGGCTGGACGCCTGCGGGTCAGGGCTCGTAACACGACACAGAGCGTTCCTCCTGCTCGCCTGCGCCGCAGTGGCCCTGTTGGCCGGCTGTCGGCGCGAGACCGAGCCTCCCAGGCATCTACTCCTCGTGACTTTCGACACCCTGCGCGCCGACCACATGTCGCTCGTCGGCTATCCCCGACAAACGACGCCCCGGCTCGAGGAGTTCGCCGACGGCGGCTTGTCGTTCGAGCGCGCCTTCGCGCAGTGGCCCAAGACCGGCACCTCCTTCGCCTCGATCTTTTCGGGCCTCTACCCTCAGACCACCGGACTGACGCACCGCGCGGCGCTCCTGCTGCCCAGCAGCCTGCCGATCCTCCCGGAGCTGCTGCAGTCGCAGGGCTTCACGACCGTCGCCGTCGTCTCCAACCCGGTGCTGTCGAAGGAGCTCGGCTGGAGTCGCAACTTCGACGAGTACCTCCAAACCTGGACGGACACCAGCAGCAACGACCCCTTCCACTACCGGCCGCAGATCAACGCTCTCCGCGTCAATGAGCTCGCCCTCGACCTCCTCGACCGACACCGTGAAGATGAGCGCCTCTTCGCCTGGATCCACTACTCCGACCCGCATGCTCCCTACCTCCTTCCCGAAGGTCGGGAGAACCCGTTCGAAGGAGACGCCTGGTTCGCCGACGGCCCCGATCTCGAGCCGGACCTCGCCGGCACCCGAGGTCGAGCCATTCCCGGAGTCTCGAGCCTCCGTGAGTACGTCTCGCTCTACGACGCCAACGTGCTGGTCGCCGACGAGGCTGCGGGCCAGCTGCTCGATCACGCAGAGAGTCTCGGTCTACTCGAGGACGCTGCGGTCGCGATCACCGCGGATCACGGCGAGAGCCTCGGAGAGCATCGGCTCTTCTTCGAGCACGGCCCGCTTCCCCACGACCCTGGTGTCCACGTGCCTCTCGTTCTTCGCGGCACCGGAGTGCCGGCCGGCACGACCCTCTCTGGGCCCGTGGCACTGGTGGACCTGCTGCCAACACTCTGCGGATGGCTGAACGTCATCTGCCCGGAGGGCGACGGCGAGTCGCTCGCACGCTTCTACGACGGTCGGCCCGTTGGCCAGGCGGCCCTCGCCTTCTCCGAAGCCGGTCACAGACCCAACCACTTTCGGATGGTCTGGGACGAGCGCTTCAAGCTCGTCTACAGGTCTCTGCGCAAGGCGTCCTTCCCCGACCCCGACGCCACGTTCGAGCTCTTCGATCTCACGACGGATCCGCAGGAGCGCCGCAACGTGATCGACGACTTCCCTGAAGATGCGCGACGCCTCCAACGGGCTCTCGTCGACTGGGTGCGCAGCGCGCGCAAACCGGGAGAGGACGATTCACCTCTCAGTCCAGCTCAGAAACAGGCACTCGAAGCCATGGGCTACGCCACCCAGTGACCTCCGGGAACATATTGCTTGAGGCGAATGCTTCTTTGACATATCCTTGAGCTTCTATGGGCGGCTTGTTAGCCTCCGGTCGCCACCCCCTGAGAAGCCCTCGATTTCTGGTACATAAACTTCTCAAAACAAACATCTTAGGTGCAAATCCCATGAACATGCGTCGACTCGCAGCCCTTCTAGCGATGGTTCTTTTCGCCCTAGCGGCCGCCCCCGCGACCGCCGGAACCGTCTATGTCACGCTGGCAATGAACGCCACGATCGGCGGAGAGGCCTACGAAACGGTCCTCACCGTCACCAACCCTTCGGAAGAGGACAAGAGCTTCACCTCCAACTTCATCCTCGGCGCGACCGACGGCGCCGACCGCGAAGAGGGTGAGGAGTACCCCGAGACGACGATCCCCGCCGGATCGACACGCATCCTCACCGGACTGATTCCGGAAGGCTCGACGGGCCTGCTCGAGATCACCGGCGACCCCGAGCTCCTGATTCGGGCCACCCTGCAGCGCGACCGCGGCAGCGCACCCGGCGCAGAGGTCCCCGTCGTCACGTCGGACAACGTCGTTCCGGCCCTCACCGACGTCTACCTCAAGGGCATTCGCAAGGACGGCAACCGCACGAGCGGCCTCGGCATCGCCAACCTGAGCAACGAATCGATCAACTGCCGCATCGACGCCGAGACGGCGGCCGGCGGCGTGCTCACCAACACGCGACCGGTCTCTCTGCAGCCTCTCTCGATGCTCTACACGTCCGACTTCCTGGCCTGGATCGGCAACCAGAGCGGCGCCGACGTCATTGCGGTCGTGCGCTGCTCCGGCGAGAGCTTCCCCTTCGCCCACGTGCTCAATCGCCAGAGCGGCGCCGTCGCGGCGATCGACCCGGCCACTTCGCTCGACTCGCGCCTCATCCCACCGGGCGTGCAGCTGCCCTGCCCGCCGGGCGCCGTCTGCTTCGAGCGCCAGGGCATCTTCCACGAGCCCAGCGGCTCGAACCCGGCCTTCAAGACCAACATCCCGCTCGAGCCGGGCGTCACGTATCGCAGCATCCGCGTCCAGCTCACCTTTCGGCACGGCGGCTGGTTCGGTCCCCTGCAGGACGGCATCCACAACTTCTTCTGGATCTTCGATCGTGACTGGGCCGGCACCTACGGCTACATGAACGCGCGCGGACCCAACCGCAACATCGTGACCATGCTCACCAAGGCCGGACTGAGCGGCACCGACACGAGCCGTCCGAAGGTGAACTTCGGCCTTTCGCCCGGCTCGACGTACGTCGTCGACTACCTCTACGACCTGAACAGCGGCAACATCGAGGGGACCGTCTCGACGCCCAACGGCACGGTGGTGGCTCGTCTCTTCGACGTCACCCGCGCCAGCGCCATTGGTCGCAGCGGCGCGCTGACCCTCTGGGTCGGCAACCCGGACGAGCGCAGCAAGGGCGCCTTCGAGGTTCCGTCTCTCGGCTGGGACTACTCGAACCTGCGCATCGAAGTCAGCCCCTGAGCCGCGTCTCAGAACGGCCCTTCAACGGCGGCTCGGAGCCTTCGCGGCTTCGAGCCGCTTTTTCGTGGCAGCGACTCTGTGGAATGTGCCCGGGGGCCGGTAGGGTTGAACGAGAGCGCGGCCTGCCGGCCACGTGACTTCCCGCCGGCCGGCCGGTCCAAACCCAGTGAGGAGGCCCACTGTGAACACCTATCGCCCTGAAAACAACGCATTCAACGCCGCAAAGCCCCTGCGTTTTGCCGCTTTCCTCGTTCTCGTCGCGACGGTCGTGTCCGCGCCTCTCTGGAGTCAGCGTCGTCAGATTCAACGCGGCCAGGGCGGCGGACCGCCGATTGCGGCGCTCGAGATTCACGTCGAAGACATGTCGACCGGCGACATCATCGCCAGAATCAGCCCCAAGGACACACTCGAAGTCGTCGCAGGGCAGCGCCTGCGCTTGCGCATGGTCGGCCTTCCCGCCGGCAACGTGCGCGCGCCGCGCTATCCCAGCACCCGCTTCTGGATGGAGCGCCAGGTGCGTCAGGTGAACGTCGAGCGCATCAACGAGCAGGTCGGAGCGATCATCGTCAACACCGTGAGGCCTCACACCGGTCCTGGCGCTGCGCCGATCCTCTTCGAGGTGGTCGACCCGATCCAGATCGACGCGCGGCAGAAGACCGGCCGCGTCTACCTGAAGGTCGTACCGGCGCGGGCTGCCGCCCCCGCGCCCGACCAGGAGGTCGTGAGAGAGCGCGAGCGCCGCGGCGTCACACTGTTCGAAGACGCCGGCTTTCGCGGTCGCAGCTACACGGTCTACTCCGACCGCAACGACCTGCGCGGCACGCCGATCGGCAACGACCGCGCGACCTCGATCCGCGTCGACCCGGGCTGTGAAGCAATCGTCTACGAAGACATCGAGTACCGTGGACGCTCGGCGGTGATTCGCGCCGACGCCGCGGCGATCGACGACTTCGGCATCGGCAACGACACGCTCTCGTCGATTCGCGTCGTCTGCGGACGCGACCGCAACCAGCGCGGCGTCACGCTCTTCGACGGCGTCGACTTCAGCGGCAACTACGAGTTCTTCGCAGCGGACGATGCGGGCCTCGGTGACAACGTCATCGGCAACGACCGCGCCCGTTCGGTTCAGGTCGATCGCGGCTGCGTCGCCGTGCTCTACCGCGACGCCAACTTCCGCGGCGGCTCCACCGAAGTCGCCCGCGACCTGGCGACGCTCAACGGCACACCCGTCGGTAACGACGGCGCAACGTCGATCCGCGTCGACTGCCGCGGGCGTTGAGGAGCCGGAGGGCGGCTCCCAACGGGGCCGCTCTCGTTCCGCCGCTGCCGGTCCGGCGCGCCACCACCGCGCTCGGCGCAGAGACAGACCGGCGGCAGACTACTCCGGACCTTTCGCCGCCTCACGCGGTTCGCTCGCAAGCGCGCGCATAGGGTTCCAGGGCGGCATGATGAAGCGTTCGACCGTCGTCGAGAAGCGCGCGCCTCCAGGGAACGAGACGCCCTTGTCCAGCCGGCCGCCGAGGCCCTGAATCGGTTCGTTCCAGGGGCTCTTCCAGAGGGCGAAGCTCTCCGCTTCGCGATGATCCGGCGGCTCGAGCTCACGGAACGTGTAGCGGAGCCAGCAGCGCGGATCGGAGCTCGCCACCCCTCTAAGGAAGGGAGCGCGGTCGGCTTCGCCCGGCTGAATGATGTCGATACGGAAGGTGACGCTGGCGTTCGTTTCAGCTGCCAAGGGCACGAGCCGGAGGACACCCCCGTAGTGAGCATGCCCCATCGGACCTTCGAGCTTTCTCACCGGCCGCACCGATTTGGCCTCGGCTTCGAGCCGGGCAATCTCTCCACGACAGTGCCCCCGCGCCGGTTCGAAACGTTCGAGCATCTCGACCTCGAGGGCACGACGCGCCGCCGCGTCCCAGGTGTGCGTGACCGTCGGTGGACCGAGGCTTGTCATCAGATCTCGGCGACGACTGAGCGGCGCAATGTTCTTGCGGCATTCCGAGAGGTGGATCGTGTCCCCATGAGCCAACACAACCTGGCGTCCTTGGTGCCACCGCTGGTAGCCGAACTCGGCATAGTCCTTGAGCCACGCGGTGCGAGCCTCCGTGTTCCAAGCGGAGTGCACGAGCACGAGCCTGCGCCTCATCCTCTGGTCGTACTTCGAGACTCGACCGTCACTCTGTCGCTGCTCCCACACCTGCAGGTAGGGCTCGGAGTAGATCGGCTCGACGATGAGCACGGGCTTGCTCTCCCTGACGTGTTGCGCGAACACTTCGTCGAAGCCCACCTTGCGAGGGATGCAGGTGCCGCTTCGGGCCTCCGCGGCAGCAGAGGCCGAGAGCGCCAGCACGACGAACAAGAGCCGCAGCCGTGTCATCCGCTGAGCCTAGCCGACGGCTTCCCTCGGCACAAAGGTCGACCGGGCGCGTTCAACGTCCTGTCAGGAAGTCCTTCAGCCCGGCCAGCAGACGGTCGTTCGCCTCGCGGGAACCGACGTTGATCCGCACGTGGCGCTCGAGACCGAGATCGTCCAAAGGACGAATCAGCACGCCGTGATCGGTCAAACGCGACGCTGCCTCCTGCGCTGCGACGGGCAGCTCGACACAGAGGAAGTTGGTCTCACTCGGGAGCGGTTCGAGGCCGAGACTCTGCAGTCCCTGCTGAAGACGATCGCGTTCGCCGAGCACGAACTCCGCGACCCGCTCGACGTACCGCGCGTCGCCGACCGCAGCGATGCCGGCGGCCAGATGGAGGCGGCTCAAGTGGAAGGCGCGGTGCCTCCGAGCCGCGAGATCGAGCAGCTCCGGCGGCCCGAGGGCGTAGCCGAGTCGCAGGCCAGCGAGCCCGTAGGCTTTCGACAGACTGTGCACGACGAGGAGGTTCGGCCGGCCCGCGGCAACCTGAGCGAGAGTGTCCGGTGCATCCGGCGAGCGCACGAACTGGTGATACGCCTCGTCGGCGAGCAGAATGACGCGCTCCGGCAGGTGCTCGAAGAGCGTGGCCATCTCCTCGGCGGTGACGCCGACGCCGCTCGGATTGTTGGGATTGCACACCCAGACCATGCGCGTGCGCTCAGTCACCGCAGCCAGCAGGCCTTCGACGTCGAGTCGAAAGCTCGGCCGCAGGAGCGGTACGTCGACTACCTCGCCACCCTCGAGACCGACGATGCGCGGCGAGGCCTCGAAGGTCGGCAGACTGAGCACGACTTCTTCGCCGGGCTCGACGAAGCTGCGCGTCAGCAGCTCGAGCACCTCGTAGGCGCCCGCGCCCGTGAGCACGTGCTCGGGGCCCAAACCCCGCCCGATCTGAGCAGCGATCGCCGCACGCAGATCATCGTCTGCGAAGGTCGGGTAGTCGCCGAGCCGCTCGGACTCCTCTCGCACCGCGTCGCGCACCGCCGGCGACGGGCCCAGCGGACTCTCGTTGAAGGAGAGACGATCGATGCGTTCGAGCCCACGCTCCTGCGCCATCTGGCGACGCGACGGCCGATTGAAAAACCGGGGAAAGCCCTCGAGGCGGTCGCGCAAGCGGCTCACGACGGGCTCAGTAGCGCGCGACGCGCCTTGGCATCGGCCGCGGAAGAAAGCGACGCCGGACCGTCTCGGCCATGCGCTTGGCGACGCGGCCCAGCGCTCCGCCGGGCTCCGACTGCCTCGCCACGTCATCCTGCTTGAGGCCGGCCGCTCCTTCACCGCCGCTCTCGGAGAACTCCTGCCACGTCTGGCGGTACTGCCCGAGAAACGGATTGACGCCGCTCGTCGCCTCGTCCGCCTTCGTCGCCACCAGAAACGTCGCAGCCTGCTTGCCGCCGTAGCGGCCGTAGCTGAGGCCGTCGAGGCAGCCCGGCTCGTACTGGTAGATGTCCCAGGTGTCCGAGTAGAGGCGACCGCGGTACCAGTAGGCGTAGTACTCGCAGAGGTAGTGGCTGTCGATCTGCCAGCCGTTGGCGGCGTAGTAGTCGGAGAAGAACGTCGGGCACAGCATGTAGAAGCCGAGGTCCATGTGGTTGTTCGACGGCACCGCCGCGTGCACGACGCGTCCGCCGGGCTTGAGCAGTTTGTAGATGTTGGTCAGAACGTTCGGCAGATGGAAGATCTGCACCGAGGTCCCCGTCTCGAAGACGACGTCGAACTGCCCTTCGAGATCCTCCGGCACCGACTCGTTGAGATCGAAGATGTAGTCCGCGCCCTCCCACTCTTCGATGTCCGACGAGGTCACGCGATCAAAGCCCAGCGACTCGAAGAGTGTGTGATCGTCGATGCACTGCTCCGCGGCAAGCCGCGGATCGTGAGACAGACGCGTCTCGACGTCGCGCAGAGTCACGCCGTGCGCACCAGCCCATGCGCGCAGCTCTTCGTGCGTGAAGTAGACCGTCGAGCGCCCGAACTGCAGAACGGTGCCTGCGAACGGCTGCCGCTTGTGCTCTTCGAGCAGGAGGCGGGCGCTACCGCGAGGAATTCCCAAGTCGACTCCGGGGGTTGGAAGGGGCGTTGTCGCCGCGAAAGCCGGCAGGCTATCACTCGATGCAAAGGGCGCCGAGCGGCGTTCGGGCGGCCTCTTCACCACTCCCTTCCACTGGTAGACTTTCTCCGATGACGTCACTCTCCCCCTCGCCCTCTGAAGGCTCCTTCGGGAGCTTCTCTCTGCGTCCGAAGTGCCTTACGCTGGCCGCCTTCGCGTTGCTCGCTTCCGCCGCCGCAGGGCAGTCGCTCAGCGCGCGAGGAACGACCTTCGATGCGCTCCTTCATCCGGGGGACGACCGCGCCACGCTCATCCTCTCGAGCGAGGGCGCCGAGCGCGAGCAAGCGATCGAGAAGCGCGGGCGCACGACGCTCGGTCTGGAGCTGGGCCCCGGCGGCTATCCAACGTCCCTGGCGGTTGCAGGATCCAAGTGGTGGGTCGCCGGCGACCACCTGACGGCAGACCGTCGACGCGTCCTGTTCGTACGTTCCGGCGATCGTGACCTCTTGGAGACCGTCGTGCCGCCGGCTTCCGAGCAGAACATCCAGACCCAGGCGCGCCTGCTGACGCACGAAGGCGCGGTTCGTGGCATCGTTTGGATGCAGGGCCCGAGCTCGAGGCGGCTCGGACCCTGGGCCTCGACCTGGGACGGGTCCGGGTTCTCAGCTCCACGGCCGATCGGGCCCGAGGCCTCCGGTAGTCAGACGGGTCTGGTGGCGACGGCTCTTGCGGACGGCCGGTGGCTCGCCGTGTGGAGCTCCTACGACGGCAACGACGACGACCTCCTCGCAAGCTTCTGGAGCGGCGAGGCCTGGAGCGCGCCCCAGCCGCTCACCGACAACGGGGTTCCGGACGTGCGGCCGAGCGTGGTCACCACCGCGGAAGGTGCTCTCCTCGCCTGGAGTCAGTGGCACAACGGTCGCTATCGCATCGTGCTCGCGCGGATCGAGCAGGAGCGCAAGGTCGCGGAGACAGTGATCGGCGGCCCAAACAGCGGGCGTCCACACCTCTCGGCGGCAGCGAACGGCAGCACGCACGTCCTCTACCTCGAAGGCACGAGTCAGGAGTGGACTCTTCTCGAGCTCGCGCCCGAGGGTCGGATCGTGCGTCGTGCCTCGTCACCCGCTACAGAAGAACGCCCCGCCGTGATCTTGGGCTCGGACCGCATCGTGTTCAGTGCCGCCGGCGCCGACGAAGCAACCACCGTCTGGACGGACGCACCGAAGTCTCTCGCATGGACTTTCGAGCAGTAGCGCAGCGGGCCACTTTGAGCTTCTCTCTGAGACCCTTGCTGGCGACCTTCGCCACCCTGGCGATGCTCGTCGCGCCGGCCGCCGCCCAGACCCGCTACGTCGCCTTCGGCGACAGCATCACCAATGGCTTCGGCGACTCCGTGGACGGCGACGACGCCGGCTATCCGGACCGGCTCGAGCGCCTCCTCGCAGACGGTTCGACCGTCCTCAAGCTCGGCTTCGACGGCGAGGCGACCGAAGACGCGTTCGCCCGCTGGGACCAGAATGCCAACGTGATCTCCGGCAACGACGTCATGATTCTCGCCTTCGGCACGAATGACGTGACACGCGTGGCACGGGGCGACCTTTCGATGGAGACGGTCTTCTTCAACATCCGCCAGCTCGTTCAGCGAGCGCGCGACGAAGGTATGACCGTGATCCACGCGACGACGATCCCCCGTCTTCCCGACGCCCGGCGCGATCCGAACAACCTCGTCAACGACGACTTCAACCAGCAGCTGCGCGATCTCGCAGGGCGCAACGGTCGCCGCCTCGTCGACAACAACCAGATCTACTCGACCGAAACGAACATCTTCAGCCGGCTCTACTACGACGGCCCGATCACGGACAACGTCGGCCACCCAAACGCCGCGGGCTACGATCTGATGGCGCAGAGCTACCACGACGTCATTCGCGACATCGACACGGTCTCGCCGGTTCCGGGAATCCTCTCGCCGCTCAACGGCGAGGAGAACGTCGACCCCTTCACGTCGATCAGTGTCGACGTCTGGGACTTCGGCGTCGGCGTCGACACAGTCACCGCCGAGCTGATCGTCAACGGCACGCCGACCGGAACGCTCCCCTCGGGCACCGGCAACCGAGTCAACTTCAACTACGTCCCCCCGAGCGCACTGAGCGGCATCGTGACGGTGGCTCTGCGCGTCTCCGATCTCGCCATCCCGGCCCACACCCTGGACCGCCAGATCGCGCGGTTCACGGTCTCGGGCACGACGGCCCTGCAGGGCGATGTCGACGGCGACGGCCGCGTCGACGGCCAGGATCTGATCCAGCTCGCACTGTCCTTCGGCGCGAGGTCGACCAACTCCCGCTACGATGCGGCCGCCGATCTCAACGGCGACGGCATCGTCGATGGTCAGGACCTGGCCGTGCTGGGATCGGCTTTCGGACGCGGCCAGTAGCCGCGTGTACTGTCCGACTAGCGACGCCGGAGCCAGAAGGCGGCAGCGAGACCGAGAGCCGTCGCGAACACGAGCAGCGCGAAGTCCGACAACGGTACCGCGGTCGCTCCCGCTCCGGTCGGTCCGCTCACACCACCGCTCGCCCGATCCCCAGGAAGGAAGAAGGGGTAGGTATCGTTGAAGAAGAAACCTGGGAACGACTCCCACTCTTCATCGAGGCTCCGTTCGAACTGCAGATTGTCGAAGGCATCCCGGCCCTCCGGATAGATGAAGAAGCGTCTCCGACTCGGTAGCCTCCGATACTCGACGCGGTCTCCGGCCCCGATGGATGCCTGCAGTTCCTCGAGCGTCGGCCTCTCGGTATCGTTGGAGACACGGATTCGAGGGACGAAGACCTCGTGGTGCGTGAACAGCTCATCGCGGTAGGCGTTCCTCACGCCCTGTTTGAAAACAGGCGAGAAGTACCACTCTTTGGTTCGCTCGGCGACGAGTGAGTCCAAGATCTTCTCGATCTTGGGACCCAGGCCGACCCGAAAGAAGACGTGGAGATCGCCAGGCGCCCCGGTCGCGTTCGGAGTCGAGAAGGCTCCCCTTCCCCAACCCGGGGGCTCCGATGCGTTCGGACCGGCCGGCTGGTAGCGCGAGCTGTAGTAGAGCTCGAACCTCGGATCGAGAGAGGTCACCAGCTCTTCGACCTCTTCTCCGGTACCGCTCTCCGTTCCGGAGCGGGCGGTGTAGACGGCAAAGTAGCTCTCGTTGACCTGGAGGTAGTTGCAGCTGTCGTCTCGTGTAGCCGCCCGGAGATACGTCTCGTTGCAGGGAACGGGAGGCGCCGAGCTGATGGCGAGCGAGGCGGCCAGAGCGAAGCCCGAGGCTGGGTCCGGACGTCCAGAACCGACCCGTCCATCCACAGGCGCCTGTGCGGCGCTGGCAGCCGCACAGCAAATCCAGAGGACGAGAAGCTCGGCCGCGCATCGGCCAGAGGTTCTTCGACGCTTCCCCTTCATGCGGGGACTCCTTTTCCAAGACTCATCAGACCCACTGACCTAACGCCTCAGCAGCCACAGAATAGCGCTCAGGCCGAGCGCGCCTGCGAGCAAGAAGGACGCAGAGTCGGAGATCGGCACGACGGTTGCCGATTCGCCCGAGAGGCCGCCAACGGCGGTGGGGCTCGGCTTCGCTGGGGAAGCAGGGACCCACGAACGACCCGCCGGAAGAGATTTCCAGCGCGGCCACTCCCCACTCGCTCCCTCACGATCGTGCATCCTTGCCCCCCAGCGATAATGCTACATTAGCATAGACCGGTAGCTAGGCAACCGCCGCGTCGTCGCAGTTGCGCGCCGGCGGTCAGCGACCGAGCACTTTGGAGAGTGTGGCCCGGGTCGCGGCCATCGAGAGGGAGCGGCGAATCGCGCTCGCGTTTTCCGCCACGAACGAACTCGAGCCGAGAATCACGTTGCCTGAAGCTTCCGCAACATAGCTGTCGAAGAGCTCAGATCTTCGAGCACTCTGCTCGAGCTGCTCGTCCCAGCCCGGAGCTCCAGGTCCGTCCGGATAGAACTGCGAAGCGATCTCCTGAAAACCAAAGTCCTTCAATAGCGCCCGCGTCTGGTCGCCAGGCACTTCCTCCGGCCAGTAGGGCACCAGGTCGAGCTCGATGTGAATCAGGGAGACCTTGTCCTTGATGCCTTCGAGCCCTTCCACTACCTGGTGGGCAGCGCCCTCGACGTCGATCCAGAGAGCGATCGGGGCTGCGGCATCCGCGAGCAATGCGTCGAGACGAACGGTCTCGACCGTGTCGACGCGCTTGGTCTTCGAGTAGCCAGACAAGAGCGAGCTCTCGCCTCGGTTTGCGTCCGTCGACGAATAGTCGACGTCCGCTACGTGAAACTCGGCCTCGCCGTTGGCCTCGCTCGCCGCCTTGTGAAGGACCTCGACACCCGCCGCAACGAGGCGGGCATCCGACATCATCCGATCGTAGTTCTCGCGATTCGCCTCGAGCGCAAGAACGCTCGCATCAGGAAGGGCTCGAGCGAAGTCCAGAGACTCGGCACCGTCCATCGAACCGACGTCGCAGACCGTCTGGCAGCGAGTCCGCTTGAGCAGGGCAAGGAAGAGTCTCTTGGTATTCATGATGGTTCCCTCCTCCATCGGAAAGGCGAGGATGACTTGGGAGCGATGAGCTCTACGCCGCGAAACGTGCCCAGGACTTGCGCGCAGCACCGCTCTCGAGCGCTTGCCAAGAGGCTGGGAGTCGAACCGACTATCGCCTCCTGAGCACCAGGAATGCTCCCAGGCCGAGAGCCGCCGCCAGCAGCAACGATCCCCAGTCGCTCAAAGGTACAGCGGCCGCAGCGCCGCCGGGTCCGGTCGAGGGGCCTCCCGTGGGAGTGACCTGCTCTCCGGGAAGGGTGAAGGGGTACGTCCACGTCCACGTCCTACTCGGCAGCTGCTCGCGAAGATCTCTCTCGATCTCCAACACCTCCAGGCCGTTGCGGGTTGCCGGAAAGACCTGAAGACCGGTGCTTCCCACGACCTGATGCTCGACACGATCTTGAGAGCTCAGGAGCGAGCGGACCTGCTCCAAACCCGAAGGTTCGGGTTGGCTGAAGATCCAGAGTCTCGGCAACACGAACTCGTGGTACGAGTTCAGTTTGTCACGTACTGCCGTTCGTTCGCCATTGCGCACCAGCGGCGAGAAAAACCACTCCTTGGTCCGCTGAGCGACGAGAGCGTCGAGAATGCCTTCGATCTTCGCTCCGAGACTCGGCCGGAAGAAGACGTGCACGTCCGCTGGAGCAGAGGTCGCGTTGGGAAGAGAAAAAGCGTTGCCCCAAACGAAAGGAGGCTCCGAAGCGTTGTGCGTCGCCGGCTGGTACCGCGAGCTGTAGTGAAGCCGAAAGTCGCTGTCGACGGCAGTGACCAGGTCCTCCACTTCTTCACCCGTGCCGCCGGCTGGGCCGCTGCGGGTCGTTAGGACCGCGAAGTAGTTCTCATTGACGAGCGCGTAGTAGCAGAAGTCGTCGGACGAAAAGCCACGGACATACTCTTCGTCGCAGGGCACCGGGCTAGAGCTGCGGCCTACCGAAGAGGCCCTCTCGGCGAGCGATCGCATCGGCGGTGCGGAGATCGGTGCCCCGCCCCTCTCGGCAACCCGCTGCGGGTTCTCCGACAGCTGGGCTGCACTCCCCAGCGGAGCACAGAGGAGGGCGGTCGTCCAGACCGCGCACCACCGCCGACGCCACCCCGTCTCTCCATTCACGCGCATCCGAAGCTCCCCACAGTATGCTCTATCAGCATAACGAAGGGGCTAGACTTGTCAACCGCACCACAAATGCGGCGCTCCTCCGCTACTCAGCAATGCAGTAGAGGCTCTCGCGGCCGCGCAGATAGAGGCGGTCTCCCAGCACGACCGGCGACGCATCGAAGCGGTCGTCGAGGGTGTTCGTCGCCAGCACCTCAAGTTCCTTTCCGGCGTCGAGGACCATCGACTTGCCCTTGCGACCGATGAGGTACACGCGGCCGCCGGCGCCGACGGGCGAAGCGTAAGCGTTGGCCAGATCGCTGAGGCGCTCGTTGTAGAGCAGCTCGCCGTTGCTGGCGTCGAGGGCGGTGAAGATGTTGGTGATGACCTTGAAGAAGTACAGGTTGCCGTTGTAGAGCAGCGGCGAAGCGACGTAGGGCGTGTCCTTGTCGTAGGTCCAGACCACCTTGTCGGTACCGGTCAGATCGCCCTCGGCGCCGACGACGTTGATCGCCTGTAGCGCGTAGCCGCGAAAGCCGCTCATCACGTAGACCATGCCGTCCTTGTGCACCGGGCTGGGAATGACGTTCTCGGTCATGCCGGTCGTCGTCCAGATGTCGTGGCCGGTCTCGAGGTCGTAACCGCGCACGTTGGTCGTCGCGTTGGTGATGATCTGCGGCCGACCGTCGACCTCGATGATGATCGGCGTCGACCAGGAGGTCGCTTCGTCACGGGCGTTCTGCCACTTCGTTTCGCCCGTCGCCGCATCGAGGGCCTCGATGAAGCTCTCTCCCTCGTGATCCCACTGAATGACGAGCGTGCCGCCGTAGACGGCCGGCGAGCTGCCCTCTCCGAAGGCCATGCGAGTCGTCATCTGACCGAAATCGCGCTCCCAGAGCACCTTGCCGTCCAGGTCGAGAGCGAAGAGCCCGGTCGAGCCGAAGTAGGCATAGAGGCGCTCGCCGTCCGTGACCGGCGAGTTCGAGGCCCAGGTGGAGTCCATGTGGGAGCCTTCATGCGGGACGCCGGCGCCCACCTTGCTGCGCCACACTTCGCTGCCGTCTTCGGTCGAGTACGCCAGGACGACCCAGTCGTGAACGTTGTCGGGCGCCCGTCCCGCGCGATCCTGCTCTCCGGGACTGCCGTCCGGGGTCTTGCCGGTGTCGATCGCCACCGTGAGAAAGAGCCGATCTCCCCAGATGACGGGCGTCGACGAGCCGAGGCCCGGCAGGTCGACCTTGAAAGCGACATTCTTCTCTTCGCTCCACTCGGTGGGAGGCGAGCCGGGGGCTTCTCCAGTGCCGGCAGGGCCGCGCCAGGTGGGCCAATGGTCGTTGCTTTCGGAGGCGAGCGTCGGAAGAACGAAGGCGAAGGTGGCCAAGCAGATCAGGAGCGTGAGTCGGCGCATGAGCATTCCCATCGGTGAAGTTATGGTCGGTCGCAGGGCTCGAAAGGCGAGCTGGGGACGTGAGGAGAGGCCCGAGCTTAACCAAAGTCGAAACGAGGCAGCGGTCTCGAGCGGATTGCGCCGAGGGCGGATCGAACGCGGCGGCAGCAGCGGCGGTCAGGCATCGTCAGCTCTCCTCACTTGCCGCGCACCGTTCTCCATTCGCATCGCGGTGCGTGCCCCGCTTGTCCAGGTCCGCCACCACCGCCCCGGGGAGGAGCGCCGGACGGGTTCGCGGAGAGGAGCCGTTCAGCCGCTCCTCGCAGGGAGACCGTGCTCCTGGAGACGCAAAATGTCTGGCATACGGACGTCGCCGCCTCGGACCTTTGCACGGCTCGGCGCGGCAATCTCCCCGGTACGCCATCCCACTCGTATACTCCACGGCTCATGGATCGCAGCACAGGCATGGGCCTCCTCGGCCTCAGCCTCTTTCTCCTTCTCTTCCCGCTGACGCTGCCCAAACCGGGCTTGCCGCAGGGACTCAAAGCCGACGAGGCCGCTTACTACATGATGGCGACGAGCCTCGCGTACGACCGCGATCTGCGCCTCGACGTCGAGGATACGGAGCGCCTCTTCCGCGACTTTCCGTTCCGGGCGGCGCGCAATCTCATTGTCATGACCGACGACGACTGGGAGACAGCTCACTACTCCAAGCCGCTCGCGCACGCCCTCTTCGCTGCGCCCTTCGTGCGCGTCTTCGGCGCCAACGGTCTGCTCTTCTTCAACATGGCGCTGCTCGTGGCCATGATCTGGATGGGCTTTCTCTACCTCGAGCGCTTCAACCCGGAGCCGGTGGCCGCACTCTTCTCGGCGGGCTTCTTCGTCGTCAGCGCCATCTTCAGCTACGCCTTCTGGCTCCAGCCGGAGATGCTCAGCATGTTCGGCGTCACCTCCGCCCTCTTCCTCGGGCTCGATCGAGAGTCGCCCGACCGCGACTGGCAGAACCGTCCCGGCTTCGCCATCTTCGCGTCCGGCATGGCGCTCGCCTTGCCGGTGTACAACAAGCCGATGTTCCTCGGCATGGCGCTGCCGCTGCTGATCGTGCCGATCCTCGAGCGGAACTGGCGCATCGTCTCGACCTGGCTCAGCGGTTTCGTCCTGGTCTTCGGCGGCCTCTGCGGTCTGGGCATCCTGCTGACCGGGCACGCCTCGCCGTACCTTGGCAAGATGCAGCGCACCGGAGTGCGCGTTTGCGAACCTGGTGTCCTGCCAACCGAGGCGCTGGCCGCAGCCGCTCGACGCGACGCAGCCAGAGCCGAGGCAGTCGCCGCGTCGGCGACGAACGAAGAGGTCTCCACCGAGCCGACGATCGACGCGACGCAGGCCGCGGCCGCCGAAGCCGAGGCCGCAGGCCACAGCCCTCGAACCTTCGGCTGGCTCTTCCGCATCCCCGAGTTCAAGCCGGGTGAGCTCTTCGACAACGTGCGCTACTTCCTCTGGGGACGACACACCGGACTGCTCGTCTACTTCCCGTTCACCGGCCTGTCGCTCTTCCTCTTTCTCGCCAACGGGCGCGAGTCCCTGAGGCGCTGGGCGCTGCTCTTCGCCCTGATGGCTACGGCCCTCTATTTCCTGCTGTGGATCTACTGGAACTGGCAGGGAGGAGGCGGTTTCGTCGCCAACCGCTACTACCTCAACGTTGTGCCCGGCTTTCTCTTCCTCGTCACCCGCATCACGCCGACCTTCGTGCCGGTTATCGGCTACGCGCTCGGCGGGCTCTTCATCGGCCAACTGCTACTGACACCCTTCGGCTCGATGTCGCCGGAACCGACCCTGCAGGCGCACGCGCGTTCGGCGCCACTGCGCTGGCTGCCTCTCGAGCTGACGCTCCGCAACCTGCCCGGCTACTACATCGAGCGCGTTGGCGACCTCAGGGTGCGCGCTCGCAAGGACCAGATCGTGCCGCGCGGCGACACCCTCTGGGTGGCCGGCTCGGGGCGCGTCAGACTCCTGATCAGCTCGCTGGAGCCACTCGAGCGACCCGTCCTGCTGCTCCGTGACGTTGCTCCGGGTGCGAGTCTCGACGTGCGGCTCGGGCGCGACAAGAAGCGCGTCAGCTTCAGCGAGCCGGGCGAAGCACTGCGACTCGAAATGGCGCCGCGAAAGCCCGACAAGGTGCGCTTCCACGAAGGCATCAAGCTCTACTACTACGAGCTCGACATCGAGGCCGATCGTGGGCACGTCGAGACGTGGACGCGGCACTTCCCGCCCAACGCCTGCTCGTACTACTTCGCCTACAACGAGACAGTGGAAGAGTCCTTCTACAAGGGCGCCGAGGTCGTCTTCCTCGGCGACGCCAGCACGGTCGACGCACCGGTCTTCCGCGTTGAGTGGGGAGGCGCCGACGTGCCGACCGAGGTGAGTCCCGGAGAGCGGTTCACGGTGTCGGCCTTCCTCTACAACCGAAGTCAGGTTCCCTGGGCGGCGAGCGGCGCTGCCCGAGTCAAGCTGTCCTACCACTGGCGGACGACGGGCGGCCGCGAAGTCGTCCGCGACGGGCTGCGCTCGCCGCTGCCGGGAGAGGTCGCGCCGAACGTGCGCACTCCGGTCAGCATCGAGGTCGAAGCGCCCCGGGAGCCCGGCAGCTACGTCCTCGAGCTCGACCCGGTGCTCGAGCACGTCGCCTGGTTCTCCGACCGCCGCAACGGGCGGACCTTCCGCCATCCGGTCGAGGTCCGCTGACGCGATGAAGCCCCTTCAGCTCATTCCCCTCGGCATCAACGGCTTCCTGCCGTCCTTCGGGCGGCAGACGATGTCCTACCTCGTCGACGGACCCGGACCCGCCTTCCTGCTCGACGCCGGCACCGGCGCTTCGCGGCTCCTCGAGCCGGAGATCGCGCAGCGACTCGAAGGCCAGGACGTCCTCGACGTCGTGCTCAGCCACTATCACCTCGACCACACGGCAGGGCTCACCTACCTCAACGGGGTCTGGGGCAAGGACGTTCGGATCCATGCTCCCACTCCACCGCTCGTCGACGCCGAGCCGAACGACGCCTTCGCGAAACTCGTCGCCCCGCCGATCTTCCCGATGCCCTTCGACGCCTGGCCGAACGCCGTCGAGATCGTTCCCTACAGCGACAGCTTCACGGTCGCCGGGCTCGAGGTCCAGGCGCGCAGGCAGAAGCACCCCGGCGGCTCTGCCGGCCTGCGCTTCGAGGACGCCTTGGCCTACACCACCGACACGGCCGCCGACGACGCAACGATCGACTTCGCCAGCCGCGTCGGCATGCTGCTGCACGAGGTATGGCTCGACGACGAGGAGGCGCTGCAGTTCCCCCGCATGCTCAGCGGCCACGCCGCTGCGTCCGACGTGCTCCGCATCGCTCATGAGGCCAGCGTCTCTGCCCTGGCGCCCGTGCACTTCCATCCAAAGCGCAGCGCCTCGGCCGTCGACGATCTGGTGCGATCGATGGCCTCCGTCGCTCGCGTCCGCGTCGAGCGCCTCGAGGAGACCGTTCCGCTGCCGCTCGAGCACCCGTAGCGTTCGACGCGCCTCGATGCGCTAGTCCCAGTGCAGTGTCCGCGCGCGCTCCAGGTCCCCCGGCGTGCCGACGTCGACGACGACTCCGTCTTCGAAGCGGACGGCGTCCAGCGTGAACCCCCGCTCGATCGACTCTCGCAGCACGTCACCGACGTACAGCTCACGCTCTCCGCCGCTCCGCGCGTCCGCCCGACGAACCAGGAGCTCGGTGAACCGCGGCCCCCAGACGGCCAGGCCCCACGTATAGCGCAGTGCACAGCTGGGATCCTTGATCACCAGCTCGACAGGCCTGCCGTCAGCATCGAGCCGAACCATGTCAGCCTTGTCAGGGCGCTGCGACGGGAGCACCGCGAGCGTGACGTCGGCCGGGGAACGCCCGTGACGTCGAGCGACCTCCAGGAAGGCGTTTGCTGGGCGCACCAGCAGATCGGGATAAGCCAGCATCACATCGACGTCACCCAAGCCGCGCAGCGCAACGCACAGGGTATGCACGGCGCTCGGCGTCGGAGCGGTTGTGTGCACTTCGACGGGAACGCCGAAGGCAGCGCCGTCGCCCAGCACGTCGATCAGGTCCGTCTTGCTCTCTCGCGTCACGACACAGACCCGCTCGGCCCCCGCCTGGGCCGCTCCGCGCAGAGCGTGCCCGATGATCGGCCCGGAACCGGGACTCAGCTCGAGCGCCTCCTTGCTGCCTCCGAGCTCGCCGAGCCTCGTCGCCGAGCCCGCCGCCGGCAGCACCGCGACGAGCCGGCGCTTCACGATCCAGCCGTGACGACGAGAGAGTCGCGCAGGGTCACTTTGCTGCCGGGCGGCACGCTCTCGGTCAGCACGACTCCCGCCCCGACAAACGAACCGCTGCCGACTTCGACTCCGCCGAAGACCTTCGCACCGGCGCCGAGAACGACGTCATCGCCGATCCGCGGACAGCGATCGATGCGCCCGACGGTCGGTGCCCCCAGCGTGACCTGGTGATGCAGAAGCAGGTTGTTTCCGGCGACGACGTCCGCGCCGATGACCAGACCGACCCCGTGACTGATGACGAGTCCAGGACCGAGCCGGGCTCGCGGGTTGATGTCGACGCCGGTGAGGAAAAGACTGGTTCGTGCGATCGCCGGCGCCAGAAACGGCAGGCCGAGCCGTTTCAGTCCGTGCGCCAGACGGTGCAGGACGACCGCCTGGAAGCCGTTGTCGAAGAGCAGGAGCTCGAGCAGAAACACGAGCGAGCGGCGCTGCCGGTACTCGGCGAGGCGACCGTAGTCCTGCCTCAGACTCACGCGTCGACCTCGGCGAGCAGACCGGCCTCCGTCAGAGCATTGACCGCCCACTCGAGACGCTCGGGATCGACACCTGAGCGAGCCGCCACGTCGGCCAGAGGCCGCGCACCGTCGCACTGATGCAGAACCCAGAGGAGAGCGAGCTCCTTCTCGCGACCGGAGTCGTCTCCGCCGATCGAGGAGTAGAGGCCGCGACGTCCCAGCTGCGGCTCGGCGAAGGGCTCGACATTGCGATAGATGCGAGCCGTCTCGAGCTCTCCGACGATGCCAAGCAACGCCTCGAGAGACTGAGCGAGGGCCTCGGGGCGAACGAAATCGAGGTCGTCGGCCGACGTGTGGTACTCCGGATAGCGCCCCCAGGGCGATCGCGTCAACGAGCCGACGGGCAGGTCGAAGCCGGGGCTGCAGTACTGCCGCTCGTCGTAGCCAAACGGCGAGAACGGCTCGATC